>CALVNR010000003.1 GCA_944349905.1 uncultured Clostridia bacterium | reverse complement strand
ATTGCAAGAATAGATGATTTTTATTTAATTCAATAATGCCACCTAAAAGGTCTCTTTGCTATAAGCCAAGGAGACTTTTTTATGTCAGCACAAATAAAATCAAAAACAAGAGTTAGAGATAAAGGCGAAGTTTTTACAAATCAAAGAGAAGTTAATGCAATGCTTGATCTTGTAAAACAAGAAACCGAAAGAATAGATAGCAGATTTTTAGAGCCAGCTTGTGGAAATGGTAATTTCCTTATTGAAATTTTAAGACGAAAACTTGAAGTTGTTAAATTTAGATATAAAAAAAGCCAATGGGAGTATGAAAAAAATGCACTTATTGCAGTGATGTCAATTTATGGTGTAGACATCATGCAAGACAATATTGATGAATGTATAAAAAGACTTTTAAACTTATTTGAAGATTATTATAAATCACTTTTCAAAAAGCAAATTAAAACAGAATATTTAGAAATTGTGAAATTTGTCTTAACAAAAAATATTTTGTGTGGTGATGCTTTAACAATGAAAACAAACGAAGAACAACCAATTGTTTTTGCTGAATGGAGTTTTGTTAAAGGTAGTTTAGTTCAAAGACGAGATTTTTCTTATGAACAACTACTAACAAAAGACAAAAACGGACAACAAACATTACTTGGGGATTTTATTGAAAAACCAATAAAAACTTATCCTCTTACCCATTATTTAGATTTAACAAAGGAGAAATAAAATGAGTAACAACACACATATGCCAGATGTTCTAAATTGTTTAGCTAATTTAAGTTCTGATGAAGTTTTTACTTCACCAAAAATTGTAAATGAAATGTTAGACCTTTTGCCACAAGAATTATTTGAAAATCCTGAAACAACATTTTTGGATCCTTGCACTAAATCAGGTGTGTTTTTGCGTGAAATAGCAAAGCGTTTACTCGTTGGCCTTGAAAACAAATTACCTGATTTGCAAGATAGAATAAACCATATATTTACAAAACAACTTTTTGGGATTGCAATAACAAGATTAACATCGCTTTTATCTCGCCGAAGTTTATATTGCAGCAAAACAGCTGATGGTAAATATTCAATTTGTGATTGTTTCACAAATAATGATGGAAATGTTAAGTTTGATAATATAAAGCATACTTGGAATGAAGATTTGCGTTGTGAATTTTGTGGTGTAAGCCAAACACAAGAAACATATAAAAGAACAGATATGGAAGTATTTGCATATCAATTTATTCATACATACAACCCTGAGGAGATATTTAATATGAAATTTGATGTAATTATTGGTAATCCACCATATCAATTTAATGTTGGAAACACTAGTGGAAATAGTTCAAAAGCAAAAGCAATTTATCACCTGTTTGTTCAACAAGCAAAAAAAATGCAACCTAGATATCTTTCTATGATTATTCCATCACGTTGGATGACTCGTAGTACCGAAGGAATCCCTGATGAATGGGTTGATGATATGTTAAAAGAAAACAAATTAAAAATTTTACACGACTATATAGATGCATCTCTTTGCTTTCCAGGAGTTGAAATTAAAGGTGGCGTTTGTTATTTCTTATGGGAAAGAGATTATAGTGGAAAATGTCAATATTTCTTACATGATATAAATAATAATTTGTTAAGTAATTTTGACTATTTGGATTCTATGAATTCTGGTATAGTTATTCGAGATATAAACTCATTAGGTATAATAAAAAAAATAGTTAAAAAAGAAAATAATTATATGATAGATGATAACAAAAACTTTAGTAACATAGTTAGTCCAAAAGATTTCTATACAAATAAAAAGACTTTAACATCTAGTTGGAGCGGATATAAAAAACAAAAAGATGATCTTTACAATATTAAATATTATTTAAATAAAAACATTCATAAGTTGGATTACGCATGGGTTAAAAAAGAAGACATATCTAAAAACCTTGATACTATTTCTGAATTTAAAGTCTACATTCCAGCAGCAGGCGGAACTGGTAACGACTCGCAAGTTTTGGGACAACCATTTTTAGGAGACAAAAATAGTGTATGCTCACAAACATATTTAGTTATTGGATATAACAAAAATTATAATCAAAATGAATGTAATAATATTATTTCATATATCAAAACTAAATTTTTTAGATATTTAGTAAGTATAAAAAAGAAAACTCAAAATGGACCTAGAATGGTTTACCAATTTGTTCCTATGCAAGATTTTTCAAAACCTTGGACAGATAAAGAATTATATGCAAAATATAACTTATCACAAGATGAAATTAATTTTATAGAATCAACGATAAAACCTATGGAGTAAAATAAGATGATAGACCTTAAAGAATTCAATATGTTTCAAAATGCTTATGATTTTTATATTCTATGCCACAAATTAAATAATAATATAGAAATTGAATACCCAAATATTTCATGTGATAGCATTAATACCATCATTATCAATCTTTCATTTGCTTGTGAAATATTTATTAAAACATTGCTATTTGTTGATAAGCAAAAAATTGCAAAATCACATCATTTAAACAATCTTTTTGAAAAATTAAATAAAAATGATAAAAAAATAATAAAGTCTATAGTTAGTTTAGATTATTTATTAACATATTCGCAATCTAATAATAAGAATTTAATTCAAAAAAGATTAAAAGAAGTAAGCCATTATTTTGTAGATTTACGATATTGGTATGAATATGACATAAAAAGTAATAAAAGAAATATTGATTATACTGGTTGTTGTTTTTTAAAAAAACTATGCGACGCTTTAATATTATTATTATTAAATAAATTAAATATTGAAAATGATGAAACCCACCAGCCTATAATTACAAATCAAGATAAATATATTAAATTAATGGAGCAAGCAAATGCATAAAGAATTTTTCCCAAGGCAAATAAAACCACAAGTTTATGCCTATGAAGATACTAATCCAAATCACAAAGGATTATTAAAGATTGGATATACAACAAAAGTAAATGTGGAAGAAAGAGTTGCTGAACAATTTCCTGTTATCACACCAGATAAAATGCCATATAAAATTGTGTTTAGCGAAAGTACAATGCGAGAAGATGGCAGTTATTTTACCGACCATGATGTTCACAAATTATTAGAAAAACAAGGATTTGATAATGTTGGTGGCGAATGGTTTAAATGTTCGGTTCGTGATATTCAAAGTGCAGTTTTTACAATAAAAAATAGAATTGAAAATAAAGAGCGAAGAACTCGAAATTTTAAACTTCGTCCTGAACAAACCCATGCCATAGACAAAACAATAAAATATTTTAAATCTATTAAAGCAGAAAATCCTAAAATGTCACCTCACTTTTTGTGGAACGCCAAAATGAGATTTGGAAAAACTTTTACAACCTATGAACTTGCCAAAACTATGGGATTTAAAAAAGTTTTAATACTTACATTCAAACCTGCAGTTGAAGGTTCTTGGGAAGAAGATTTAAACTCTCACATTGATTTTGAAGGCTGGCAATTTATTTCAAGACATACCGAGTTAAAGTTTGAAAATTTAGATATGTCAAAACCTATTGTTTGTTTTGGCTCTTTTCAAGATTATTTAGGTTTAAAAGATGGAATGATAAAGCCAAAGAATGAATGGGTTCATACAACTAATTGGGATTTGGTTGTGTTCGACGAATACCATTTTGGGGCTTGGCGTGACAATGCAAAAGATTTATTTGAAAAAGAAGATTATGATAAAGATGTTTCAAATAAGCTTTTTAATGACAATCAGAACGCAAGTGATGTTGAAGCGATTATGCCAATAACAACAAATTATTATTTATATTTATCTGGCACGCCATTTAGAGCTATTGCCAATGGCGAATTTGTAGAAGAACAAATATACAACTGGACTTACTCTGATGAGCAAAAAGCAAAAGAAGATTGGAAAGGTCCAAACAATCCTTATTCTAGTTTGCCAAGAATGGTTTTGATGACATATCAGTTGCCAGATGCAATTAGAGAAATTGCACTTAAAGGAGAATATAACGAATTTGATTTAAACACATTTTTTTCTGCAAAAGGAGATTATGAAAATGCAGAGTTTGTTTTTAAAGAAGAAGTTCAAAAATGGCTTGATTTAATTCGTGGAAACTACCTTGAAACAACTGTTGACAATTTAAAGCAAGGCGCAGAAAAAGCAATACTTCCCTTTACAACTAACAAAGCAAATATGCAAGAAATTCTTGGGCATACATTATGGTTCTTGCCAAATGTTGCAAGTTGCTATGCGATGAATAATTTATTGCATGAAAAACAAAACTTATTTTATCAAAGTTATAACATTATTGTTTGTGCTGGAACTCGTGCAGGAATTGGTCTTGAAGCATTAAAACCAGTTAAAAAAGCAATGACAAGCGATCCATTAAAAACAAAAACTATTACTCTTTCTTGTGGTAAATTAACAACTGGTGTAACGGTCAAACCTTGGACTGGAATATTTATGTTAAGAAATTTATCAAGTCCGGAAACATATTTTCAATCTGCATTTAGAGTTCAATCTCCGTGGGTATTAAAAAATCCAACAGGACTTAATCCTAATGAAGATGAAATTATAAAAAAGGAATGCTACATATTTGACTTTGCTCCAGACCGTGCACTTAGACAAATTGAAGAATATTCTTGTAGATTAAACATTGATGATATAAATCCCGAACAAAAAGTTGCTGAATTTATACAATTCTTACCAGTGCTATCTTATGATGGTATGACAATGAAAAATATTAGTCCTAGCGAACTTTTGGATATTGCGACAAGTGGAACGACAGCAACATTACTAGCTAGACGTTGGGAAAGTGCTTGTCTTGTTAATGTAGATAATATAACATTGGAAAGATTACTGAATAATCAACGAGCACTTGATGCCTTAATGAATATTGAAGGCTTTAGAAATCTTAACTTGCAAAGTGATATTGAAATAATTGTTAATAAATCGAATGCCGTAAAGAAGATAAAAAAAGAAGCTTCACAGGAAGGCAGAGATTTAACTGATAAAGAAAAGAAAGAAATTTCTGAAGAAGAAAAAGAATACAAATCAAAACGAAAACAAATTCAGGAAAAACTTATTAAATTCGCAACTCGTATTCCAATTTTTATGTATTTAACAGATTATCGCGAACAAGTTCTAAAAGATGTTATAACGCAACTTGAACCCGGATTATTTAAGAGAGTTACAGGCCTTGAAGTAAATGATTTTGAATTATTAACAAGTTTAGGATTATTTAATGCAGAACTTATGAACCAAGCAGTTTTTCAATTCCGTAGATATGAAGACAGTAGTTTGTCTTACACGGGTATAAACAAACATGCTGGCGAAGTTGTTGGTGGTTGGGATACTACAATTTCTTACGCTGATATGAAAAAAATTTAATTTAAAAATACTCTGTTTGAGTATATATAAAAAAATTTAAAAAGACCATCTAATTTTATAATAGATGGTCTTTTTTCTTCCCTTTTCAGTCTTTTTCATTAAGTTTTTATGCAAAACTATTTTAGTTAAGCCTTTATATTTATATTGATTGATAGTTTTAAATAATATTTTTATAACCCTTTGCCACTTAATATAAAAATAGAAGTTAGTTATAATAAGTGGAAATACCATCTATTTTATTCCCTTTATATAGGAGTATAAAATGGGAATAAATAGAAATAAAGTTGTTGCTTTTGCAGGCCATAGATATGAATGGCAATCGATAGGGGTAGGAGAAAAACTTTTGCAAGTGTTAGAAGATTTAATCAATAAAGGCTATACAATATTTTATGACGGAAATTATGGAGCTTTTGATAATAAGTGCAGAAATGCAGTTTTGAAACTTAAAAATAAATATCCACACATAAAACTTATTTTAATCTTAACATATTATCACCACGACAAAGAAAAATATCCAATACCATCATATTACGATGAAACTATTTTACCGGAACTAGAAGATTTACACTATAAACAAAAAATCACAAAACGAAACGAGTGGATAATCGATAATTGCGACCTACTTGTCTGTCACATCCAAGAAGCCTACAAAAGCGGTGCTTATAACACTGTCAAATACGCCCAAAAGCAAAACAAACCTATAATTTATATATAAAAAGCCAGAGATTTGCTCTGGCCAACTTCTTGTTTTTCGCGTCTGGCAATATTCAATTCGCACGCAAATTACAAGAAGTTGATTGATTTTAGTAAACATAAGCTTTACCTCCTTTATCAATGGAAGAAAAACGCCTTTGCTTGCTTTAATTAACTTTTTAACGCGAATTGCTATCTTTATGATAGTTAATATTGCCATGATATTATATAACATCACATTTTTTTAAAACAAACTCTATAAACGCATGTAAATTTAATGATGGATTTTCTTTATAATATTTTGTGCCTTTATATTCTTGAAGATGACAATTTTTGGAGTTAAATGACTCCAATTCTTTGGCATAACTTATTGCGTTAATTACATCGGGCATTGTTATACTATTAAGAATAGATTTAACATTATCTTCTTTTTTCACATCATCCCAAGAATTAAAGTTGCAATCATACAAAGTGTTTATGTCATCTTTGTAGTTCTGTTTGTTTGCGTATGATTTACGATATCTTGTTTTATGTAAAATCAACCACAACTCAAAGCAAAAATTTGTATAGCATAAATTATATTTACATTTTTTTATTATTCTTGCTTCTTTGACATCATCCATAATGTGCGTAAATTTTTTAATATTCTCATCCGTATTCCCTTCGTAGTCACAAATATGAAAATATGGAAACTCCTTATATCCATTGAAATTGGATTTTACAAATGAAGTTGGTTTTGTTTTCTTTTTTACAAATTTTACGGTATAGTGATAATTTCCATTGTTTATAAGTTGTTGCAGTTTGTCTAAATATAACAATTCACCATCACCCTCAGTGGATACATAAAAGGTTTTATTTGCTTTTTTCATTTATTACACCTCTCATAGCATCTTTGAAGATATCAGTATAATCAATGTCTAAAATAGCCCCATACTTATTCATAAAATAATTTTTTATATAATCTGTTGTATTTCTTACGGAATTTTCACCTTTTGTACCAAAGTCAGACAATGCATAAAGGACACTACTATGAGTATTTAAATCTTTTTCAACAAATTTAATTTCATCCCTTCTAAATATAGAATTGTTTAAATATATAGGGTTGTGTGTGTTAAAAATTAATTGAGCATTGTTAATATTTATTTCATCATTATGAAAAATACTAATTATATTCATCATTAGCATTGGATGTAAAGCCCCATCCAGTTCGTCAACCGCTAATACTGAGCCGTTTTGTAAAACGCTTAAAATAATTGGCATTAACTGAATTATTCTTGCTGTTCCATAGGATTCTACAACATTTACAGGTATGAATGTGCCTTTGCTTGAGTCTTTATCTTTTTGAATTAATGAAACGGTAACAGTTTTCGAGCTTTCATCTTTAATATAAGCAATATCAGAACCGCTAATTCCTGACTGTTTTGCAATATTATTAACAAAAGTATCAATGTAAACTTTTTTATCTTCAAATATAGGTAAGCTAAATGTTCCTTCTAACTTAGGAATAATTATTAAATCACTTTCAAACCATTTAATTATATCTTGGCTAAACTTTTTGCTAATATTTTTAAAACCGTTAGTAAGAAAAATAGAGTCTTCAACCAAAGTTTCGTTAAACATTGATTTTATTTTATCCGTATCAATATCATCTATAAAATCATCTTTATAATCTTTTAATATACTTAGTCTTTTTAGATTATTTCTCTCTCTTTCAAATATATTGACAAAATTAATATCAAGTTTTTCGTATTCAATTTCTCTAAATTGACTGCTTGACAGAAATTCTCCTACATTAATAGATAATTCATATAAATAGTGAAAATTATTATAAATAAATTCAATTTTAAAATTTATTGGATTTTCTGCACCAAAAATAAAAGGTATTAACTCTAGATTTGATTGAGCATTGGGAGTTCCTGCTATTGGTGGAGCATTTTTAATGGAACCTCGCAATATAATATGTTTTAATGTGTTCATCGCGTCAAGAATATTGCTTTTGCCGGATGCGTTTGGGCCATATAATACAGAAGATGATAAAACTTCAAAGTTCTTACTTTTTATTTTTTCTTTAAGTAGGCTATAAGATAAATCTCTTATTCTAGGAGCCTTTCTCATAGTAAAATTTGCTTCATCTTTATAAGATTTATAATTTTTAACGGAGAAATTAACTAACATAGTTCACACCTCATTGATATATTATCATAATTTTTTAAATAAATCAACCCTTATTGCAAAATTTCTGCAATAACATTTTATTATATGTTGATTTTAGTTAAATTGTTAACTAAAAAAAGTAAATTTATGCAATTATTTTTGTAAAAAGCATTTTGTCTTTTCTACGATTTAATGTTTTTTAAATATTCTTGTGCTAAAAGATATAAACCTTTCCCTTTTTCATTTTTCTTAATAATTCTTTTATCTACCATTTTATTTAATGCATTATCTATTGTAATAGCGTATTCTTTATTTATATCACTTCTTCCTAATATCGTAGAAATAGGAGTATAATCTATATTTTCATTATCAAAAGCTATTTTCTTTAAATTGTTGATATTTTGTTTTGAGAGTTCTAATATTGATAAAAAAGTGGTGGATGGATTTTTGATATTTAAACATTTAGAAATTAAAGATGAAGTTTCCAAATAGTTATCATAATCCTTTATGTTTGCTAGAATTGTAAAGCTATTTAACAGTTCGCCTAAATCTTCTAAACAATTTTTGATATCATTTATTTCCTTAGGTAAGAATAGTAAATTAATTGCTTGATACTGTAAATTAGGTATTTTAAAATCTTTTTCAGTTTGCTTGCAAAAATTTATGAAATCATCTGTCAGTCCTGAATATTCTTTAAATTCCAAACTTTCGAGTTCTGCATATAATTTTCTTAACAATTCCTCATCATCTTGTCCTACTATAGAATTGTGGCTTAATTGAATTGCTAATGCTTTATCTTTTGAAAGTTTATCTTTACAAAGCATTACTTGTATTTCATTTAGTCCGGCCTCAATAGAAGCCATTACTCTGTGGTTGCCAGAAAGCACCTCAATTTTATTATCTTCATTGTAATAGCAAAATGGGACTGAAGTTAGTTTACCATCTTTCTTTATATTTGAAACCAACTTTTCATATTCTTCAGGTTTCATATATCTTGCATTGACTTCTAAAAGTTTTATTTTTCTTGGGTCTATTTTTATAATTTCTGTTTCCATAAGCTTACAGCCTCCTTTAATGTCCAATTACCAAATTTTGAAATATATGTTAAGTTAAATGATTTATCTTCTAATTCTTTTCTAGTATGTAAATCAAACAAACCTCTATATTTTATAGAACTTTTATGTTTCGTAAATACATTAGTAAATATACTTTTAACTTCTTTGCTAACTAATCTTTCAGCCAACATTTTCACATCTTTACTTAAAATACAATATAAAACAAGTTTGCTTAACTTATTTATTGAACTTTTAACACAAAAATCTGTCATCAAATAAACTGACGGATGCTCAATATCCTTTGGTGGTTTATGATTATAATCATTTGTTAAACCAAAGACTCCAAATATTTTGTTTCCGCTAAATAATCCATAACAAACTTTAGGAGTGCCGGTAAAGTGAATTTGTTTGCTTAAATATTTTTGTCTTAAAGAATTGAACTGAGTATGATTTAATTGCTTTAAGGCAACATGTTCAATATTATCATTTTCAATAGTATCAAAAGACAATTGTTTATCTGTTTTGTTGTTTTGTTTGGATATTAACATATTGTTTTCTATGCAATTTGAGAATATCTTAATAGTTTTACTATGCAATACTTTATATTCCCCCAAATTATTGATATCCTTTTTAGATAAAATTATGAAACTTGTACCAATATCAAGTAATTGTTCATGCAAACTTTTCTTTAAATTGTTAGAATCTCTATTGTCAATTATCAACAAATCTTCTTTTTCTGGCAATTTTGTAAAATCTTTTAAACTCATTTGCTTAAAATCTGTTAATTTTATGTCTTCTCCTTCAACTTTTTGAACTATTTGTTTAACCAATAAATCTAAATTTTTAATTATATTATCATTTAACCTTGTGGAGTGATAATTGCTTTCTTTATGAAGGATTTTATTTCCAATAATTGCTAATGCAACTTTCTCTACACTTGAATAAACATCTTGATTTTCTATTCGTAAAGATTTACACACATGGTCTGGAAGAATAATTTTTTTATCCCTATTTAAATAATATTCTGCAAGTAATGTGTTACAAAAATCAACATCGTCACCAATTATTGATGACGATGTTGATTTACTTATTAATTTTTCTATCTGTAAGTACTTAGACCCATAGATATAAATATTTCTAAATTTATTTTCATTAATAAAGTTAGAAATGTAATTGTTGACTATTGTCTTTATTCTCATTTTCTAATTCTTTTACCTCAACTCCTAGTTTTTCTTCTAGCCATTTAGCCACCATATGCCTATGACAAAATGTTTTTCCTTGTTCAATATCTGCATATTTTTCATAACATAACAAAACAGCATTATCTCCAAGTTCATTATACACTTCTTGCGGATTTAAGTTGTTTAATACTTGCTCATAATACAACTTTGTATAAAGTTCTTTATCTTCAATTTTTATAATACTTGCAGGTGGTGTCAACTTTTTATATTCTTCTCCTGACCAAAATTTATTAAACCTTGCAATAGAAACATATCTATATTCTTTATCCTTAGGATAACTTTTCATTTTTCCAAAATAACCTGTATACATTTTTAACCTCTATTTAATTATAGCACAAATCTTTTGTTTTGCATAGTGACAACTAAAAATATCTTTTCTTTCTTGCTTCTGGTGTCAATCTCAAATCTTTTAAAATCTTTTCGAGTTGTTTATTGCAATCTATTAATGTTTTATAGTGTTCATTTTCTTTAACCATAACTTTTGGCGTTTTTCCATCACTACAAATTCCTGTAACTATACGAATATATCTATCTGGGTTTTTGTTGTATTCTCGCCAAGCTCTATCACGCATAATTTTGATCTGACAATATTGCCAAATTAGTTCAGCATCAGTTGAAGATAGCCTGTAATGGATGCTTTCTTTTAAGGTTTGCACAATCTCGCTATATGCAACCTTTTCTTCCTTTGTTAAATAACTTGGAATGGTTAAAATCTTATCGTTGTTTTCTTGTGTTGCAATCGCAGCCTTTCTATTATTCTCTAACATTTCCTTTTCAAATTTATCCATATTTTTCCTTTCAAACAAATAGGTTGCCCACCACAAAAAGTGAACAACCTAAACGTAAGTTTATTAATCTAAAATTACTTTAACATATATATTTTCAATATTCAAGATTTAGTGTCATATATTTCAACATTTATTATAGAAAATTTTTTTGACAACCAATTTCCACAATAAAAATTTGTAAATATAAAATCTTTAACAATTCTAGTTGTTATTATAAATTTTTACAAGAAAAATGCAAGATTTTTGCAAATGGGGTGTTTTGTATTTTATTTTGTAATTTTTGTATATCTATTTTTATAATAAAAAAATTGACACAATATTAAAAAATAATGAAAATTTTGTAAATTATTTAATATAGTGTGATATAATCGGATTGATAGGAGAAAAGTTATGAACAAAAGAGTTGATAATCTTTATAATTTTTATAAAAATAGAAACGATGAAAAATTTGAAAATCCTTCAAATTATGCAAAACTTGAAAGATATATAACATGTTTATATTTGAACAAATATATAAAAGAAGGAGATAAAGTTATCGAAATTGGTTCAGGTATTAAAGCTTTTACTCCAGAATTATCAAACAGAAACATTGAAATCACCGCAGTGGACATATTTGGCAAATATTTTTCGTCTTTTCCAAAGAAACAAAATATAAAAACAGTTATAGCTGATATAATAAACTTAAAATCAATTAAAAATGAAAGTTTCGATATTGTGTTTGTAAATGGAGTTCTCTCTCATTTATTTGAAGAAAAAGATATTAAGAAAGCCATAAGTGAAAGTGTTAGAATTTGTAAAAAAGGAGGATTTGTTTTATTTACCTTTCTTTCACCTACAGCAATTATAATTAGATATGGACTTATAAATAAAAATCTAAAAAAATGTAAAAATTTATTTAACGATATAGGTTATTTTAAATCTTTTTCTGAAGATATTTATAAATCATATTTTATTGATGAATTTAAAAAATATGTTAAAGACGCAGGATTAAAACATATTAAAGATATTTCTACTGATGGGTTATTTGAAATTTTAAAGGAACATTCAAACCAACTTGATGAGGAGGAATTTGAAATTATAAAAGATTGGCAATTAAGAGTATGTGAAAAAAAAGAAATGCTTGGATTATCAACGCATATATTGACAATAACAAAAAAAACATAAACAAGATATTTTAAAGAATAAATTTTAATAAAAATATTTATTATTATGCGTAACCTCATTTAAAAAACAAATTAACATAGCTTAAAATGTTACAAATTTTTGCAAGAAAAATGCAAGACTTTTGCAAACGGGGTGTTTGTGTTGTATTTTTAGGTGGAAGTATTGTATAGTATTGTTTGATAAGAAGAAGTGGCGAAAATGCTGAAAAATAAAGGGATTGAGAGATTTTTGATATGATATTTTATGGTAAAATATGATACGAAAAGTCGAACTCTTGGCATTTTCAGGTCGCCCCTTCGGAACCAAGGGTTGGGGGTTAGAATCCCTCGTGGAGCACCATAAATTCCATTACTAAAGGGACTTCTAGCGATTTTAGGTTTCGCTAGATTTTTTTTAGTTTACGCAAGGTTCTGCAACGCAGGTTCTTATTTATGCAAAAAAAAATAACCCACAAATCAAGACTTAAATCTTAACTTGTGGGTTCAAATTTTTTCAATTAAAATTGTTTATTTTTTTATTAAAAACATTAAAAAATTGGCAATGTCTACGAATTTGTCACGAATTTGTTCCAAATTTTTGCAAAATGCCGTTTATTATCGTGTAATATTATATCTTATTATAAAGTGTTTTTTTGCGAAATTTTTACATTTCTGCTTGTTGTCGTTTTTTCTGTTTACGCTTTTCTTCTAGTTCTTGTTCTATGCGATCTTGTTCTTCTTGCTCTTTAATAAGTTGTTGAAGATGTAAAATTTCATCTTCTAGTTCTTGTCTTGTTTTTTGTTTGTTTTTATCATCAACTTGTTTTTCTTTTTTAGTTTGTGTTAGTGCTTGATTAATGGCATTTGCACTTCTGTTCGTTTGTCCTTCTAATTTTATAATTTTAGTTCTATGTAATAAAAATCCTTGTTTTATTTTTTTAATTTAAAATATTTCTTCTATGCTAGAAATATTTTCAGGTGTTTTTGTTAAAATTAATGCTTTACTTTTTAAAACAAAGTTGCATTGTAAAAATTTTCGTCTCAACAAAACAAATTCTTTGTTGTTCAATTTGCAACTCAAATTATTTTTGTAAAGACAATTATCGCATTTACTTGAAAAATGTTCCTTTAAAGGACAGTGCTTAAGATACATGTATTCAGGATAAAATTTTGTAAAAGAAAACAATGATGTTCCGTTGTTTTGTATTAAATTTCTATCTATATCTTCAATTGTCAACACAATTTTTTCAATTCCAATGTTTTTATAAAATTTTATAGTATAAGAGTTGAAAACATTCATATTGCTTCCGAGCACAATCCTATCTGGAGTTGTTAAAGATAAAGTGTAATAATTGTTTGCGTAGATACCCCAATTTTTACAATAATCAAGTAAAGATTTGATAATTTCAATTTCTTTTTCATTTACCATTATAGGAAAAGAAATAAAAACTTTATGATGATTATATTTGTTGTATAATTCTTTTATTTCTGTTGTGTTTATCGTATTTGGCTGAAATATAAATAAGTCATATTTATTTTTAAATTTTTCAAAATTATCAAATTTGTCTATTAGAGCCATTTTTTTGCTTGTTGAAATTGAATTTGAAATAAATATTTTGTCGTCTGCCTCAATTCTTTTTTTATTTATATTGTTTTTATTGTTATAATCATTTATCATCTCTTGCTTTAATTTTTCAAGCGCCTGTCTTCTTAGTTGGTTAAGTTGAGATTTTGCTATAAAAACATTCCCAATTTCACAAAAAAAACTTTTAAGAGAGAAAAGTTTTCCAAGTTTTGAAAATTGAGTTTTACAATCAGTTTCATTTATAGGAGAAGATTTTGCTTTTTCTACAAAAAAATCGCTTTCTATCTCAACATTGATGTTTTGTGTTTTTAAAATTAACTTTGCTTTTTGGTTTTGTTTGGCATAAAAATCAATGTCAACATAAATTTGTTTATGTTTTGTCAAGAGTTCCTTTTCTTTATCACTATCAACAATCAATCTTGCAATAGAATTATTTTCAATATGATTTGTAGTTGTTATTCTATAAATCCCACATTTTTTTTCGTTTGAGTCGTTTACTGCTACAATTCCAATTTCTTTATCATTTTTGAAAAATTTTATTACATCACCTTTTTTTATTTTATAATTTGATTTGATAAATACTTCATTAAATTTTTTTCCTTGTACAAAATCAATTACTTTTCCAATTTCAACACCAATATGGTTTTGACATTTGCTGTATATTATATTGTTATTATCAAAATAGCCACATGCAAAATTACCACGGTTAAAAACCTTTTTTAAATCTAGAATATCTTCATCTGAGAAATTAAAATTATTATCAATTATTTTTCTGTAAGTTTTGACAGACTGTGCTACATATGCAGGTCTTCTTGCTCTACCTTCAATTTTCAAACTGTAAATTCCAGCATCAATCAAATCTTTAAGCTTGGGTATCATGCAAAAGTCTTTGGTGCTTAAAAGGTAACCATCTTTGCTTATATTTCCATTTTTCATTGAATAAGCGAGACGACAAAATTGTTTGCATTGCCCTCTATTACCACTGCTGTTTGCAAGGAGTGAACATAAATAGCAATTCCCAGAATAAGCCACACACAAAGCACCTTGAATAAAATATTCAAGTTCTATGTCGCAATTTTCTTTTATTCGTTTAACTTCTGCAAGGGGAGTTTCTCTTGCCAGCACAACACGTTTGAAACCAAGTTTTTTAGCAAATAAAACACCTTCTAAATTATTAAAACCCATCTGTGTGCTTGCATGCAATTCAATGTTTGGAAATTTTTGCTTCAAATAATATGCAAGCCCAATATCTTGAACAATAAAAGCATCTACATTTGCTTGCAATGATTTTTTTACAATATCAATAATTTTTTCAAATTCATCATCTTTAATTAAAACATTTATGGTTATGTAAATTTTAACGTTAAAAAAATGTGCATAATCAACGACTTCATGCAAATTTTCCGTATTAAAATTTTCAATATTGTTTCTTGCGTTAAAGTCTTCAAGTCCAAGATAAACAGCATTTGCTCCATTGTCTATTGCAACTTTTAAACTTTCAAAATTACCAGCTGGTGCAAGAATTTCTACATTTTGTTTTTTGTTATTATTCATAAATATAATTATAACAAAATTATTAAAAAAATCAATACTATAAGCGTATTGTAAAAATAGTTATAAATTTTTTAATTTATAAAAATTTAACTATTGACTAAGTAAAAAATATATTTTATAATTTAAACATGGATACAATTTTAGATAAATTAGATAGATATTACAAAAGTTTAAATTTAAAGGTTACGGGTAGCAGATTTTATGAAAAATATTTACAACCCGTTTGTAAACTTGCTTACGATTTGACAAAAGAAAGGGAACTTAATGAAGATGCTTGTAGTTATGGCTACATTTTTTTCTAAATTAAATAGTATTAAAGGCAGGCCTATATACTATGATAAGGAAACAATCGCAAAAGAAGTAGACAAAATAGCACCAGGAAATAAAGAACTTGTGATTAAAATTTTAAATAATTTTTATAATAAAGAAGAACAAATGCCAGAGTTGACTTGTATATACGATGCAAAATTTATAATTAATTTCCAAGATTTTAGCAGGATTTGTTTTAATATTGTTAATAAAAAAGAAATTCCTCACACTGCAAAAACCAAATTTTCTGCATTAAGGTCAGTTTACAAGAAAAGTAGTAAATACATAAAAGAAAAATATCATTCACAAATGTCTACATTGTTTCATTATTTTAAAACATCAGTAGTTACCATGCAAGATTCTATAAAAGTAAAAAATTTTAAAGTTGTTGTTAAATGTGGACATGTAGGAAGAAATAGATATTATCCAGGCGTTTTTGTAGTGAAAGCTTTAACAGCATCTGAGGCAGCAAGTAAAGCAAGAAATTTGCCAAGAGTAAAACATGAAGCTAAACATGCTATTTTAGATGTTAAGGAAATAGATTATAAGGAAGTAGAAAGAATTTTTAAAAAAAGAGAAAAAGAAATTTATTTTCATATTAATAATGCAAAGCAAAGAAAAATTTTGAATCCATTGATTCAAAGATTGGTAGTTAAAGAAGAAAAACCGCATTATAAAAATCAAGAGAAAAAATATAGCGATAAAAACGATAAAAAGGGTAATGTTATTAAAAACCTAAAAAAACATACAAAATACAACAAAGAAGTTATTGATATATCAGATGAAATAGAAAACGTTTAAAAAAGCTCAATTCTAAAATTGAGCTTTTTTTATTTCTTTCAAATGTATTAATTATTTTTATTAAATATTTTATTGTAATTATCTAAGCAAGTTTTAATAATTAAACTTGCTTCTTTATGTCCTGCCAAAGCTTCTACTTTCACTACTTTATTTTCAAGTTGTTTATAAACTTTTAAAAAATGTTGCAATTCGTCAAAAATATGTTTTGGTAGTTCACTAATATCTTTATAACAATTATATTGAGGGTCGCCAAAAGGTATCGCTATAATTTTTTCATCTTTTTCGTCCCTATCTGTCATTGTTACTACTCCTATTGGGTAACATCTAACGAGGCTGAGTCTTTCCAATGGTTGACTGCACAAAACAAAAACATCCAAAGGGTCATGGTCTTCACTGTATGTCAAAGGAATAAATCCATAATTCATAGGGTAGTGAGTGCTTGTATAAAGAACCCTATCCATAATTAAAAACCCAGTTTCTTTATCAAGTTCATATTTTGTTTTATCTCCTTGTTGTATTTCAATGCAAGCAATAAAATCATCTGGTTGTATTCTTTTTTTATCAATATCTTTCCATATATTCATATTTACCTCACTTTTTCAAAAAAATCTATCATACAATTTTAAATTTGTCAATTTTAAAATAAAAAAATTAACTGTTTTTAATTAATTTATCAATTTTTGTTACAAATATCATTCGCTATTTTGATTTTTCTTAAATTTGTTTATAATATTTAAAGGAGGAAAATATGGAAAATACAGGTGTTAAAAATCAACAAGCGATAGAATATAGATATGTCAAAAAAAATTATTTTGAAGTTGCTAGTGAAAAAGAGGTTGAACAAATTTATAAATTTGCTGAAAAATACAAAAAATTTTTAGATGAATGCAAAACAGAAAGGGAAGTCAATGATTATGTGCTAGAACAAGTAAAAAGTTTTGGTTTTTCTGAGTATAATTTTGGAGACAAATTAAAAACTGGTGATAAGAAATTTTTGTCTAATAGGGGGAAAGGGGTTATCCTTTTTAAAATTGGTGAGAATGATATTGAAAAACAAGGTCTTAGAATTATAGTAAGTCATTTGGATTCTCCAAGACTTGACCTTAAACAAATTCCACTATATGAGAGTGATGGTTTGTGTTTTTTAAAGACTCATTATTATGGCGGAATAAAAAAATATCAGTGGACAGCTATTCCTCTTGCTTTACATGGTGTTGTTTATACAAAAAAAAGCGATAAAATAAATTTCACAATTGGTGAAAAAGAGGAAGAACCAGTATTTTACATTAATGACTTACTACCACATTTGGGTAAAGGACAATTAATGAAAACTGCAAATACTGTTATAAGCGCAGAACAACTAAATATAGTTGTTGGAGGTAAAGCAAAGAAAGAAGCCTCAGTAAAAGATAAAATCAAAGAAAATATATTGGAAATTTTATATAAAAATTACAAAATAACGGAAGATGATTTTATTAGTGCTGAAATAAGTGCTGTTCCAGCATTCAAAGCAAAGGATGTTGGCTTTGATAGGTCTTTGATTGGAGCATATGGACATGATGATAGGGTTTGTGCATTTTCATCTTTAATGGCGATGATTGATGCAAAAAACAAGAATACTACTATTTGTATTTTGACGGATAAAGAAGAAATTGGAAGCGATGGTGTTACTGGCATTAAAAGTAAACTTTATGAAGATGTAATAAACGAAATGTGTATTGCTTTAAAGAAAAATGCTAGCAAAGTAAGACAAAATTCAATGTGTATTTCGGCAGATGTTACATCTGCTTATGATAGCAATTTTGCTGAGGTATTTGAGAAAAACAATTCAGCAATTTTGTCTTGTGGTGTATGTATGAATAAATTTACTGGCGATGGTGGCAAAAGAGAATCAAATGATGCTTCTGCTGAAATGGTACAAAAAATTAGAAAAATTTTTGCAAATAATAATGTTATTTGGCAAACATCAGAACTTGGTAAAGTAGACCTAGGTGGTGGTGGAACAGTAGCAAAATTTATTGCAGAGTTGAATATAGAAACCATTGACATAGGCGTTGCAGTTATTTCAATGCATGCTCCTTATGAATTAATTTCCAAAGCAGATTTGTACAGTGCATATACGGCATACAAAGCTTTTTTGGAGTAATAATAAAAAATTGTATTTTATTTAATTTAATAAAAAAGAGGGGATTTTCCCTCTTTTTTTGCAAATATGTGTAGTAAACATTTGCTAGTAGTTTAAAATGTAATAATTGAATTAATATGATTTTAATAAAATGGTATAATACTTGTAATAAATAATTATTTTTTTAAGTCTTCAATAATTTTTTGTTTAATGTCGTCGGGAATTTCAATTTTACCCATTTTTGATCCTTTAGGCCAATCTTGATCAACCCAAGTTATACCATATTTTTCTTTTGGTTCATTATAACGCGGAATTATATAAAAATGAACAAATTCTTCTATCATCATCATCGCAATGTAGTTAAATTTTACGGCGCCATATAATGTTTTAATTTTATTTTCATACCAAGAACACATGGTAGGGAATTCATCCATTTCTTCTTGTTTTAAGTCTCCAAAAGTAGGACATTCTCTGTTGCAAATCAAAATACAGTTGCCTAGTGTTGTAGTGCTTTCTCTAAAAACGATAGACCAATATTTACCCTGTTTTATCATTAATTCTGGTTTACTAAATCTTCCAGCATATTCCAACATACACAACTACTTATGATACATTAAATTTTATCGTATTATAGCATATTTGTTGTATTTGTGCAATAATTTTAATCAAAACAAAAAACGTAAGCCGAGGTTCGACTTACGTTGCAATTGGCGGAGAGATAGGGATTCGAACCCCAGGATGCTTTCACATCAACGGTTTTCAAGACCGCCGCTTTCGACCGCTCAGCCATCTCTCCATATAATTACTTTAATAAAAGCAACTATATTATACACATATTTATTAAATATTTCAAGTGTTTTTATAAAATTTTTTTTATTTTTTAAATAAAATTAATACAATCTAGTGAAATATTTGTGTCTGTTGTAATCAAAATGTCATATGAGTATTTATAAATTTCAAATCCGTATTCATTGTTTATTATATTTTCTGTGTTTAAATTAATTCTTTCTTCGTTTGAATTAATTTTCAAATTGAAGTATGGATATATAGGAGAACTTACATACACATCAAAAATCAAATGTTCTCTGTTGTCTAATGTTGTTGTAGAAATATTTTTTCCATCTTTATTTTTGAAGTGAAAAGCAAATGTCGCTCCCATATAATCAATTTCAGTGAAATATACCATCCCTTCATTTGAATCTATTGTCAAACCATTAAAGTATTTAGAAATTTCAATTGGACTTTCTATAGTCTCATAGCCAACAGGTGCAAGAGCAAGTATGTTAAAAGAAATTAAGAATTCGTTTGTATCAACTTTGTCATCTTCGTCTTCATCTGGTTTATCGCTTACATTTGTATCGCTATCTATTTCAGTATTTCCATTTTCGTTTTCATTTGAATTGTTTGAATTCTCACCAGCATTGTTTTCTTCCTCGTCGTTTTCTGTTGTATTTTCTTCATTTTCCGAATTTGTATTATCTGTGTCTGATGAAATTATATCGTTTCCAGTTATACTATCAGTAGGATTTGTACAACTTATAAATATAAATAAGCAAGGAATGATAAATATTATACTAAATAATTTTACAAAAAATTTTTTCATAACTTAACTCCGACAAGTTAGATTTTACCATAACAATAAAACTTTTAACAACAAAATTTATGATATTTCGACAAAATTTTTTAAAAAGTTTATTATTTTTTCATGTAATGCAAAAATATTACTTTTTAAAAAAATTAAATAAAAAAATTGATATATTTATAAAATGTGGTATTATAATGTTATGAAAAATAAAATTATTACAAAAATTTCAACTATATTTGTTTTTTTGCTAATAGCAGTATCTTTTTTTATGGTTATTCAATTGCCAAGAGAAGAATATACTAGCTATGCTTTCGAAAGTAATCAACTTGAAAATTATGATGATTACATTGATTATATAAAAGCAAATCCTACTGGCCTTAACATATACATAGCTTCGGTATATGATTTGCTTATACAAAATATTGATGAAATAAAAAGCGAAGATGGGTTTTCTATATCCTTATCAACACTTAAAAATTTTTCGGAAATTAAAAAGTTGTCTAGTGAGGAACAATTTAAAGTTCTTGCTGGTGCATTTAATGTATTAAAATTTGACAATCCAGAGCTATTCTTTATAGATTTTGAAAAGATTTCTGTTCAACAATCCTTGCTTAATATAATTATCAAAACAAATGGATCATCATGTTATATTGATGGGATAACTTCAGAAACAGATTTAGATAATAAATTAAATGTATTGCGAAATACAAGAAATGAAATTTTAAGTAACATAGATCAGTCGTGGTCGGACTACGAGAAAATTTGTTATGTAAATGATTACATTGTAAGAAATGTAGATTATGATGAAGATTTAAGTTCAGATATTATCCATACTGTTTATGGCTCTCTTGTTAACAATTATGCTGTTTGTGATGGGTATTCATATGCTGTTCAGTATTTGCTTGACGGACTTGGCATACCAAATTTGGTTTGTGCAGGATCTTCATATAATTCAATTGCAGGACAATATGAAGGTCATATGTGGAGTTATGTTAGAATTTATAATCATTGGTATGGTTTAGACACGACTTGGAACGACCCAATAGATGCAACTGATGAAAGTAATATGCGAGATTACTTTTTAATTGGAGGAAATCAAACTTTTGGTACCGGTTTTTATAGAGGTAGAACCGTTAGTAACTATCAAATTAGTTTTTCAGGAGATATTTTTTATGAATTGCCTGTTCCTACAATTGAGTCTACAAAATTTATAAATCCAGATATAAACGAAATTAAACTTACAAAAAGTACAACAAATGGAATAACAACAGAAGTCCAAATAGAAATAGATGCAACAAATGTTTTAGAAGATATGTATTTTGGGTATGCATTTAGTAATGATTATGGTGCAAATTTTGGAGAAATAGTTAAATGTGAAAAGTCTTTAATTTTTAACAATTCAAGTCAAAATGGAGTTTATAAATTTTATATTCTATCTGCTGATGGAAAAGTTGTAGATGAAAGATTATATTTAAAAGATAATGGCAAAGAACAGTTGTGTGAAATAGATATTGGACAAACTTATAAAATAGAAGTTGTTTGCCAAGATACGCAATTGCAATGGCAGATACTACCAAATAAAAGTGAATTTTATGAAAGGGAATATGTTGAGTTGAGTTTTACAAATATTCCTGTTGGCTATGAAATAGATAGTGTTGAAAGTGAACAAGTTTCAATACAGGTAGAGCAAGGAATATATAGTTTTAATGTAAAACAAAGCGATGTTCAAATCACAGTTAATCTTAAAGAAAAAGAATATAATATTTTGGTAATAAATCAAGATGGCCTAGAATATCAAATTTCAAAACAGAAAGCAAAAATGGGCGAAACTGTTGAATTAGTTATAAATAAATTGCCAAGAGGAAAAGAACTATTAAATATAGAAGGTGTAACTTTTAATGGTGAAATTGATGATTTTGTTTTAAATAAAACATATAGTTTTGAAATGCCAGCAAATGATGTTGAGATAGATATTCAACTTGTAGATAAAAAATATAACATTATCATTAATAATACGACAAATTTTGAATTGTCAAATATGGTTGAATATGCTATTTATGGAGAAGAAGTCACAATAGAAGCTATAAATATACCGGATAATGTTAAAATTGTTGCCGATCTTGATGAGACAATAGAATATCATCAAAATAAAAATAACGTTATCAAATTTATAATGCCAGATAGTGATATTGGAATCAATTTAAGTTATGTTGAAATAGTAAAACATACCATTACGATTTTAAATTACCAAAACATAGAATACTCAATTGATAAAGAAGAGGGGTATTTCGGAGAAATTGTGACCATTGAAATTTTAACAATACCTGACAACTATAAGATTATTTCTATTGGAAACAGCAATTTTCAATGCGAAGAAGTAAATGAAAACTTGTATACATTTGTAATGCCAGATGAAGATGTTGAGTTGCAATTTAGTATTTATCAAATTCCTGATGTTGCAATTATAAACGAAAATATAGAAACAACTTTGGAATTTATAGAAGAAAATGGAGAGTATTATTATTTGCTTTCAATAACATCATTACCAACAGATAAATATGTGAAAAACATATATGTTTATAATGACGATATTATGCTTGAAAATGTTGCAACTAAAATAAATGAATCTACTTACAAAATTAAATTATCTGACAAAGATTTGAAAATCTCTTTTGAATTGGCAGACAAAGCTCAGCTTCCTGGCGATAATTCAGGGGACGACCAATATGTCTTAATTTCTATTTTATTTATTCTTTCTGTTTGTTTTATTGCAATAATTATTTATATATTTTCAAATGGTTGGAAGAAAAGAGATTTTTAGTTATAATAAATTGAAAAACATACAAAAAGATAAGGAGTGATTTATGGATTGGAATCAACTTTGGAACGATATAGTTACATTTTTCAAATCAAATATTTGGAATATAATTTTGTTTTTTGCAGTTTTATTTGTCGGAATTATAATCATTAAAATATTTATTAACATTACCAAAAGAATATTAAATAAAACAAAAATAGAAAAAATAGCATTGGGGTTTGTAATAGGAATTTTAAAAGTTGCTTTGTATTTGTGCTTAATATTGATATTGCTTGCAATAATAGGTGTTCAAATTACAGGTGTTATTACAGCATTAAGTGCTATTTTGCTGGCTGTGGGCTTAGCTTTGCAAAACAATATAGCAAATGTCGCAAACGGTTTGATTGTAGTTTCTTCTAAGATGTTTAAAAAAGGTGATTATATATCTGTTGACGGAAAAGAAGGAAAAGTTGTTCAAATAAATTTCCTTTTTACTACAATATTAACTTCTGATAATAAAAGAGTAACAATCCCAAATTCTACAATTATAAATAATTCTGTTGTAGATTATGACACATGTACTACTAGAAGAGTAGAATGGAAATTTTCTGTTTCCTATGAAAGCGATGTTCAAAAAGTGAAAAATTTGATAATAGAATGCATGTATAGTAATGGTAAAGTATTATTAAATCCAGAACCTTTTTGCAGATTAAATGCTCTTAATTCTAGCAGTATAGAATTTGTTGCTAGGGGTTGGTGTGATAGTGAAGATTATTGGGACGTATATTTTGATGTGTTAGAACTGGTATATGAAGAATTAAAGAGAAATAAAATTTCAATACCATACGACCAAATTGAATTTAGAGAAAGAAAAGACAAAGTAGTTTTGCCAGTAAATGGAAAAGGTATTCCAAAAAGAATTGAAAAAATAAGAAAGGTTAAACATTCATTTGATTTGGAGAATATCAATTTGGTTGAAATTTTTAGTAAAGAGAAAAAAAGAAAAAACAATAGTTTGAAAAGTAAAATTAATTTTAATTTAATAAAAAATATGTTAAAAACAAACAAAAAGTATCAAAAAAATGTAATAAAATCAAAAAATATCAAAAAATTTAAAAAAATAAAATTAAAATTATTTAAAAACACCGCTATTTAGAATAGTGGTGTTTCCATTTCTTGTGGTTTTTCTATGTTTAAAAGTTTTAAAATTGTCGGTGCAACATTTGCTATTGATTTGTTTTTTTGTAGCTTGACATTTTTTTTGTTTTCGCTTGCCAAAATAAATGGAACGGGATTGCAAGTGTGAGAAGTGATTTTGTTTCCGTTTCTATCAAACATTTCTTCTGCGTTCCCATGGTCTGCTGTTATTATGCAGTCGCCACCTGCCATTATTGTTGCAAGGGCCAAAGCATAAGCTTGTTTTTCAACGCATTTAATAGCCTCTTTTGTTGCTTCAAAATTGCCAGTATGTCCAATCATATCCGCATTTGAATAATTTACCAAAATAAAATCATATTTTTCTGAGGCAATAGCATCGAGTGCTTTTTCTGTTATTTCTATTGCTTTCATTTTTGGATAATAAGAAAAATCTTTTGTGTTTAAACTTTCTATTAAACATCTTTCTTCACCTTTGTATTCTTTTTCTATTGTTCCATTAAAGAAAAAAGTAACATGTGCGTATTTAGTTGTCTCGGCAAGGTGAAATTGTCTTAAACCATTTTGAGAAATTATTGCTGAAAGATTGTTTGTGACAACTTCTGGCGGATACAAAACATTTAGCGAAGAAAAACTTTCATGATACAATTCCATAGGAGAGAATAAAAGGTTTTTTATTTTTTTTGTTTTAAATTCTTTAAATTTGCTGTCTGTAATTGCTTTTGTCAATTCAATTGCTCTGTCAGAACGGAAATTATAAAAAATTACACTATCATTATCTTTTATCGTTCCATTTTTGTCTATCAAAGTTGGCAAAATAAATTCATCATATATATTGTTTTTATAGCTATCACTTACTACTTGCGTTGCTGATAAATCTTTATAATTTTCCCCGTAAATAAGAGTGTTGTAAGTTTTTTCTAGTCTGTCATATCTTTTTTCTCTATCCATAGCATACAATCTGCCTGAAATTGAAGCGATTTTAAAAGGGGTGGCTTTTATTTTATCTTCTAATATTTGTATATATTTAATAGCACTATTATATTGTGTATCTCTTCCATCTGTAAAGACATGAATATATACTTTATCTAATTGATTCTTTTGTGCGACATCAAGTATGGCAAAAAGATGATTAATATGGCTGTGTACACCACCATCTGATAATAACCCCATTATATGAAGCGAACTTTTATTCTTTTTTGCATGGTTGACTGCTTTTAACAAATTTGTATTTTCAAAAAAACTTCCATTTGCTATTTCTTCGTTTATTTTTTCTAAATCTTGCAAAATCACTCTTCCTGCGCCAAGCGTTAAATGCCCTACTTCACTGTTGCCCATTTGACCTTCTGGCAAACCAACTACTTTACCACTTGCTGACAGCAATGTATGAGGATACATCTTTGTAAGTTTGTCAAGATTTGGTGTGCCAGCACAAGCAATAGCATTTCCATATTTTTCTTTTTTAATTCCAAATCCGTCTAAAATTACCAATGTGACCATAAAAACCCCTTTTATTAATTTTTATAATTTTAAAAAAATATCAAAAAAATGTCAATTTTTCTTGATATTTTTGCGTTTTTTTATAATATTTGTGCATTTTTTTTAAAATTAAAACAAATTATATCTATCTTTATGAATTATTGCGTTAAATAATTTTTCCTTACAATTTGGATAAAATTGTTCAAGCGACTTCAAAACTTGTTTGGCTTTTTCTCTTTCTGTGTGTTTATCGGCAGGACAAATATTTTTTAATATTGGCAGGTTGCTTCCTATTTTGGCTATCGCTGATTCTTCGCAATATAATAGAGGGCGAATAACAGTTAAATCCATTTTTGACAAATAAGTGATAGGCTTAAATGTTGAAATGCGTCCTTCAAAGAACAAAGACAGCAAAAATGTTTCAATCAAATCATCTCTATGATGCCCTAATGCAACCTTGTTGCAACCGAGTTCTTTCGCTTTGCTATTCAATAACCCTCTTCTTAAATTGGCACAGAGAGAACAAGGATTTTTTTCTTTTCTTATATCAAAAACAATTTCAAAGATATTTGATGGAACAATTTCAAATTCTACATCTAAATTTTTACATAACTCTTTTATTTGTGAATAATCGTTTTTGCCATTTGTCAAATCTACGGCAATAGCAACTATGTCAAAATCATTAAAAATATATTTTTTGTATTGTGACAAAGTATAAAGCAAAGTTAAACTATCTTTGCCACCAGAAACGCCAACAGCAACCTTGTCGCCTTTTTTCAATAGTGAATATTCTTCGCATACTTTTCTTGTTAAACTTAAAATTTTTCTCATGTAGATATAATATCACAAAAAAATAATTTTGTAAAATAATCAAAAAAATAAAATATAATTATTTTTTAAGAATTTAATCTTGTAAAAAAAATAATTAAAATAAAAATTGAACAAAAAATTAAAAAAAATTAAAAAAATATCAAAAAAAACATTAAAAAATATAATTTTTAAATTTATTTTTCAATTTAATTTGTTTTTTTCTGATTTGTTAAATCCCTTTATTTTAGTGGCTAAAAATATTTTTTTGATATTTTAATACAAAAATCATATAATTTGTAAATTGTTTTTAGTCAAAAAATAAATAAAAAATATTTTTGAGACTTAAATAAAATATATAAAAATATATTTATTTTTATTTTTATTTATTTGACATTTTTTTACATAAAAAGTATACTTTTTACATAGGACGACATGTTCTTGTTTTTGTCGCCTATAAAGGTTTAATATTTTGTAAATTACAAATATTAAACAAGGAGGAAAAATGAAAAAGTTTATCGTTGGACTTTTAGGAATCTTCGTTATGCTTGGAGCAAGCATACTTTATGCTTGTGGCGCTCCAAAAGTAAAATTAGAAGTGGAAACACAAAATATATCCATTCAACTCAATAGCAAAGATGAACAGCCAACTGCTACTGTTGTTTTTGCAGTAACAGGTTCTGATGATAAAACTATTCAAGTTCCTTATTTTACAAATAATGGCATTGCAAAAGTTAATGATGTAAATTATCTAGACGACGGCAAAGGCGAAGTTGTAATTGAAGGGTTAAATGAAGGAAACACTCAACTTGTTTTGACTGCCGAACAAGGGGGAGAAGCAAAATACATAAACATTGAAATTTATAGTGAAGTTACAAACATGTATTTAAAAAATGAAGATGTGCAAAATAAAAGCAATAGATTTGCAATCGTTGGCGGAACTGTTGACTTAATTGCTGACAATTTCTTTACTTTTGAACCAGCATCAAGCAATCGTAAAGATGTCGTTTGGACTTTTGAAGCCACTGGCACACAAGAATTTAATGGTGCACAAATAAGTGGAAATAAATTAACTCTACCTGAAAATTTTTCTACGGCACAATCATCTACAATTTCTTTGGTCGCAACAACTCATTTAGGTGTTAGTGCTACTGTTGACCTTACTTGCATTGAAAAGATAACAACTGACGATATTGATTTTGGTGTTAGAAACTCAAAAAATCAAGACTATCAATTTTTATCTAATGCAGTGGCCGATGAAAATGGAGTAAAAACTTTAACTTTAAAAATAATTCCTAACATTGGTGAAAATGGAGAAAATGTTGGTTATATTTTGGTTGAAGGGTTTGATAATCTTGAAATCACACCAGTTGTAAGAAACAAAAAAGGTGAAATTTGCAACGATTTGGTTGTTTCTTCTGAAAATGGATATGAATTTATTGTTTATGCCAACGAAGATTTAAAAGACGAGGAAGGCAATTCAATTAAAGTAAATTCTTCATATTATATTTCTTTTGAAATTGGGTATAAGGAATTTGATTACAAAATAGATACAAATGATTTAAATTTGGGAAATTTGATTGTTGAAGCAAAAGAACAAATTAATGCGATAAACATTATGAAGGGGGATTCTGACGCAACAAAGATTCAGCAAAAAATATATTCTCAATATTCTTCAAATTCTGGATTTGGTCAACTTTACAAAGTTTCTCTTACACCTGATACTGTGCTAGATGTCAGTGGTGAAATAAAAATTTATGTTTCCACAGAACAATATCGTTTGGGTGAAGAAAATTTTGTTGAAATTTATACCAAATCAAATGGTGTCTATTCAAAAGTGAATTTTAACTGGGTTGGAGAAGCAAATGCTTTTGTTTCAGATAACATTTCTAGCACTCAGATTTCAAATTTAATCCATGAAATTTATATTAAAGCAAATGAAAAATTTTTGGAAGAGCAAGAAGGTAATATTGATTATGGAACTTTTGAAGGAGTAAATATTGTATTTGAATCAGTTGATAATCCAAATGTTTCTGTTGAATTAAAAAATGTTATGCTTGTAAAATCTTCAGACAAAATAGAATTTGTTAATGAAATAGATGAAATTTTTATCAACAGCAGTTCTGTTAATACTAAAACTATTAATTTTACTTTAAAAGGACAATCAAGTGTTGACGGCATAATTGTTTCAAATTCAAGTTATCCAAAGCCTTACATTCAAATAAGCAATCCTAGTTTTAAATCTATTGATAATGGCAATGTAATTTTCTCTATTGATTTTACTTTAAATCCTGAATATGTTGGAATTACAAGCAACGAAACTTATTTTATTTTTGAACATGAAAATGGTGCCAAAAGTGAACCAATTTATTTTAATATAGTTTATCCTTTGACGGATGCATCTATTTCTGTTTCAAATGAAACAAATGATATTACCATGAAAGGTGAAGACAATGATTTGTTTGTAAGTGAAACAATAGAAGGTCAAGCAGGTGAAATTATACAATCAAGCAGTCAAATTTCTGATTCTGTTTTGATGATTAAAAATGGGAAAACTATTCCTGTTTCACATATTTTTAATAAGACTTTAAATAATATTTCTGCGTTGGCAACAATTGGGGTAAAATATCTAGATTTTACATTTGATGAAAATGAAGATTACGATGCTCAGCTTACTGCATTTTTAGAAAGATTTAATAGCTCAGATGGCAAAATTGGAATAATCAATGATGTTAATGTCAAAGGAAATAGTAGTGTCGTTTCTATTAATTCTACTTATGATGTTATTGAAACAAAAGGTAATGGTTACACTTATGTGATTTTCTCTTACCAAGGGATAAATGATAAGGGAAACCAAGTAACTTTATATAAAGTTTTGCTCATTGAATCTTATCAAGCAATAAGTCAGTTAAGTGTTGAACCTTCATCAGATAAAAGTTTTGTAATTTATTCAAAAAATTCAGTGGGTAATGCTGAGGAAGTTTCTAAGACTGTAACCATTTCTTATTCAAGGGCTGATGCTACTTATGTTGATATTTCAAATTTTGTTTTTGAAGCAAATATTGGCGGTACAGATGTCAAAGGTTATATTCAATCAAATGCTGATATAAATTCTAACGAAAACTTGAAAATCAAGTGGGTTGATTCAAATAATAATGAATTTGAAAATATTTATTTTGATATTTATGTTGATAGAATAAATGGAAAACAAATGCAACTTTCAATTATTGGTTTATCAACAAACAATCAACCAAATTATAAACAAACATTACAATTGTCTTATTCTATTTCTAGTAAAGATAATAAATTTGAAATAATTGATGTTATAGGCGAAGGATTAAAAACGGCACCTTATATTGTTAGTTTAGATTTTACTATTATTAATGCAGATAGAGTAGAAGAATTAATTGTTGATGGAATTGATGAAAATGGTATTTATTTTGAAGTTGGCAATTCAAATCAAATGTCTAATAGTTTTCTTGTAAAAACCTCTCCAACAAATGCAAAAGATAGTGGAGTAAGCTATTTTGTAGTTGACAAAAATGGAAGAAAAGACTTTGTAAATGTAAAGGCAGTTTCAACAAACAGGATACGCATTGATTTGTCTTCTGCATTAACAGAAGGAACAAGTGGTAAACTTTATCTTTTCCCTAGCGATTCAGTTATAAATGGATACATAAATTATCAATATTACAAACAAAATCAAGACAATCAAGAACTTGTCAGTGGTCAAATATTGGTAGATGATTTAAATAATATTAAATCTGGAACAAGCCAAACAAATTATCAATGGCTTGTAGAAAATGCGTTCTTTGTCAATAATCAAGGTGAAAATATTTACTTTAAAGAGTTCTTCCATTGCTATGATATTTTAGTGGCTGATGGTTTAAGTTTTGATTATGCTTATAGAGTTTATAGTGAAAACGATTTTAGAGAAAACGGTGCAAACCTATTTTATACTGTAATGAACGATTTAACTTTAAGCTTAGATGCAAAATCTTGCTTATACGATAATTTCACTGGTGGTTTGCAAGGTAAAGATGGAGATGAAACTATCACTCTTACGGGATATTCTTTTGCAGATACTATTACAAAGACCGGTGTTGAAGGTGGTATTGTAAGAAATATTAAATTCAACGGAGAAATAACAAAATCTTCTGGCTTTGTAGCAAACACAAATGAAGGTACTATTGACAATGTTACGATAGACACTTATGGTTTATATAGCAGTTTTATACGATCAAGTGAACCTTATATTGGTGGTATTTGTGGAACAAACAATGGAACAATACAAAACAGTTCTGTTTTAGGTTTGCAAATTAATGGAGAAGGCACCGTTGTTGGTGGAGTTGCTGGTTTAAACAAAGGTATTATTAAAAGAGTAAGAGTTGAATTTTACAATTTAAAATCTGATAAAGAAACAGAAAAAACAAAACTAAACACATTTGTCGGAAATATTGTTGGTGGTATTGTAGGCCAAGCTTCAACAAATCAAACAATTTTCCAAGCATATGTATATGACTATAATTTAGATTCTGCTACATCAAACAATAGGTTGCAAGGAACTTCTGTTGGTGCACTTGTTGGACAAACTCTTGCAAATGTTACATTTGAACAATGTTTTGCTTTTGTTGACAACTTTGTAGGTCAAGCAAATGAAGACGAAACCCTTACAGATGAACAAAAGGTAGCAAAAGGTTTTGTTGGAAATATTTCTTCTTATACAATATCTATTGTAGATAGTTATATTTCATACTTTACTACTAGTGGAGAGGATGAAAATCCTACATCTAATTTTAATTCTACTATTGTTAAAACAAATAATAGCGTTTTTATAGAAAGTGGTTATGGCTTTAATGAAAATATAAATGGTGGTAATGCTTATTTAATAGCATTCTATCAAGACGAAAAAGTAAATTCTATTTCGTTGTCAAGTGCAGTAATTGAAGATAATTCAACAAATCTTTACAAAGCAATTACCAACGGAGAAGTAATAGTATTTTTCTACAACGGAATAGGTTATGATACAGGTTCTTTAACAACGAGTCAGTTGCAAGACTATAAACAATTGAATACTATTTCTATTTCTGATTTGTTGGGTATTTACAATAAAAATATTGTGCTTGAATCTTCTTCTTCAAGTTTGCTTGTTACTGGTTCAGAGTTGTATGTTCAATATACAAATACAACTTTTGATTTAAATCTTTATTCAAAACAAGATGTTTCATTAAGTAAACAACTTAAAGCATCAATTGAAAAAGCAGTGAGTGATATAGAAGTTATATCTCAAAATTCAATAGGCGAGATAGAAAAATATACTCACGAAACAAATGCAGAAATAAATTTACAAAAAACAAAATCAAAACAATTTGTTGCTAATTTTAAGACAACAAGCGTTTATCTTGGAAACGATGCAGTTGAATATAAAATAGATATGGTTGACAACTTTGCTTATTATGAAGTTTCGGACGATACAAGTGAAGTTAAGTTTGAACAATTGGGCTCAAATGTGTTCAATGCTATTTCTAATGGTAACAATAAATTAAATATTTCTATTTATCCTTTAATTTCTACAAATTCTCAAACTGATGGAACTCTTTCAGACGAGCAACGATTAATTAAAGATGAATTAGAAGTTGCATTTAGTATAAATCCAAAAGATGGTGCTATTGAAATTGGCATGACAGCAAATACTCTTTCAATTTCTCCATCTACTGTTGCAACAGTAAGTGTAAATTTGTTTACAACAGACGAAAACGATGAAGTTGTACCTGAAATTTATATTGTAGGTGCAGGTGATGTTTTAACAAAACTTGTAGCTAATGCTGATAGCAATAGTAATAGTATTGTTTATAGCTTGAACGGAGAAGCAAGAATTGAAGTGATAGATATAACTTCAAATCCATTAGCTTCTACTTATAGTAATACAACTTCTTATTTAAAAACTTTTAATTTCAATTTTGCAGTGTATGAAAGTTATAAAGAAAAGTTAAAATCTGATGAAGTTTATAAAGTTCAATTTGTTGCAAAGAGCGGATATACTTCTTCTCAATTAACTTTGAATATAAACAAACAAGAAATTTCCAAAATTGATGTGTCTAACTATAAGGTTACAAACACAAATTATAAGAGCAACAAAACAGTATACACTACTGCATCAACTACTACTGGTATTTTGGCACCTGGAACATCTTCTATCATGCAAGTAAGTGTAAATCCACAATATGCTTATTATGATTACTTGGAAGTTACTTATGGAAATTCTCCTATAAGCAACGGAGTTACTTTTACACCAGTTGCAAAAAGCACAAATAATGAATTTACTTCAACAAGTGAGATTAATTTTGAAAGACTTACAGATAAAGAAGGTTTTAGATATTATCCTAGCAAGAACAATATTGCATCTGACGCAAACAATAATTTATATAAAAATAATTTGTATTTCTTGACAACTATTAATGGTGCTATACCACAAGATTGCACTATTGAAATTACAATTTCTTATTATGTTTTTGACGAAGAAACTGGACAACCATCTCAAATTGATTATGTTAAGACTTATATATTTGTTTCATATTTGTCAGAACCTTCAATCACAATTGACGGCAAGAATTCTGTATTACTTGCAAAAGGTGGAAGTGCCGAAGTTGAAATTGTAGTAAACCTTGATCAAAGAGTTGAAGGAATAGATGTAAGTGAAGCAGAAAGTGGCATTGATTATTATTTAATCAGTGAAAACATTGACTCTACAACAAACAAAAGAATTTATAAATATAGATTGACTGCAAGCATTTTGGCAGAATCTAAAAATGATGATGGCAGAATTTATTTGAATGCAACAGTAATAAGAGAAATCAACAATCAAGTAGAAAGCAAAAGAACTACTGCAACAGTTACTCTTGTTGACTTTAAAATTAACGAAAAAGAAAGTTATTTAGACAATTCAAAAGATAATACTCTTGATGTTTATGTAAACGTAAATCAAGTTTTGTCATACAATTATGTTTTTGACCCAGAAGAACTTGTTTATGATAATAATGATAAAGACTCAACAGATGCTTATAAATATATCATGGATCAAAGAAATATCTTTGAACAAAATCAGTATTATCCACAAATAGAAAGTGATGGAAGTTTAAGTGAAGGTAGTAAGGATAGTTATTTAATAAATGTAAGAAAAAATAGTGGTTTAAATACAACTTATTCTGAAATTCCATTAATTGATAGAATTTATTATGTTGTCGGCGATAACATGTTTGTGCCTGTAACTGCTGGCAATGTAGATTCACCATTTAACATTAGTGTTATTGATGGCAAAATTAATATTTTTGCAAACACAAAGACTGAAGCAACAAGACAAATAATGATAAGAACTTATGTTACTATCAATGGTGAAGAAAACAAATATGATCAATATTATACTCTTAGAGCAGTTGTTTATTCTGACAAAGATTTGCCTTTGACTATTGATAATTCGGAAGAATTTTTACAATTAAGCAGTAGCGAAGAAAATACAGCTCATGATTATATTTTAATGAACGATATTGTTCTTGAAAATTATACTCCTTTTAATACAAACTTTATTTCAAGTTTTGACGGAAATGGACATACTATTCACATTAAATCTTTTGATGTTGAAAGTCAAAGTGGAGTATTAAACTTGGCATTATTTAATAATGTTACAGAAAATACATTATTAAAAAATGTAAGAGTAAACTTGTATAATGGTGGTAGAATTTCTGTAAATGTTAATGATTTTAGTGAAATAAATATAGCTGGTTTTGCTATTGAAAACAATGGTATTATTACAAACAGTGAAGTAGTTTCATATTACACTGATAAATATTCCCAATTAAATGACAGCATGAAAACAGAATCTACTGTAAAGATATCTGGACAAAGTGGTATTGTTGTTACTTATACACAAGGCAATACAACAAAAGTTAATATGCAAGAGGGTTCTTCTTGGAAGTCTAATGTTGCAGGTTTTGTATTAAATAACAACGGAAACATTACTAATTCTCGTGTCGGTGGAGATAAAATAATTGAACTTGGGCAAGTTACTCAATCTGTTGGATTAATCAATGCAAAATATATAAATCTTGAAACATTTAATATTGTTGCACAAGGACAGGTTGCTGGGTTTGTACTACAAAACCAAAGTAGTGTTGCAGCTTCCTATGTTAAAAATTTAGCTATGGAAAACAACAGCATGACAGAAAGAGAAGAAAAAGCTTATGCTTCTGGTTTTGTTGGAATTAATAATGGTTCAATTATTACAAGTTATGTTGAAGGTGTAAAACAAAGCACTTCTTTGCCAAATGATATTTATGCAAGATTAGGATCTGAAATAAAATCAAATCTTTGTGTTGTTACAGGTTTTGTTCTTACAAACAGTGCTGATGCTAACATAAAAGATTGTTATTCAAATATCAAAATATCTAGCATTGACAACTCAAATCCTGTTTATTTAGCTTCTGGTTTTGTTTATAGAAATGAAGGTTATGTTGAAAATTGTTATTCAGCATCTCAGATAGAAAATCAAAAGTTCTATCAAATGAACTTCTCAGGTATCAGTGCAGAGGGAGATTTGCTTGCAAATGGCAAATATGTAAATTGTTATTACTACAATCAAGAATATTCTGAAGAAGATTCTTCAACTGGTGCTAGCACAGAAAATGATTTTGATACAAATGTTTTAATGGTTCCAGATCCAAGCAACGCAGATTATTTCTACGGATTTGCAATTGCTTCTTTTGGCAATGATGATGGCATTTGGTATATGGATTCAACATCTATTGAAGAGGGCAGAGAAACTTTAAAATTAATAGAACCTGATATGCTTACAATTTCTTACAGATACAAACAAGAATTGTCTAGTGAAATAGGAAGTTATATTCTTCCATATGGAAGTATCTTGCTTGAAGGAGAACAAATCAATACAACATTAGGTTCAAAAATCAATCCTATTATAATCAAAAGTGCAGAAGAATTTGTTGAAGCGACAGGAAGCAGCAGCTCTACACCTATTCAAAATCAATACAATGATAAAGCGATATTTGGTAGTTATAGACTGGTAGATAATATTGATATGAGAGCTTTCAATGCTCAAACCATAACATTGCCATCAACTCAAAGAGCTTTTTCTGGAAATTTGTATGGTAATGGCTTTACTATAAACAATTTGAGTTTGACATACAATGGAAGCAATTTATCATACGGATTATTTAAATCTATTGAAATTTATACAGAATTAAGAGATGCAGATAATCCTAGAATTATAAATTTGAACCTTGATGTAAGTTCAAACCTTTTTGCACCGGATGTTATATATGTTGGAACTCTTGCCGGTTATATTAAAGATGCTTTGCTTATTAATATAGATATTAATTATTCTAACAATGCACAAGTTCAAGGTAAAAACTTTGCTGGTAGTGTTGCAGGATTGATTGCAAATTCAACTATTATAAAAAATATTGAAGTTACAAATCCAAACATACACGCAGTAAAACTCCCTTCAACGGAAACAGAAACTTTCTTTGATTTGCCAAGAGTTATTGATTACAGAACAGTTTTAAACAATCTAAATTACAACTATACATTTACAGGCAACGACAGCATTGCAAATTATGTTGCAAATTACTCTTATGCTGGTGGTGTTGCAGGATATGTTGATATTTTTAATTCAACTTCAATAAATAGTTATTTTGAATATAATGAAAACCAAGAATTTAATATAATTAATGTAAAGGTAGATGGAATAGTTAAGATAATAGGTCAAGTTGCTGGTGGACTTTTTGGTTTGACTGCACAACAAACAGCAATTCAAGATGTTGGAATTGTAGTTTCTGGAAGTATGAATCAAAATAGTTCTCATATCTTGACAACAAAAGATTTTGCTGGTGGTGTTATTGGTCAATCATTTGGATATATTTCTAAAATCTTTGCTGAACATGAAGAAAATGTTCAAAAAGATATAGAAGATTATATTGCTTTGTACTATCTTGAAAACAAAGATGTTGAAAGAGGAATTTTAGATTTGTTTATGCCAGAAGATTCAGATTTGAGAAAATACGATCAAAAAGCTATTGGTGGTCTTATTGGTTATGTTGGCTCTGGACTTTTGGAAATAGGTTATTCAAAATTAAATGTTATTTCAACAACTGTTGATAGTGCTGGTGGAATTATTGGACAAACAGATCTTCGTTATACAAGAAGTTATTTGGTAGACAACAACAAAGTTGCTGTTGGTCAATATACAAGATTTTTGTTAAATGAAGTTTATTCAGTTGGTGATGTAAGAGCATCAAAAAACGGCGAAAGCAAAAATAGTGGTGGTATGATTGGAACTATTTCAAACAGCAACGACAGAATCGCTTTTCTTGCTTCAAATGCTATAAATTTCTTTACAAATATAAATTATGATACAGGAGAAAAATATTCTGACACAGAAATAGGCAATAAAGTATATCAATTTGTCGGTGGTGCTGGAACAGATGTAGACTTACCAACTTCTGTTAGTTTCTGGACTGCTAGAAAAGAAGGTGCTACTGGTGAAGAAGCGGCAAAAGCAGTTGCTTCTGTTGGTTATGTTCAAGACTATAAATTTGGAAATAACGGAACTGTTAACATTAACTTATACAAAGATTGGAAAAATAGCTCTTCTACTGATTCAGCTGATGATTCCACTTATATGGTTGAAGGAATTTATACTTACACAAGTGGAACTATTGGCTATCAAGCTACACAAAAAGTTTTTCTAAATAGTGGAGTATGGTCAGTTGAAAATTGGGCACATGCAGCAGATAGGATTTTCCCTGAAATAAAATACTCTCTTGCAGACCCATCAATAATTTATTTAGATAGTTATGCTTCAAGTATAACAAGGGTTTTAACTGCTATGAGACAAAACCCTACTATTACTGTTATCGTTAGGGGATTAAAAGAAAATTCTGAAAATGAATACGCCGATATAGATTTAACTCCATATCTTTCAAACTATGAAATTGCAGGATTTGGCGGTTCAATTATTAGCAGTAATGAATATCAAGTGAATGAAAATAATCAATCAAGACAAGTAAGATTGATTTTGAACAATTCTTTACTCAAATCTACTTCCCCTGGTTTCTCTATTACAAACACGCATATTAAGTATGACTCTACTACAGCTATTAATGGCGGTATTATTTCAGTATCTACTATTGAAGGTGCTAGCATTGATGGATTAAAAATTTATCTTGAATCAGGTGTTACTTTCAATATTACAGAAAATAGTTTAAATGCTGGTTTAATAGCTCCAAGTTTGTATTCAACTCAAATCAATTCTTTGTATATAGACACAGCAGAAGTACCAGGAAATGCTTTAACTGTAAGATTTAGTGATGATTTTAAAGAAAATATTAATGAAGACGTTAATGTTAATGTAGGACTTATTTCAGGTCAGGCGATACAGGATAGTGAAACTTCTGTTATGTATGTTAGAAATGTGTTTATTAGCACACCGGAAGATACACAAAACTTAATTTCTTTTGATGAAAATACTAAAAACAGAATTAATAACGCAAATGTTGGTTTATATTTTGGATTAATAGAGAAAGAAAGCCCAAACGAAAATGGTAGACCAAAATCTGATTTTAGACTCGAAATTAACACTATTGAAAATGCCTCAATGTCTGTATATGCAAAAAAAGGATTAAATGCAGGTGGCTATGTTGGTAGTTCATCAAATTTAAATAATTTTTCAGTTGGTTCTTCTAGCACTTTAAATTCAAATATCAGTATTGTTTTAAATGAGAATTGTAAAAATGCAAACATCGGCGGAATATTTGGAAACTTAACTGATGGAAGTGAAATATCACTAAATGCATACAATGAGTATGCTTCAACAAATGGAAGTATAAATGTTACGGTAAAATCTGATGAAACCAACAATATTGAAATTGTAAAAGCAAATATTGGTGGTATTATTGGATATTCAAAGAAACAAACTTCAATTTCAAACTTTAATGTAGGCGTAAATATAGGTAAAAAAATTTCTTTGACCTCAGAAAATAGAGAGCAAGCAATCGGTGGTCTTATTGGTCATAATGAAAGCAAAACTTCTATCAATTCTGTTAAAATAGGAAATCACAATAATAATGGAATAAATCTCACTGTTGGAGAAAATACTCCTATTAAGGTTGGTTCTGCAGTTGGATATAGTTCTGGTTTGATTTCAAGTGAAAATACAAACGGATATATATTATCAGATTTGGATATTACCATTTTAAATCCACAATCTTCTACTAGATCAACAGGCAATACAAGTCCTTATCATGTAGGTGGATTGGTAGGTTATTATAGTTACGCCAATGACGAAAGTGCTAATTTGACTTCATCTAGCGCTTACACAGGAAATATTAAATTTGAATTATCTTCAAACTCAAAAAATAGCATTTTTGCAGGTGGTATATTTGGTTATGTTAATGGAAGCAATTTTACTATAAGCAATACTGTTTTTGGTGGAAAAATAATTGTTGAAACTCCAAATTCTAACAATGTTTATGCTGGTGGTACAGTAGGTTACATTAATGCGGAAAAGACCACACAATTTAATATTAATTATGCCTATAATTATGGCGATGTATTTATAGATTACAAAAACAAGGACAATACTTTGTCAAATTACTATTTTGGTGGTATTATTGGAAATATTAATGGTAACAATAAAGCAGTGTTATCAAATTGTTATAGTGCAGTTACAAATCACAACGCAAGATTAGCTTCAAGTGGAAGTTCAACAACCAATGCTATTATTGGTGGTGGAAGTATAAAAGGAGATAATGTTTACTATAATTCAGCAGTTTGCCTTGCATTTGACACTCAAGCAACTGATATAGGTTACAATGCAAATAGCATCAAAGGTTACAGCAAAGATGAAAATGAAGAAACTGATATAGGTTACAATTCAAGTAGCGACAAAGGTTACAGCAAAGATGAAAATGAAGAAACTGGTATTTTTATTATTGGTAAAATAAAAGGTTTGAATCAATCTTTATCAGAATTTGCGACATGGCTCAAAGAAACAGAAAATAAAAACTGGCATGACAACATAAGCAAACTTAATCCATCTTCGGAATATCTAACAGAAGGAAAGACAGATGGAAACGAATTTGACTATGATATTAAATATTACACAGCAGATGTTTTATTAAACGCTTCTAATTTAGAGACTTTAACTAATGTTGCTATTGTAGGCAACTTTGTAGATATTGATTTAACATCAAATTCTAATATTATTGAAAAAGCAGTTGTAAGTTCAATTTCAGGTTATAGTTCAATATCAGGTGTAAATCTTATTATAAATATGTCATCAGATAGTGCTACTAATAATGTTGGTGGCCTTGTAGATCAAATGAGTAAAAACAGCATTATTTATGGTGTTGGTGTCAATGGCTCAATGTCAATAGGGGGAACTGCTAGCATCAGCATGGGTGGTATTGTAGGCCAAATGACTGGTGGACTTATTGCTGAAAGTTATACAAACCTTGATATGATTTATCGTGCTGCTGATGGCGGAACAATTTCTGCAATTGCAAATTATGCAAATGGTAATAATGCTTATATTGATTACACTTATGCAACAGGCTCTGTTGTAACTTACATTGATGCAAATATGTATGCCTTCGCTAGTGGAACAACAAGTTTGAATATATCAAATTCATATACTATTGCAAAACTTGATTGGAATGACTATACAAGTGAAAACACTTCTCCAAGTGGCACAATAGGTGTGTTCAGTGGAGCATCAACGACAAATTCATATTTTGATACTAATGGTGTAAATTATAACGGCTTAACAGATACAAACACAAGTGAATTTTTAGAAGGTGGAAGTTTATTTAAATATAACAATTGGGTAAAAGATATTGATTTCAATTATGGATATCCAACAAGAGGTTTTGTTTACTTAAAACAATCTTCTTGGGCTGAAAGAAATTCAGGGGATAGCACTGCAAAAGAGAAACCAATTACTTACGATGACTGTATAACAACATATACTTACACAAAGGTTTTAAATGGAGAAGTACCTTCATCTACCAAAGGTTATTCATATATGATTCCAAATGCTGGAATTTTAGCAAAAATTACAGATATTACAGCAAACAATTTTGTCTTGATGTATGATATAGATTTGTCTAATACTGAATATAACAACGAATGGGTATCTTTGTCACAAAAAGACAAAAATGAGAAAGAATTAGGATTTGCTGGTGTAGAATTAGATGGACAAGACAAAACAATTGTTGGTCTTAATACTAGTTTGTTTAAAACTCTTTCTGGAACAGTAAGAAATTTGAGATTAACTGAAATATCTTCTTCTACTGCTGCACTTGCAAATGAAATTTCTAATGGAACAGTATCTAATATGACCCTTGAAGGCACAATCAATATAGAAAAATATGTAGAGCATGCAGGTGCTCTTGCAAATACCATAACTGGTGGCAATATTGATACTGTTACAAGTATTGATACTGTTACAAGTATGGTTAAAATAGATTCAACTGGAAATATAGGTGCTATTGCAGGAAGTGTTAGTGGTGAAGTAAATATTAATTTCTGTTCAAACTATGGCCCATTAAACACAACTGGGAATGCAGCAGGTGGTATAGTTGGACAAATTGCCAGTGGTTCAACTACAATTATAGACTATTGCTTTAATGGTAGTTCAGTTTTGAGTGGTTATACAAATACAGAGGATTCAGAAGATAATGGTTATTATGCAGGTGGAATTGTTGGATACAATCAATCATCATCTATGACTGTATCAAACTGCTACAATGCTGGTATGATAAAAGCAGGAAATAAAAATAACACTTCAATGTCTTATGCTGCTGGTATAGTTGCAAAATCTGTGGAGCTAAATAATAATACTTATAAAATTTCAGATTGTTACAATGAAGGGCCTATTGAAGCATTAGGCGAAAATCCAGAAATTAAATTTAAGATAGAAAACATTAATCGTGTAGATGAAAAAATTTATAAGAACATAACATACACATATGATCCAAAATTAGGCACGATTCCTGCAATTGAAAATATTGACGATTTGAAAATACAGGTTGTTCAGGAGAGTAAACCGAACGTTTCTGCTAATTACATTTCTAATATAAATGCAAATAATGTAAATTATAACGAAAATGTAGAAGTTGTGAGAAACGGAGGAGCATGTAAAAAAGGTACAGTATATTATGAATTAAATTATCAAAATAATCAAGAAGTGTACATTAAAAACTATGAATCAGAATTATTGCAATACTATGATCCAACTACAACAGGAAATTATTGGGAGTTAAAATACTGGAAGAAAGTATATGATGGTGTCGGAGCAATCGCAGGGACAGAATACGAAATGGTATTGAAGATTAGACCAGAAGTTACAGAACAAGCTATAAAAAAAGATGACACAGGATATTTTTGCATATTACAATCTAATTATTTAGGAATACCAGTTGTTTTTGCAGATTACCAAAAATTAAATATTTTTTCAGCAATAATTACGAATACATATGAAGAGTCACCTTTTTGGGAATATGATTATATAATAAGAACTTACGGAAAAAATGCTAATGCAAAAAGTGCATTTGATTTGTTCTTATATGATAAAACGGATAGCAATTTATCGTTAGAGGAAGCTGTTTTAGAAAAAATTAACACCGGTCTAGAAGTAGCAAGAAAAGACGACTTATCATTAAGCAAAAATGACTTTTCTCCATCAAATAGCAATGAAGATGATATCCTTACTGTAAAAATAAACAATACAAGTTATTATTTAGCTGATAAATATAGTGCAGCATTTGATTCTTCAACTTTTGAGTATTCATGGACAACAACAATTGACGGTTTAGAAGATACAAATATAGAAAATTATAATATCACAGAGGGAGCAACAATAAAATATGGAGAAAATAATATTTCTAATATTGAAGATAAAATTGATATAGATGTACAAAAAAATGGGGATAACGCTGTAACAGTTACTTTAACTTATATTTCAAATGTAGAACTTGACAGCCCTACATTAACTGCCACTATAAATTATAGAAATGAACAGGCAGTAAATTTTGTAGAAATAAAAGAAAGTCCATATATTTACATAGATGAGGACAGTTTTGCCATTGACCTGGATAATGTAATATTAGGCGAAGAGAATCAAACAAATCTAGAATCTTCCATTTTACAATCTTACAAAGAAGATGGGAAATTACAGGTTGGCGAAAATACTTATGATAATATTATTAAATTCGCATCTGGCAGTAATTATTATTATTTTGTTTATGATACAACTAATCATCAATTGATGTATTACTTTAATGCAAACTACAATAATGAACAAGTTAATATCAAAAACCAAGCTACTTCTGTTTATGATTTTATCTTATCAATGCCAAAATCATTTACTGCTAGTAGAGAAGAAACTGCAAGTGTTGCATTAACATTTAATAATGAAACTAATGTTGCTTATTCAGCGAAAAATGAAATAACAAAATCATCGAGCTACTATGGGCATGAGATCACTTTTAGTGATTTTACAAAAGAAGGCAGTGAGATGATAACATCATACAATTACTATTACAATGGTAGTCAAGATGCGATAATAGGTATTTTAAACACTGAAAACACAATGCTTATATCTATTTCGAAAGATATTGAAAGATTCTCGCTTTTGGATACGACACTTTTGAAAGCTCCATATTTTGCTTATTTTAATGGCGATTTTGTATATTCTAATTTTTTGATTGAAAATGTAAAAAAGTTTGGAGAAGATGAAAATGCAACTTCATTTGTTATTACTTTAAAAAGTAATACGGCTGAATATTTTTCTTCTAAGATGGTTAATTATTATTTTCAATTAAAGGGGGAAATAATTAATTCAGATTCAGCGAATATTGTATATGATCCAAATTTCCAATTTGATTTGAATACAAAAGTTTCAAAAACAAAAAATAACATTACATATATCACAACATATTCTAATTATGCTATAAGCAAAAACTATTCACATCAATTGAATGGTGGAGAAAACAATGATTTATTATACTACAATAGAGATTTATTTATCAATGGTGTTACTTCAACTGCTACAGCAACTTATAACACAGTAGACACTGTTAGCATTACAAATAATAATAATTTTGCTGTTGTTTATTCTTACAAAGATTCACAAAACCAAGAAATTGTTGGTGTTTTAGATGCAAAAGCAACTATAAATTTATCTAATATTTCTGATTTTAAAGTTCATACTACAATATCGGACCCAATAATATCGGATGACAGAATTGAAATTGTTTATGAAAACGAAACTATATTATATAATTTGAATCTTGTAATAAAATTTTCAGAAGAGAATCAATTAATAATTGATTGGGAGAATTCAAGTTTGTATGAAATAACTTCTGAAAATGCAATTGAATTTAATGATAGTTATAAATCAAATTTTAATATAAGTAGTTTTGCTGATAATTTTTATTTATATTTAAATGTTAATAGTTGGGATAATATTTTAAAAATTTACAAAACAAATCCAGAAATAACTGACAGCACAGACTTAAATTTGAGTATACAGGGAGACTTAAATTATTACTATGAAGGAGAATATTTGTCATCAAATAATATTAATAGCGATTTTTATGTAAATAATAGTAATTTAGAGTGGGATAAAATTTTCCGAAAAGATAATGAAAGTGACCCAAAAATTGTTACAATTTTTAAAAATTATTCAGAATTTGAGCTTAAAGAAATAAAGACATGTAGTACGTCATGGGAAAATACATCATCGGTAACAGGTTCACATGTGGAATCTGCGAAATATGATATTATAATGTTAAATGATATTTTTATTACAACCGCAAAAAAATTGAAAATAGATTATAATATTAGTGGTAATGGTTATTCTGTGATAATCACTGGGAACGAAAATACACAAGCTATATTTAATGAAATTGAGAATGATAAATTTCTTAAAGAAATGAATATAGCAGGAACAACAAACAGTGCAACTTTATTATCGCAAGAGTCTTCTCCTATTTTGGTAGGAATCAATATTTTTGGTTCAATTTTGAATTATAATTCAACAACATATTCTATAAGCACAATTGATCTTATTCGTTATAAACAAAATACTGAAAAATCAGATTTTCTAGGTCTTAGCACAACAAACGGAAAAAATGTAAATATTTTTGCAGTACTGCATTCTATAGAAAATAATACATCTGAGTATAGTTTACTTGATGAAAATTATCAATTAAAAATTTTCTATTCTGGCAAGCAAGGAAATATTATTATCAATAATAATTTTAATTATTATGGTTTGATAATTGCTTCAAATGGGAATAATTCGGATAAAGATGGCAATTCTATTACTATAAATAGCAAAGCAGATATGACTAATAGTATGTTAAAAACAGGTGATGGATTTAATGGAAATTATACACAAGGAAGTAGTCTTACTGGGGCAAGTTATGGAGGAAAAGTAGGTAAGCTTTTGACAGAGGATGGAACAGAAATGAATAAAACAAACTTAAAAATTATTGATTCTATAGTGGGAAATAATGGAGGACTGATTGAAAAAAATTGGAATGATTATTCAATAGGCGATATTTGGACCACTGGAGAAGCATGGGGTGGAAAATGGACCTCACCTATGGGAGTTACTTATAAAGATGTTAGAACAGTTGTGTGTACTCCTACAATTCAAAATACTTATTATTTCTTTATCTTTGCAAATAGACACCAATCAGGAGGAAACATATTAGATTACAATTTAGGTGAAATTGACGACACTGCAAGAATAGATTATGCTGCAAGAGATGAAGTATTAAATCAATTTGTTAATAAGTTTAGTTATTTATGGTTAATGGCTGATGGCACACCTTTACATAAAGCACCACAACCGATTAGCTAGGGGGAGAGAACAAGTTTAAAGTTTTTGTTAGTAATATAAAAAGTACTGTTGGAGAAGGAAACAATTAGAAATATATAGAAAATGTTTATAATATTGAGTTTAAAAAGAAAATTATTATTACTTCATATGATGATAAATATTAAATAAATGTAAAATCAAAATTGAATAGAATAAAATCTAAAAAAATAATTTATGTTATGAAGTTACAATGTATTTGATCTATTGTGATCAATCACAAGAATATACAGCAGGTGCAGAGTCTTTATTAGAAGTTTGGTGTAATAAAGAATATAAAAATATGGTTCTAAAAATTATTGAATAATAAGGAGTAATTTTATGCAAGGGGAAAGAATCACAACAAAATGTAGCAGGTTAAATAAACAGAAACAAGTAGTGGATAAAAACATCCATGCTGGGCATAGGGAAAGATTGTTTGAACTTGCCTTTGATAATGGTTTGGATAGATTGTCCAAAATTCAAACTCTTGAAACTATCCTTTGCTATATCTTCCCTCGTGGTGATGTTAATCCTCTTGCTCATAGACTCCTTGACCATTTCGGTTCTATCTCTGCTGTGCTTGAAGCTGATGTTAATGACCTTGTTACTGTTAAAGGTATGGGAAAAACATCAGCTAAAAAGCTCCATCTTTTAAATGAAATAAATTTGGTTTATACTCTTGATAAAATGAAAGTTAATCCTAAATTTGATACTTTTGCTGATATTTATGATTATCTTGAAAATTTGTTGCGATTTAAAACTGTTGAAGAATTGTATTTTCTTGCTATTGGTGCAAACAAAACTTGCATTAATACAAAGTTGTATGCTCGTGGAACTATTAATATGGTTGGAATTTCTTTAAATGATTTAATTTTATATCTTGCTTCTACAAAAGCGCATGCTCTTGTGATTGCGCACAATCATCCAAATGGTTCATGCAAACCCTCAGTGCAAGATGAAAATGCATTTAAAAAATTGAAAAGTATGCTTGAAATGGCAAATTGCCAACTTTTGGATTCATTTATTATTGGGACTGATGGAATTTATAGTCTTGAAAATCATGAAATTGCAAGAATTTATATGCAAGAAGGGATAAATACATTTGAAGAAAGTAAAAGCAGTTTAGAGTGGATACAACAAATGGAAAGTGAAAGAATCAAAAAAGTTGATTGAATAGGATGAAACTAAAATGAAATTAATTTTGCAATTAAGATTGCTAAAAAAGATGAGCAAAACGATATTGCAAAAATAATTATGAAAAAAAGATAAGGAGAAATAGAAAACTTTTCCTTATCTTTTTCTTTTGTTTCTTGTAAATTGTTCGTTTTTGGCAGAGTGCAAAGACAAAATACTTTATCATCTTCATATTTTATAGAAATAAATTCTTCTTGTTCAAGCAGATGTACTATAACATTAAGTTCATCTTCTGTTGTTCTATATTTTTGTGGCAATAAAGAGATTAATTCATTTTTTTCAAGAATTTTATAAGAGCCATCAGTGCATTGATTTGTTAACAATTTTAATATTAATTTTTTTTGTAAATCTATCATTTATCATTTTATTGCAATTTATAGTTAAAAATATTCAATTTTATTAATTTTAAGGATAAAAATAAATTATTTGTCAATAAAAAATTTATATATGCCAGAGAGAAAAGAAAAGTTGATTTTGAGATATTTATCAAAGGTGTGTGATAATAAAAAGGCACATCTTGTTTCGCCATACGACATTGCAAAAGCAGTTAGTCCAAAAATTGTTCTGTCTGTAAATGAAATAGATGAAATCATGGCTCACCTCGCTCTTGAAAACTACCTTGATTTTGTTGCGTCCGAAGGTAAAAATGGTTATTATTATTGTATAACATTAAAAAGCAAAGGCAGAAATTTTGTTGCAGATTCTAAAAAACAAAAAAAAGCTATGTTTATGCTTATTTTGCGAAGTATATTTTTGGCTACTGTCAGTTTTGTCTTTGGTATTATTTTAAAAGCAATTTTTAAAAGTTAAAGGACTAAAATATGGATTTTAAATTGGTTTCAAATTATAAGCCAGCAGGCGACCAGCCAGAAGCAATTGAAAAAATTACAGAAGGTTTTAAGGAAGGTATAAAAAATCAAGTTTTGCTTGGAGTTACTGGAAGTGGCAAGACTTTTACAATGGCAAACATAATACAAAACTTACAACGACCAACATTAGTTATTGCACACAATAAAACTTTGGCAGCACAACTTTGCAATGAATTTAGAGAATTTTTTCCAAACAATCGTGTTGAATATTTTGTTTCATATTATGATTATTACCAACCAGAAGCTTACATAGTTTCTAGTGATACTTATATTGAAAAAGACATGGCAATTAACGAAGAAATAGACAAATTAAGAGCAAGTGCTACTTCTTCACTTTTAGAGAGAAATGATGTTATTGTTGTTGCATCTGTTTCTTGCATATATGGATTAGGAAATCCAGACGAATATTACAATCTCCATATAACATTAAGACAAGGTGACAACATTGATAGAGATAGTTTGATTTCTAAACTTATTGATATTCAATACACAAGAAACGATATTGATTTTAAACGTTCTACATTTAGAGTTAAGGGTGATATTGTTGATATTTTTCCTTCAAATCAATCTTCGTTGGCTGTTAGAGTTGAATTTTTTGGTGATGAAATTGACAAAATTTATGATTTTGACCCTACGACTGGCAATTTAATAAATCAGTTAAAAATGGTTGCGATTTATCCTGCAACTCACTATGCAGTTGGTAGACAAAGAATGGAAGATGCTTTAAGTCAAATAGAAGAAGATAGATTGCAAGCGATAAAAGATTTTGAAATGCAAAATAAACCAATCGAGGCTGAAAGAATTGGCCAAAGAGTTTCTTATGATGAAGAAATGATGAGAGAAGTTGGTTATTGTAGTGGGATAGAGAATTATTCAAGATATTTTGATGGAAGAAAACCGGGAGAACCACCTTATACACTTATTGATTATTTTTCTAAAAACTTTTTGACTATTATAGATGAAAGTCATATGACTTTGCCACAAATAAGGGCAATGTATAACGGTGATAAGGCAAGAAAAAAATCGCTTATAGATTATGGTTTTAGATTGGAAGCGGCAAAAGACAATCGCCCTTTAACATTTGATGAATTTTATTCAAAACTTGGACAGACATTGTTTGTTTCTGCAACTCCTTCAAAATTTGAAATTGAAAATTCAGACCAAGTTGTAGAGCAAGTTATCAGACCAACTGGACTTTTAGATCCTTTAATTGAAGTTAAACCTATAAAAAACCAAATAGAAGAATTAATGTTGCAAATAAAGGAAACAATTTCACGTAATGCTCGTGTTTTAGTTACTACATTAACAAAAAAAATGGCTGAAAGTTTAACGGCGTATTTACAGGAGCACAATTTCAAAACAAAATATATGCATTCTGAAATTGATACTATGGAAAGAGTTGAAACCGTCAATGGATTAAGAGCAGGCGAATTTGACGTATTGGTAGGTATAAATTTATTGAGAGAGGGTCTTGATATGCCTGAAGTAGAACTTGTTTGTATTTTAGATGCTGATAAAGAAGGCTTTTTGAGAAGTGAAGGTGCTCTTATTCAAACTATTGGAAGGGCAGCTAGAAACGCTAATGGAAGAGTAGTTATGTTTGCTGATACAATTACAGATTCTATGAAAAGGGCTATTGATGTAACAACACAAAGACGAAAATTGCAAGAAGAATACAATAAAAAACATGGCATAGTACCGAAAACAATAATAAAAAGTATTACAAACACTTTGGAAATCAGTAAAAAAGTTGACAATGGAAAACTAAAAAAGAGTGAGATACCTGCTCAAATTGAAAAACTTACTGCTATGATGAAAATCGCGTCAAATTCTCTTGATTTTGAAAGAGCACTGCAATTAAGAGATGAGATACAAAAATTACGAAAACAATTAAACAAAAAATAAAAAGATGTAAGTTTCTTACATTCTTTTTTATTTATTGATACAAAAATAAAATATGTGTTATAATAATTGTATGGAAAATAAAATAATTATCAAAGGTGCGAAAGAGAATAATTTAAAAAATGTAGATTTGATCATTCCAAAGAATAAACTTGTGGTTTTTACTGGGGTAAGTGGTTCTGGTAAAACAAGTTTGGCTTTTGGGACTATTTTTGCAGAAGGTCAAAGAAGATATATAGAAAGTTTATCTTCATACGCAAGACAATTTTTGGGACAAGCACAAAAACCAGATGTTGAATCTATTGACGGGCTATCGCCAGCTATTTCTATTGATCAAAAGACTACTAATCATAACCCAAGGTCAACAGTTGGGACAGTTACAGAAATCTATGATTATTTAAGATTGTTGTTTGCGCGAATCGGAGAGGCTTATTGCCCAAACTGTAACAAACCAATTTCACAACAAACCACCGACCAAATTGTTGACAGTGTATTATCTTTACCTATGGGAAGCAAAATTTCAATTTTAGCACCAATAATCAGGGCTCAAAAAGGTGCATTTGCTAAGAATTTTGAGCAATTAAAAAAATCAGGTTTTGTGAGAGTTCAAGTTGATGGTTCTGTATTTCTTTTAGATGAAGATATTGTGCTTGATAAAAACATAAAACATAATATTAATGTTATTGTTGACAGATTGGTAATCAAAGAAGGCTTACAATCTAGATTATCTGATAGTATTGAAACCGCATTGAAACTTGCTGATGGATTGGTCATTGTAGAAAATGAAGATAATCAGACTTTGTACAGCACTAATTATGCTTGTTCAACATGTGGATGGGCACTTGAAGAAATTTCACCAAGATTATTTTCTTTTAATGCACCGCACGGCGCTTGCAATAATTGTTCTGGACTTGGTTTAATAAGTGATGTTGATGAAAGTTTGGTTTTAAAAAATGCAGACTTGTCTATAAGGCAAGGAGCATTAAATTTAACAGGTTGGCGATATGAAGATGGTGGTATGGCAACAAGATATTTTGATGCATTATCAAAAAAATATGATATAGACCTTGATGTTCCTTTAAACAAATTACCAAAGAAAAAATTAAACATAATTTTGTATGGTAATGACGGCGAAAAATTAGATTTGTTTGAAAATGAAGCAAAAAATAAAAATTTTGAACATTTTAATGGCAAAAAAGCATTGGCTTTTGAAGGTGTGATAAATAATTTAAAAAGAAGACTAGTTGAAAGTAAAAGCGAATTTGTTAGGTTTGAGATAGGAAAGTTTGTTAGAGAAATAACTTGTCCTGTTTGCCATGGAAAAAGATTAAATACGCAGGCTCTTTCTATCAAAATAAAAGGTAAAGATATTTCACAAATTTGTGATATGACGGTTGAAGATTTGCTTGTTTATTTTGATGATATTGCTTTAAGCAAAGAAAAAGAAGAAATTGCAAAAAGCATTTTGAAAGAAATAAGAGCAAGATTGAAGTTTTTAAGTGATGTTGGCCTTAATTATCTTACTTTATCAAGGTCTGCTGAAACATTGTCAGGTGGTGAAGCACAGCGAATAAGACTTGCTACTCAAATTGGCAGTGGACTTTCTGGCGTTTTGTATATTTTAGACGAGCCAAGCATAGGACTCCATCAAAGAGATAATGACAGATTAATTCAAACATTAAAAAATCTTCGTGATTTAGGCAACACTTTGATTGTTGTAGAGCACGACGAGGATACTATAAGACAAGCAGATTGGCTTGTAGATGTAGGTCCATTTGCAGGCGTTCATGGCGGAGAAATTGTTGGAAATGGGAAAGTAGAAGATTTAATAAAATCATCAAATTCAATTACGGCAAAATTTTTAAGAGGCGATGAAAAAATAGAAATTCCTACAAAAAGAAGAGAGCCAAAAGGTTTTTTAAAAGTTATTGGTGCAAAAGAAAACAATCTTAAAAATATAAATGTAGATATTCCAGTTGGTACATTTACTTGTGTTACAGGTGTATCTGGAAGTGGTAAGTCAAGTTTGGTAAATGAAATATTGTATCCATATCTTTCAAACAAATTAAACAATTCAAAATTGGAACTAGGAAATTTTGAAAAAATTGAAAATTTGCAAATGTTTGATAAAGTTATTTCAATAGACCAGTCGCCTATTGGAAGAACTCCACGCTCTAATCCTGCCACATATGTAGGCATGTTTTCTGCAATAAGAGATTTGTTTGCAAGCACACCAGATGCAAAAGCAAAAGGATATAAAGCGGGAAGGTTCAGTTTTAATGTAAAAGGTGGTAGATGTGATGCTTGTGAAGGAGCTGGTGTAAAAGAAATTGAAATGTATTTTTTGCCAGACATTTCTGTTACTTGCGAATCTTGCAAAGGAAAAAGATATAATCGTGAAACGCTGGAAGTAAAATACAAGGGGAAAAATATTAGTGATGTTTTGGACATGACAGTTGAGCAAGCATTAAGCTTTTTTGAAAATATCCCTTCTATTAAAACAAAAGTGCAAGCTTTGTATGATGTAGGGCTAGGATATATAAAACTTGGCCAAAGCGCAACAGAACTTTCTGGAGGAGAGGCTCAAAGAGTAAAACTTGCAACAGAACTTTCGAAAAAATCAACAGGAAAGACAATTTATTTGCTAGATGAACCAACAACAGGACTTCATATGTATGACGTAAAAAAATTTATTGCAATATTAAATCGTTTGGTAGATAATGGAAATACAGTTGTGGTTATTGAACACAATCTTGATGTAATAAAATCAGCAGATTATATAATTGATTTGGGACCCGAAGGTGGCAACAAAGGTGGACAAATTGTTGCAACAGGCAAACCAGAAGAAGTTGCAAAAAATGAAAAATCTTATACAGGAAAGTATTTGAAAAAGTTGTTGCAACAAAATTTTTAAAAAAAGTCAAAAAACTGCATTTTTTTGCAGTTTTTTTGTGTTTTTTAATAAATTTCTTTAAAATTTATTATTTTTTTTCATAAAAATGTCTTTTATTTGTGCAAACTAAGTTCGTATAATCTATTTAAATATTTTTTTATTTAACATAAATTCTTTTGTAAATACTTGAAATTTTTGCATTAAAAATGTTAATATATAATTGAAAGTTTAGTATTATAGGAGGAATATCTTATGAATAGTTCAACTATAAATCTAATATTAAGTTTTTTATTTCTGCTTGTCTTGATTGCAGGATTTTTTATAGGTTTCTGGAGAGGATTAAGAAAGTCAGCTTTAAACATGGCTTTTTCTTTAATTGGAGCTGTTGTTGCTTTTTTTATAACTCCTTTGATTACAAATGCGATTTTATCTATCAATATTGATTATAATGGCTCTACTATTTCGCTTAATCAATATTTTGTTGCTATGCTTAAAGAAAATAAAGATATTTCTAATATGATTGAAAGCAACCCTAACATGGAAACTTTGATTGAAAAGTTGCCAGGGGCTGTTGCTAATGTAGTTCTATTTATAGTTGTTTCATTACTTGTAGCATTGGTATTGTACATTATTTACAAAATTATTGCAGTGCTCTGTTTAAAAAACAAGCAATATCAAAATACGCACAGGGTTTTAGGTGGAGTTGTTGGTCTTGCAAAAACCTTCATTGTTTTTCTGTTTGTTTTTATGCCACTTTCATCTTTGCTTGGTTTATTTGATAGTATTCAGCGAAGAGAAAATATTTATAAATCAGAAAAGATTACATTGTCTACTTCTTCAAGTGATTATGAAGTTACTGTATTGACAGGCGAGCAAGAAAGTTCTGAAAATCTGTCTGTGATAGGACAAATGCTACCAAAAGAAGTGTCGGAAATTGTTTCTGGGTTAAACCAAAATTTCTTTTTCCAAATGTGCGGACTTACTGGTTTGGATGATGCAATGTTTGATTATTATGGTTCAGTAGAGATAAATGGTGAAAAATTGTTGATAAGAAAAGAAATTAATTCATATGCAAAAGTGTATGATGTTTCAGTTCAAATTTCACAAATTTCATCAAATGACCATAATTTTAGTCAATTAAATTTTGATGTTGTTGAACCTTATTTTAATGAAATAATAAATGGTGGTTTCTTTAAACAAATAGTTGTTGAACTTTTGCAAGATATTGTAACTAATTATCAAAATTATCCTTTTTTGCAAAACAATCAATTTTTTGAAGAATATTCACAAATTTTAGATAATATTTCAGACTCCTTAAATCAACTTGCACAAGAAAGTGCTGATAGAGTAGTTGAATATTTTAAAAATGATTTGCAAACACTTTTTGATATATTTAAAACTATATCTGAAAATGGTGTATTAGATCAAATTGTTGAAAGTTCAAATAAAAGTGCTAGTGCTATTGTTGAGATTTTAACAAAAAATGAGAACATCAATGTATTAACTTATATTATTGAAAAAGTTTTTGACCTTAATCTTTTACAAGATAGCTTGGACGTTGTTTTAAACAAATTTTTGCCTACAATTGTAGATAATGTTGGAGATTTTGTAGTTGATACTTCAAATTGGGCAGAAGAAAAATGGAATAATTTAGCAACAGAAATTAAAAATCTTGCAACAAGTTTTAAAAATATTTCTCAAAACATAGATGTTTTTGAAACGATAAAAGACCCTATGATTTTGTTAACAAATGACAAAATAGATTTATCAGCCACAATGTCTTCACTTGGTGCTTTTATTGACCAAATTTTGGATATTTCTATTTTCAATTATAAAGATGAAAATGAAAATGAAAAAAATATTTTAAGCAATCTTTTAGAAAATTATAATATTTCATTGCCAAATTATTCAGTTTATAATGAAAATAATGAAGAAATAAGTATAACAAGCTATCAAAATCTTTTTGAATTTTTATCTTCGAGCTTGAATTCAATCAAGAAATCAGGATTATATACAATTTTAACAAATGACAAAACAGAAACAACAGACAAAATAAAAGCCATTGCTAACAAGTTGACAGAAAATCAAAAACTTTTGTCAGATATTATTACTCCTATATACCAAATAGAATTTACAAAGGATTTAATTGTTGACGATTTGCTTATAGAAGGGTTGGGAACAACAGTAATTGATTTTTCATCTCTTCCAAATTATGGAGAAAATGAGCAAGATAATCTAACACTTGACAAAGTTCAAGAATGGAGAAAAGAATTAAATCAAATTAGCAATATTTTGGTTTTATTAAATAAAGAAGATTCAAACGGAATTTTATATCTAGATTATGTTTTAAATGGGGATATGGATAATTTGTTAAATAACTTGGGAACTAATTTGACATTATCTGAAATTTTAAGACCGGTTTTATATTCTAAAATGCTTAATAATACAAAACAAAGTTTGTTTGATGCTGTTTCACAGGCAATAAACAGTTTGACAGGCGAACAAGTTGAAATATCTATTGAAGGTATAACTTTTGAAAGTGGAAGCGAAGAAGACCAAACAGAAGAAGTATGCAATGTTTTTGAAAAGTTCTTATCTATTTATAAAACATACAGCAACAACCAAGGAAGTTTGGGATATGATGATATAGATAAAAAAACACTTGGAGAACTTCTTGACAGTTTAAAAGAAAATGCATATAGGGTTGAATTATCGCAAGATCAAGAAAAACCAAAAAACGAAGAAGGTATTTTTAAAGATGCTTTTGACAGTTTAATCGTTTCTTTCAAAAAAGAATTTGATAAAGATGGCAAACTTATAAATGCAAATAAAAATATTTATGACATATCATTTACTAATTTAATGGGGTTGATTGAAGATTTGGAAAATGCAGCAGAAAATTCTTTTGTTTCTTATGTTGCAGGTTTTATAAATTCAGAAGAAATTACAACTGAAAATTTAGATAAAATGATACAAACAATTACAGAGGATAATAAAGAAGAAGTTGAAGAACTCTTAAATACACTTGAAAGTTTTGAAATTTCTGTTGAAATTCCTGCAAGCATAGATAAAAATGAAGTTATTGAACAAATAGATTCTATTGAAAGCACCGTTGGGTCTACAATAACAACACAACTTAAAAACTTTTTAGGGTTAACAAACGAAGGAAACTTATGATAAATTTTCAACACAAACCAGTTTTATTAGATGAAGTTATCTCTGGGCTTAATATTAAGCCCGGAGGTATTTATGTTGACTGCACTATGGGTGGTGGAGGTCATTCTAGTGAAATTTTAAAAAGAATTGGAAGCAGGGGTGTATTAATTGGTTTTGATAAAGATGAGGACGCAATAAAAACTTGCAAAGAAAGATTTAAAGAATTTGATAATGTGATAATTGTTAAATCTGACTTTAAAAATGCTTATAAATTTTTAATAGAAAACGGTTATTCAAAAAAGATTGACGGAATACTTATTGATTTGGGTGTAAGTTCTTATCAAATTGATACGGCAGAAAGAGGTTTTAGTTTTTTGCATAACGGCAAGCTAGACATGAGAATGGATCAAAGCCAAGAATTGACAGCCTTTACTGTTGTTAATACATATTCTGAAAAACAGCTTTTGAAAATTTTATATGAATATGGAGAAGAAAGTAATGCAAAAAACATTGTCAAAAATATTTGCAAAGCACGTCAAGAAAAACCAATTGAAACAACCTTTGAATTAAAAGAAATTATAGAAAAATCTTTTCCTAAAAAAATAATTTATGGAAAAGGTGGTGTATCAAAAAAGACTTTTCAGGCAATAAGAATTGAAGTTAACCAAGAACTTGAAGGCTTGAAAAAATGCATAGAAAATCTTATTGACTTGCTTAATGAGAAAGGGCGAATTGCTATAATATCTTTTCATAGTTTGGAAGATAGAATAGTAAAAAATGTTTTTAAAGATGCGACCACAGGTTGTATTTGTCCACCAAAAACACCTGTTTGTATTTGCAAACACAAACAAATATGTGATATGGTGACAAGAAAACCTATTACTGCAAGGCAAGAAGAGTTACAGAAAAATTCAAGATCATCAAGTGCAAAACTAAGAATAGTTGAAAAAATTTGATAAAAGGTGCTATCATAGCAGAGGGAGGCATATAATATGGCAGAGAAGTTGATTTTTGCTTTAAAAGAAAAGCAGCAACAAAAGCAATCGGAAACAAAAACAGTTGAATCAAACAGCATTGCAGAAGAAAAAACTGATGTGAAGTTTGAAAACAATGTGAATCCTTTTTCTGCAAGTGCTTTTAAAGATGCAAAACAAGATTTTCCAAAAGTAGGAAAAAACATAGAAGCAAAACAATCTTCTTCAATTATAGATACACCCAACTATGATTTTATGGAAACCTTAACAGAAGAAGAACATAAACAAATATTTAAAGAAGAAGAGAAAATAGAAATTTTTGAAAAAAATGAAAGAAAAAGAAAGTGGAAACTTAAAAATATTGTATTTTCAATTCTTTTTGCTATTTTAGGCGTTTGGGGGCTTATCAATATTTCAACGATAGATTCTTTAAATAGTGAAATTGCAACAGTCACTGAAACATACAATGTAAATTTGGTCAACTATTTAAAAAATCTAACAGCAATTGACACCACAAATCAACAGAATATGAAAAATTTATTTGAAGTAATTCCAAACCAAAATCTTTTGCCAACAAAAATAGCAGAGTCTTCAAATTGGTTTGATAGGTTTTGTAATTTCTTAGCGGGGTTGTTTGGAGGATAATTTGAAACAACCTTTTACATTATTTTCTTTTAGAAAAAGGATATTAGCATTGTTATTGGTAATATCCTTTATTTTTTGTGCACTTGGCGTGCGACTTTTTGTTATTCAAATTATCAATGGCAAAAGCTTGCAATTAAAAGCAATTGACCAGTGGACACGTGATTTAAAGATTGTGGCTCCTAGGGGAACAATTTATGATAGGACAGGGGCGACGCTAGCAGTTAGTTATACGACATACAATGTTTTTGTAAGAGCAAGGGAAGTAAAAAGTCCAACAACAGTTGCTACAGCATTGTCTACTTTGTTAAATATAGATTTTGACAATGTTTATCAAAAAGTTCAAAAGAAAAACGTTAGTGAGGTTTTGATTAAATTAGGCGTAGAAAGTGAAATTGCAGAAAAAATTTATCAAAAGAAATTATCTGGGGTTTATCTTGCTGAAAATGTTTCAAGATATTATCCAAATGGGAACTTAGCTTCACAACTTATAGGCTTTACAAGTGTTGATAATGTAGGGCAAACAGGAGTGGAAGCGTATTATGATGAATTGTTAAAAGGACAAGATGGATATAGTTATGTGCAAAGCGATTTGCAAGGAAAGGAAATTGGGGGAAGTTTAAGATATTACATTCAAGCACAAGAAGGAGAAGATTTATATCTTTCTATTGACAGCAAAATGCAACAAATATTAGAAAATGCATTAAACAATATTATGCAAGAGCAAAAAGCGAAAAATGCAAGTGGTATGATTATAGACGTAACAAATGGAGACATTCTTGCTATGTCTACAAAACCTAGTTTTGATTTGAATGAGTTGCCAAGAGATGATTTAGATATCCTTTTTGACCAATCAAAAATGAAACTTGTTACCGACATGTATGAGCCTGGTTCTACTTTTAAAATTTTGACAGTTGCTGCTGCGTTAGAAGAAGGACTTACATCACTTGAAGATAAATTTTACTGTCCAGGGTATAGAATTGTTGACGGAATAAAAATAAAGTGTTGGAAAACAATAGGGCATGGAAGTCAGACCTTGCTTGAAGCATTTGGTAATTCTTGTAATTGTTGCTTTATGGATTTGGCATTAAGACTGGGAGTAGAAAAATTTTATCAATATATGGAAAAATTTGGAATAGGTCAAAAAACAGGTATTGATATTTCTGGTGAAAGCAGTGGAATGTTAATGCCAAAATCTTCTGTTAAGACGGTAGATCTTGCTCGTATGGGGTTTGGACACGCAATTGCTATGACACCTATTCAACTTATGAACGCTGTTTGTTCAATTATAGGTGGGCAAAAAATTGATTTAAGTATTTTGTATGATGAAAACAAGCAAGATAGTCAAAATGTTAGTGTTATTTCTTCAAATACAACAAAACTTGTAAATCAACTTCTTGAATATGCTGAAAACAAAACAGGTAAATATACTTTTGTTGAGGGTTATAATGTTGGAGGAAAAACAGGAACGGCACAAAAATATAAAGAAACTGGTGGTATAGACCAAGGTAAATATATTTCTAGTTTTATCGGCACTTATCCAGCAGACGCACCTAAATATGCCATAATTGTGCTTGTTGATGAGCCTAGTGCAGGAGTTTATTATGGTTCACTTGTTGCTGCTCCTTATGGTAAACAAATTTTTAAAAATCTTTTTATTTATTTAAACGAAGAAAAACAAGACGACTCAGTAGTGGTTGAAAAAGTTGCAATGCCTAACTTAATAGGTATGTCGCTAGGAGATGCACTTATAGAACTAAGAAAGATTGGATTATATTGCGAAATTGAAGGAGATGGAGGTATAATCACAAAGCAACTTCCACCAGCTGGGACATCAATAAACAAAGGTACAACTATTCTTTTAGTAACTTAATACAAAAACATTTTGATTTTATTGATATTTTGAGTAAAATAAAGTTATGAGTACAACTTTAATTATAATAATTGTAGTAATAGCATTTTTGTTTTTGTTATGTTTTCTTTTAGCAATAGCAAATTTTGCTTATGAAAAATTTTTTGACAGTTATAAAGTCATGGATAATGAAAGTATAGACAAAAACATGTCTTCAATTGATTTTTTTAACTTTTTGAATAATAAATATTTTGCTGGTAAAATAAGTATTGTAACTATTCAAAAACTTGGATTTGATGCTTACAGCAATAAAACACTATATTTATCAACAAACACACAATCTAATTCATCGGTGGCCTCTTTTTCCATTATTGCGCATGAAATGGGGCATGCTATGCAAGATAAAAATAGTAAAAAATTAAAACATTTTGCATTTTTGAAATATTTTGGCAAAATTTTGGGTTTTTTCTTGATGCCTCTTTTTATTGCTAGTATAATTTTAATGTTTGCTATTGAAGGACTTTTTTATTATGGAGTTGCATGTTTGGCAGGAAGCGTTTTAATATTTTTGCTTGCTTTATTTTTAAAAATAAAAATCATAGCAATTGAAAAAGAAGCTTCAAAAATAGCATTAAAATATTTAAATGAAGTTTTAGATAAAGAGCAGGTGGGCTTATGTAAAAAGTTTTTAAATGATGCAAGGTTATCATATTGGGCAGATTTTTTAAACACATTGCTTGCTTGGACATTTATGACAAAGAAAAATAAATTATTTGGTTAATAAAGAGGTGTTTATGGATTGGGTTTATTTATTGTATGGATTATCGGGGTTTTTCATTTTGGTGGCAGTTATAATCTCTGTTGTTGCTCAAACAAAAGTTTATAATAGGTTTAATGAATATTCAAAAGTCAAATCTTCTCTTAATATTACTGGAAGGCAACTAGCAGAAGAATTGGCTTTAAAAAACGGTTTAAAATTAAATGTTAAAATGTGCAAAGGAAAATTAACTGACCATTATAATCCAAAAGATAAAAGTTTGAATATATCCGAGCAAAACTATAATAGCGATTCAATCGCTTCTATTGCTATTGTAGCACATGAATTTGGCCATGCATTGCAAGATGCAGAAGGTTATAGTTTGCTTAAATTTAGGCAATTTGCTATTAAAATTTCAAATTTTGCTTCTACAATGCTTTTACCTTTGATTATTGTTAGTATAATTTTGTCAATCTTTATAGGTTTTGCTGGGTATATTATGCTCTTGGCAGTTACTGTTGTTTATGGACTGTTGGTTCTTGTTAATTTAATTACTCTGCCAGTTGAATTAAATGCTTCTGATCGTGCTAAAGAATTACTGTTTTCTCAAATAGGTGATGCAGAAGAACAAGCAGGGGTATCTGCTATGTTATCTGCAGCAGCAATGACATACCTTGCTTCACTTTTGGTTTCAATAGTGTATTTCCTTAGATTTTTATTAATATTTTTATTATCTAGTAGAAGAGATTAAATTAAAAAATAAAATAAATTGAAAAAAAGTTCAAACTTGTGTTTGAACTTTTTTTGTTTTAGTTAAATTTAACTTTTTCACCAACATATTTGATAAGTTCGCTTATTGGTAATCTTATTTGTTCCATGCTATCTCTATCTCTAATAGTAACTGTGTCATTTTCGAGTGTATCAAAATCAATAGTAACGCAGAAAGGTGTTCCAATTTCATCTTGACGGCGATACCTTTTACCAATAGAACCAGCTTCATCATAATCACACATGAATTCTTTTGACAACATTGAATATACTTCTTGTGCTTTTTCTCCTAAATTTTTTTGAAGAGGTAAAATAGCGACTTTGTAAGGGGCGATGGCAGGGTGAAAATGCATAACAACTCTTGTTTCTCCATTTTCCAAAATCTCTTCATCATAAGCTTCGCATAAAAGTGCAAGGGTTAATCTATCTGCTCCAATTGAATATTCAATAACGTTAGGGATATATTTTTCATTTGTATAAGGGTCAAGATACAACATGCTTTTTCCACTATATTCTTGGTGACGAGAAAGGTCATAATTACTTCTATTGTGAATACCGTTAAGTTCGTTCCAACCCATAGGGAATAGGTATTGTATATCACACGCTGCTCTTGCGTAATGTGCGAGTTTGTCATGGTCATGAAAACGTAGATGCTCTTTGTCTATTCCTAAATCAAGAACGTATTTCATAGCTTTTTCTTTATATTCATTGTAATATTTTTCATCATCGCCGTTTTTACAGAACCATTGATGCTCCATTTGTTCAAATTCAATTGTTCTAAAAATAAAGTTTCCTGGTGTAATTTCATTTCTAAAAGCTTTGCCAATTTGCGCTACCCCAAAAGGAACTTTTGCTCTACATGAGCGTTGAACATTTAAAAAGTTTACAAATTCACCTTGTGCTGTTTCTGGGCGTAAATAAATTTTATTTTGACCTTCTTCTGTTACTCCACGTGAAGTTTCAAACATAAGATTAAATTGTCTTATATTTGTCCAATCAAATTTTCCACATTTTGGGCAAGCTACTTTGTGCTCATTTATATACAATTCCATTTCTTCTGTCGTCATTGTATCTGGGTTGACTTTGCCTTTTGAATGAGCTTCAATCAAATTGTCGGCACGGTGTCTTGTTTTACAGTTTTTACAATCCATTTTAGGGTCCGAAAAAGATGTTGTGTGACCACTTGCTTCCCAAACTCTGCTATTCATAAGTATAGCAGCATCAACACCATAAGTGTTTTGATTTTCTTGAACAAATCTTTTCCACCATGTTCTTTTAATATTGTTTTTAAATTCTACTCCCACAGGGCCATAATCCCAAGTATTACCCATACCGCCATATATATCACTTCCTGGGAATATAAAGCCTCTGTTTTTGCAAAGATTTACAACTTTATCCATTGTTGCTTTTATTTCTTTCATTTTTCCTCCTTACATAAGGGCAAATAAAAAAGCCCCATACTTTATTGTATAGGGGCGACTTTAATAAACCGCTGTTCCACCCTAATTCGCATTTTAAATGCCTCATTTAGTGCCTTTTCGCTGGCATGCGTTTTGCTCGGGAGTTGCCAATTCCTTCAACGCAAAAATTATTTACAAGGTGATTATAAATTATTTAAAACAAATTGTCAAATAATTTTGTCTACATAAAATTATATTTAATAAATTATCTTTCTTTTGTAGTTATTATATATATTAAATATATTATATTATATAAATATATATACTATAAAAATGCATAAGCTAAGTAAAAGGGTATTGACAAAAACAAATAAAGATGTTAAATTTATAAAAAGGATTTTTTATGGAAATTAAACAAAAACAAATGATTGAAGAATTAATGAAAATTGCAAAGCAAAAATTTAATCAATGCTCAAATCTTGAAGAAAAGAAAAGTTTAGTTAATGAATATTATAACAAAATTATAAATAAAAAAGATGAATATCTTTGTTTTGAATTTGCAAAGGAATACAGCAGATTTTTAACAAAGGAAAAAGTTAATAAAATAGGCAATATTATTTTGGAAAAGAAAAATTCTTATTTAAGTATATTGTTTCCAAAGTATTTTAAAACGGAAAACTTAGAACATTTTGCAAGTGTAGTTAAAGAAGGTCCCGTTTTTTATGTAATACCTTTTTTGTATGCTTTTCCAAATTTTGATGCAAATTATTTCGCGCAAAAGATGGCAAAAGAAGGTAGTGCAGAGCAAAATTTAAAATACGTTCTTGAAAACGATATCTCTTTTATGTTGCCTCATTCAATAAAAATAGCAAAAGACGGTGATGCTCAACAAAATTTTGATTTAATATTAGGAGTTGACTGTTTTGTTGAAAATTATAGTTATAACGATATTAAAGCAAATGTAAATAGTTTGATAATGTCTGGTGACCCAGGATTAAATTTAGAATACGTTTTAGTTTTTAAACCAAAAAGAAATTTGGAAAAACATGCAAAAGTTATCGCCGATTCAGATGATTTATTACTAAATTTCCTAGCATGTGAGAACTGGCCAAATAGAGATCCTCTTGAACTTTCAGTTTTTACAAAAGTAATTCATAGTCATAGTATACAAGAACTTGAAAATCGTTTAATTTTTAATTTAAGAATTCTTGATAAAAATTTTAGAAAAAGTATAATTTCAAAATATTTTGATATCGGGGATAAAAAAATAATTCAAAATTTTAATAAAGATACTGAACAAGATATTGAAAAAGAATAAGCAAAGACAAAAAATCTTTGCTTTTTTTAATCTATCTTATGTAAAAAATAAAAAAATGATAAAAATAAATTTTTATAAAATACAAAAAAACACATTAAAATTTGCGATTTTTCTTAATAAATAACAAACACGCGGAAATGTGTTGGAGCAAAAATAAAAAAAACAAAAAAAAATTAAAAAAAAATTAAAATTTTTAAAATTTTTTTGAAAAAAGTGTTGACATTATATTTTGCATTGTGCTATTATACTCATGCTAACCCAAACGGAAGGTGCTGATGCACTGGTTAGCATAGAACCTTGACAACTACATAACAGAGTTTTACAGAATGTAAAACGAGCAAACAAATATTCAAATTACGCTTGTTAATTTAATTAAAAGTTGTAATACGAATATCTTTGCAAATTTCAATTTACGTCGAGTAAATAGAAAACAAGAAGTTCGAATAAGAAATATTCTTATTGCGAAAATGCTAAGAAATCCAATTCATTTTTATAATGATTAAGCTACAAAGAGCATATAGGGGATGCCTTGGCACTAGGCGCCGAAGAAGGACGTGATAAGCTGCGATAAGCAACGGTGAGATGCAAATAATCTGTGACCCGTTGATTTCCGAATGTGGAAACACACTACAAGTCATGTTGTAGTATCATAACATGAATTCATAATGTTATGAGGGGAACCCGCTGAACCGAAACAACTAAGTAAGCGGAGGAAAAGAAAGTAAAACAACGATTGTGGGAGTAGTGGCGAGCGAAACTGCAAGAGCCCAAACCTAATGAAGAAATTTGTTAGGGGTTTAGGACTGCGATGTGATAGGTTTGAGAATAGGTGAAGATTTTTGGAAAATTGCGCGATACAGGGTAATAGCCCCGTAACCGAAATTTAAAAACCATCTAGCAGTATCCAGAGTAGCGCGGGACACGTGAAATCCTGTGTGAATATGCGAGGACCATCTCGTAAGGCTAAATACGACCTAGTGACCGATAGCGAATAGTACCGTGAGGGAACGGTGAAAAGAACCCCGGGAGGGGAGTGAAAGAGAACCTGAAACTGTATGCTTACAAGCAGAGAAAGGACGACTCACCATGAGGTGATAGTTTGATCTCGTACCTTTTGTAGAATGGGCCGGCGAGTTACGGTATGTAGCAAGGTTAAGTGATTTAAATCACGGAGCCGAAGCGAAAGCGAGTCTGAAATGGGCGAGTTAGTTGCATATCGTAGACCCGAAACCAGATGACCTAACCATGAGCAGGTTGAAGCGGCGGTAACACGCCGTGGAGGACCGAACCCACGTCCGTTGAAACGTCCGGGGATGACTTGTGGTTAGAGGTGAAACGCCAATCGAATCTGGTTATAGCTGGTTCTCCTCGAAATAGCTTTAGGGCTAGCCTTTGCTTATAGATTGCTGGGGGTAGAGCACTGAATGGACTAGGGGCCTTCGCGGGTTACCGAATCCTATCAAACTTCGAATACCAGTTAATTGATCGCAAGGAGTCAGACAGTGTGAGATAAGTTTCATTGTCAAAACGGAAACAGCCGAGATCTACAACTAAGGTCCCAAAGTAATGGTTAAGTGGAAAAGGATGTGAGATTGCACAGACAACCAGGATGTTGGCTCAGAAGCAGCCATTCATTAAAAGAGTGCGTAATAGCTCACTGGTCGAGTGATAGTGCGCCGAAGATTCAACGGGGCTAAAACCATACACCGAAGTTTAGGAATTCAAGTTTATCTTGGATTGGTAGAGGAGCAATGTATACGGGCAGAAGCGATATCGTAAGGGGTCGTGGACTGTATACAAGAGAGAATGCCGGCATGAGTAGCGAGAGCATAGCGAGAATCTATGCCGTCGAAAGTCTTAGGTTTCCTGGGGAAGGCTTGTCCGCCCAGGGTAAGTCGGGAACTAAGCTGAGGCCGAAAGGCGTAGGCGATGTCCAACTGGTAGATATTCCAGTACCACCAAAATACGACAAAGAGTCGATGCAATGACACAGTAGGATAGTGGATGCGCGTTGATGGAAATATGCGTCTAAATCATGAGGGGTTAAATGAGTGAAGTACCATTTAAGTGTACCCTAGGTGATGATGGGGAGTGAAAATTAGTAACGAAGTCCATGAATTCACACTGGCGAGAAAAGTTGCTAGATAGTATTAGGTGCCCGTACCGCAAACCGACACAGGTAGACGATGAGAGAATCATAAGACGAACGGGATAACCCTTGTTAAGGAACTCGGCAAAATGACCCCGTAACTTCGGGAGAAGGGGTGCCAGCAGCAATGTTGGCCGCAGCGAATTGTCCCAAGCGACTGTTTACCAAAAACACAGGTCTCTGCTAAATCGTAAGATGAAGTATAGGGGCTGACGCCTGCCCGGTGCTGGAAGGTTAAGAGGAGATGTTAGCGCAAGCGAAGCATTGATTTTAAGCCCCAGTGAACGGCGGCCGTAACTATAACGGTCCTAAGGTAGCGAAATTCCTTGTCAGGTAAGTTCTGACCCGCATGAATGGCGTAACGATTTGGGAGCTGTCTCAACAGGGGACCCGGCGAAATTGAAGTATGCGTGAAGATGCGTATTACCCGCGACTAGACGGAAAGACCCCATAGAGCTTTACTGGAATTTGATATTGAGTTTTGGATTGCGATGCACAGGATAGGTGGGAGACTTTGAAGTGCGGGCTTCGGCTTGCATGGAGTCATCCTTGGGATACCACTCTTTGCAATTTGGAATTCTAACACTATGCAGTTATCCTGGTAGTGGACAGTGTCTGATGGACAGTTTGACTGGGGCGGTCGCCTCCTAAAATGTAACGGAGGCGTTCAAAGGTTCCCTCAGGACGGTTGGAAACCGTCTGTAAGAGTGCAAAGGCAGAAGGGAGCTTAACTGTGACACCTACAAGTGGAACAGATAGGAAACTAGGACTTAGTGATCCGGTGGTAGAGCATGGAATTGCCATCGCTTAACGGATAAAAGTTACCTTGGGGATAACAGGCTGATCTCTCCCAAGAGTTCACATCGACGGGGAGGTTTGGCACCTCGATGTCGGCTCGTCACATCCTGGGGCGGTAGTACGTCCCAAGGGTTCGGCTGTTCGCCGATTAAAGTGGCACGCGAGCTGGGTTCAGAACGTCGTGAGACAGTTCGGTCCCTATCTATCGTGGGCGTAGGATATTTGAGAGGAGCTGTCCCTAGTACGAGAGGACCGGGATGGACATACCAATGGTGCACCAGTTGTCACGCCAGTGGCACAGCTGGGTAGCGATGTATGGAAGGGATAAATGCTGAAAGCATCTAAGCGTGAAGCCCACCTCAAGATTAGATATCCCATAACTTAAGTTAGTAAGAACCGTTGTAGACTACAACGTTGATAGGTCGGAGGTGTAAGCACAGTAATGTGTTCAGCTGACCGATACTAATAGTTCGAGGGCTTAATCACGGAGCACTTAGCAAGTTTCTGTTATGTAGTTGTCAGGGTTTTATAAATTCCTGATTATTATACTAAAATTCTTGACAAAAGGATTTATATTAAGTATAATAAAGAAGTAAATTTAGTAATTCCAAGTAGAACTTGTAATTATACCATTTCCAGTGGCGATAGAGAAAAGGATCCACCTGTACACATACCGAACACAGAAGTTAAGCTTTTCATCGTTGAAAATACTTGGCTGGCGACGGCCCGGGAAGATAGAACACTGCTGGAATATCATTAAAGTGGGCGCATGAGCCTGCTTTTTTGTTTTATATAGGAGCATGTAAATAAATTTATATTAAAACTTTTATTTGTAAAATTTAGTTTTGTATAGTATAATAATACAAATTCATGGAGAAAATATGAAATTTGATAGTAATAATTTTAACAAAACAGTGCTTGTAGATAAACTTGTTTTACCAACTGAAATATGGATATATGGTGGGTTTTATACACTAAAATTAGAAGATAAACAATACTTTTATTCTTTTGAGAGGGCAGATGAAAATGCGTATAATAAATTTTTCAAAACAAATAGATTAATACCACCAAAAAAATTTAAAGATTTTAATTATAATAAAGTAATAGATGGTGTTGCTTTTGTAAAATACATAAAGTCTGGTAAAAACAAACTTATTATAAAACAATACAAAATTGCATTAGAAAAAGAAAAAAATAAGAAATTAGAATATTACAAAAAATCATTTTTAGGCAGTAATCTTAGTAATAGAGATATAGAAATTAAATTTAAAAATTTGATATATATTAGACCGTATTACAGTATTTTAAATCTACTAAACAAAAATATAAAATGGGAAGATAAAGGAGAAAATAATGAAAAGTGAAGAAAAAGATGTAGAAGGTATTAAAGCAGATGAGCATTTTATTGATATGTTTAAAGAAATAGATTTAATGTATGATAATATAAAGGAAAATACTGATAGTGCTTTTGAAATCTTAAAACTATTTGAAAATAATAAAGATCAAGAAAGTGTTGATGTTTTAAGAATAACATGTAGTAACATTTTAGATTGTGAAGAAATTATAAAAAAACAAATAGAAAACTTTGAAAAAATCAAAAAAGAAATATTGGATAGTAAAAAAATTGATAATATGAAATTAAAAGAAAAAGAAGTGGAAGATTTTTACAAAAAAATAAAAAAGTATGAAAAAGATTCTTCTTCTCAGTTTAAAGAACTTTTAAAGTTATCTTCTAATATAAAATAAGGAGTATATATGGAAGCAAGAGATGAGTTTTTAGAAATATTTTACGATAATATTGAGAGAGACGGAGCTGATAAATTATTAGAATGGCTTGAAAAATCTGATTTTTTCACTGCACCAGCAAGCACAAAAAGGCATAATAGTTTTAAAGGTGGACTTTGTGAGCATTCAATAAATGTTTATAAAAGATTAGTTAAATTGGTAGAAGGACATTTTGGAGAAAATTGGCAAAGCAAAATTAGTCCAGAAAGTATTGCAATTATGGGACTTTTGCATGATGTATGCAAAGTTGACACTTACAAAGAAGATGTAAAGAATGTAAAAATAGATGGAATATGGACGCAAAAACCATATTATAAGGTTGAAGAAAGCTTGCCTTATGGGCATGGAGAAAAATCTGTTTACATTTTGTCTGCATTTATTAAATTATCAAGAGAAGAAGCACTTGCTATTAACTGGCATATGGGGGAATATGATTTAAGAGTTAAAGGTGGCTCTTATAGCATAGCAGATGTTTATTATAAATACCCTGTTGCATTTTTATTGCATGTGGCAGATTTAATGGCAACCTACTTAGATGAAAAAGTTGAAGAAGATTAATTTTAAGTCACAAAAATATTTTAAATATCACTATTGACAACAAAATCAAGTTGTAGTATAATATTGTAAGCAATAAGGAGGGATTCCAAATGAGTCAATCACGTCAAACAGACAATAATGCAAAGGTTTTAAAAGGAACTATCAATGCAATTATTAGCAAAATAAAAAAAGTAAGGAATATTGCTATTGAGAAATTTCCTGATATAAAAGGTAAAAATTATAGTGAAAAATTAACTCAAATTTCTTCTACTATATCTACTAATTTAGAAAAATTGCAGAATTTTTTAGAAGAACTAGGGACTGACGAAAATTTTGAACTTTTTTTGCAGTCTGAAGGTAGCAACGGGAAGTATTTTAACGATGTTTTAAATTATATTTTTTATGGTGAAAAATTAAAAGAAAATTTGGCAGATAAAATTGAATTTTTTATACCTGGAAATAAAAAAGGAAAAATCATTGCACTCAAAAATGGCACAACGGAGTATACGATTCCTTATTTGGTAAAAAATGTATTATCGGCTCAAAAGCAAGACGTTATAGATGAAAAAGCTGCTGAACAATTTATTCAAAGTTTAAAGGATGAACTTGATGCAGTAAAAAAAGAAAAAACAACGGCGAAAAGAAGAGCTACGAAAGCAGAGAATAAAAATAAAAAATTACAGGAAGACTTAGGTGTAGCGCGAGCAGAGCGCGATGGGGCCATTTCAGAGAAAAAACAAGCAAAAGAACAAGCACAACAAGCAGAAGAAAAGTTAAATAAAAAACAAATAGAAATTGATAGAAAAAACGAAATTGATGAAATTTTTAAAGAGGCTAAAAGTGAACTTGCAGAAACAAGAGGTGTAATAAAAGATATATCTAACGGTTGGAGTAAGGAAACAAGTCTTAGAAAAAGAGCAAAAAATATTGCAACAGCAATGTGTAACAATATTGAAGTTAATTTAAATGCATTAAAAGAGATTGTTTCAAATACAAATGTTGAATTAGATGAAAAAGCAATATCTGACTGTATTAAATTTATTTTACATGGTGAAAAAGACGAAAAAGGCGTTGAAAAAAACAATTACACTTTTGAATTTAAATATACTGGAAATGAAGAAACCCAAAGCGAAACATTTGCTAATATTTCAAAAGTTGAAATAAAAGAAGGAAAAATAAAAGAATATACTTCTACAATAGAAAATGCGAAAGCAGAAATGACGAACCGTAAGAAATCTGGGAATGTGAAGAAAATTGTTATAGGAGTTGTTGCTGCAGTAGCAGTATTCTCAATTATTGGCACAATGGTAGGTGTACATTTTTATAACAAAGGTAAAGCTACAACACCTGAGGTAGACGAGGCATATTCTCCAAATAATACAAGTGATAGAAATGGTCTAATTGCTCAAATTTATGAAATGGAAGATGAATCAGAAAAATACTACACTCAACAATATGGACAAAAGGCAAAAGATGTTGTTGATGCGATGGTTAAAGGTGCTAACAATGTCACAGTTGAAAATGTTGGCTCAGAAAGTGGTGAAGTAAGCAGAGTTCTTAATGAATCTTTGTATAATCCAGATTTAGTTATAAATCAAGAAATAATAGATATAGCAAATGATGAAGCAAAAGGCGTAAAAGAACTTTCAACTGATCAAATTCAGCAACTTGTTGAACAAACATTGTCAGGTAGTGATGAAGCATTTGCAGATGGAAAAGATATCGTTAATGAAGTTATAGAATATGTAAATGAATTAATCGAAGGAGAAATTACTGCTGATTATGATGCTGTAAGCGTTGCAACAATGAATTTATCAAACTTCAAAAATGCTTCATATTCTAATTGCAAACCAACAGCAATGTCTGTTTGGTTTACTGCAGAAGAAGATAAACAAGGAGTTTTACAATATATTCTTAATGGTGAAATAAAATTTGATAGTTTAAATACTTCTGGCAATATAAACGGATATGTTTCAACAATAAAACATATTATATCAAAAGAAGCGATGGTTGATATTGCAAAGGCTATAAACGAAGAAAACAAAAAAGATGAGCCAAAAGACATATCTACTGTGATTTATAATAATATTAATGAATTGCTTGGCGAAATCAAAGCTGATAATACTTATGAAAGAATTAAGGTTGATAGCAATGGCATAAAAGAAATAAGAATATCAGTAAACGATTTGAATAAAGCTGCTAAAAATTCACAAGGTGGTGGAATAGATGTGCCATATAAAGTAGTAATGGAAGATGGAAATATATACGAAGGTGCTTTTACATATGACAATTGTGGAAAAGTGGTTGATACAGGTATTATTAAAAATAATATAATAGAGAATTGTATCACTGGTTATGGTGTAGAAAGTGAAGCAGAACGATAAGCAATAAAAAAAGACTGAAATTTCAGTCTTTTTTTATAAACAAATAAAGAAAACTAAGCTATTGCTTAGTTTTGTTGGTGGAGAATATCGGAATCGAACCGATGACCTCTTGCTTGCAAGGCAAGCGCTCTAGCCAGCTGAGCTAATCCCCCATGAATTATTTGCTTAATTACTATATCACATATCGTAACAATTGTCAACAAAAATCTTAATTTTTAGTATAATTTTTTTTAAATTTTGATATGCTTTCATATTAATTTTTTTAAATTTATATACTATTTAAAAAAATATTAAAATAGGTATTGAAAATTGAAATCTAATGTGATATAATTAAAGCAAGATTGGAGGGAATATGTCAAAAAAATTATTAAAAATTTTAGCCATATGCATATTTGTTACTCTTATACCAGTAGCAATTGTTGCTATTGCTCTTACTGCTACTCAATCAGCACCTTATATTATTAATGTTGAATTGAAGGGTGAAGAAGAATATTTAAATGAATACAATCAAAAATTATCTATTTCAGTAAATGAAAGATTGCGTGAAGGAAATAGAGTGGGCGTAAAAGAAACTGACAAGGTGGTTATTACTTTTGAAGGTGATGCTTATGATGTTAAAGGGTTTTATCAAGGCAATCCAGATTCAGTTTCTGAAACAAGCACTCCATTAGAGCTTAAGGTTTCTTCTTATGATTTTGAAGTTAAAGGTTCTGCAAATATTACTATTTGGGTTGAGCCTAAAACTTTTGAACTTTCTTTTGAATTTACAAATGGTGAAACTGAAATAAGTGATTTAAATACTTCTTATGGTAAAGAGTTGCCAAAGGTTCAAGGTAGAGACGATTTTGCTGGTTGGATGGTTAAAGGTGCAAATGATAACAGAGTTTATCAAAAAGCAACTTTTGATGTTACAGGCGAATATGAGTTAATTCCAGTTTACTCACAAGAAATGACATTGAAATATTATAAAAACGATGAATTAATACTTAAAAAAGTTGTTTACGAACATAACTACGATGAATATCAATTATTAAATGAAAACGATGAAATTGTTATTACAAATGTTGATTTGGGTTATAAATTTATTGGTTGGAGTGAAGATGCATCTACTGATATAATTTATAAAGAAAAACCTGAATTTAAGGCTGATCAAGTTTATTCATTATATTTAAAACAAGAAGTTGTTGAATATTCACTTAAAGATGTTAAATTCCACATAAATTCTACTGATACTTGTACTATTAATTTCAACAAGGTAAATGGTTTTGATTTTAAAAATATTACAAGAGAAAATTATACTTTGGCTGGTATGATTTACAATGGTGAAGAATACACAAAGAGAAATGACTTTATTTTGGATGGGCAATCATTAATTGATATTCTAATACAAGATATCAATAAAGGTGAAGATTTAACTGGCAAATTAACTCTTGTATGGGAAAATGATTATAACAAAAACTCCTATAATTTCTACATTTACCTTCGTACAATTAACGGAAATGTATATTTAGATAATAAAGGAGAAAATGTCGTTGAAAAATACGAAGTAACTTTAAGATTTGATGAAACAGAAGAATACGATTTAAACACATCGTTGGCTGATTTGTATATAAATACATTAGGTAAGTTATATGATGAAGAGGGTAAGGAATTAACAATAGACAAGTATACTACACTTAATGTATGGCCAGGTCAAACAGATGCAATAGAAAGTGAAGCTACAATAATGAATCCAGAAGTTACAGTTGGATACTTAGTTAAACTGATTGAAGATGCAAATACAGGAATAAAAGACATTATAATCGTATATACAATTTAAAAAAAACAGGCAATAGCCTGTTTTTTTATTATAAAATACAAAATTTACTTTTAAAAAATAAAAATTTATTTTAATAAAAAAACACTTGCGTGTTGGTGGAAGTTATAGGGCTCGAACCTATGACCCTCTGCTTGTAAGGCAGATGCTCTCCCAGCTGAGCTAAACTTCCATATCCTTTGCAAGTGTGCATACATATAATATCAAAAAAAACTTGTTTTGTCAACTAAAAATTGAAAAATTTTTAGTTTTTTTATTTAACTTTCTTAAATGATTGGAATAAATTGTAATGGGCGTGAAAAAGGAGTTTTTATGTGCTGTAACTTAAACTTTAATCAATGTAATTCTGGAATTAATTTTCCTGTTCCTATTTTTAACTGTCGTGCTTTATTTATTAATCTTTTATTAAACAATTCACCAAATACAGTTATTAATCCAATTTTGTAAAATAAAATTTGCGAGGGTACATAATTATTTTTATTCACATATTACTTTTTATAACATTATTATATATTGAGGGCTGTTTAAAAGGATTTTTGTGAGCAATTTAGCTATAACCATTTTAGGTGTATGTTCAGTATTTTTTATGACCTGTTTAGGTGGAGCTTTCGTTTTCTTTTTTAAAAACTCTATCAACAAAAAAATTTATAGTCTTTGTTTAGGGTTTGCTTCTGGTCTTATGCTTGGTGCATCAATTTGGTCTTTAATAATACCTGCATTAACAGAAACTGAAAGTTGGGGGAAGTTGGGATTCTTGCCTATTATGGTTGGTATATTGATTGGGACTGCTTTCTTAATATTGATTGATTTTTTGTTAGAGTTACATTACAAAAAGAAAAAAGAATTTCATTCTGATTCATACAAAAAAGCTTCTAAAATATTTTTTGCAGTTACTGTACATAATATTCCTGAGGGTTTAGCAACAGGTATTGCTTATGGTAGTGCTTTTCTTCTTGGAGGAGAAAGTTTTTATTCTGCATTAATAATTGCCATTGGAATTGGTGTTCAAAACTTTCCAGAGGGATTGGCATTGGCATTATCATTAAAGGGCACATTAAAAAGTAAGAAAAAGGCGTTTTTTTTAACTGTTTTAAGTGCAGTAGTTGAGCCAATAATGGTTTTGGTTGGTATGCTATTGTCTTCTTCAATAAAAGGAATTATTCCTTGGTGTTTAAGTTTTTCAGCAGGCGCAATGATGTATGTTGTCTGTGAAGAACTTTTGCCGGACGCTCAAACAGGTGCCAAAAATCATGTTGCAACTTTGGGCTTTATCATTGGTTTTATTGTAATATTAATTTTAGATGTTGTTCTTGGATAATTTTTTTAAATTGATTATAAATTAATTTTAAAGGATGTTTTATGTATTTTAATTATCATGCCAATACAAAAAAATTAATTATAGAGGGTAGGTTGACTGGATATAAATTTTTTGATGATTATCACGGTATAAGACCTGCGCTGGTTTTATATTTTAAAGATAGAAATCCTATTCCTATTCGCAGTTATAGGTGGGAAGAGTATATCCCCTTATTGATAAATCTAAAATAATTTGTTTTTTTGTTTACTTTTTTTATAAATAATACTATAATTAAAGTAAGGAGGAAAATATGGCAAACAAATCATCTAGCAAAAGCACAAAGAGAAATTCTTCTGTTTGGAGTTTAAATAAAGTTTCTATGTGGATTTTGGTTGCAGCTGCTCTTTTGTATGCAATTTCTATGGTTTTGCATCTTGTTGGAGTAAATGCTACTATTGTTACAGCATTACAAAATGTAGCTATGGCTGTTATGGTTGTGATTGTTTCAATTTTGGCTTGGCGATATGTTAGAAACAAAGAAGCAGTTTGGAAAGTTTTGTATATACTTTGCTTATTGTTGGTCATTGTTGGAATAATTGTTCCTTTGTGTGTTTAAAATTAAAAAAAATCCTTAAAAAGGATTTTTTTTATTTAACTCAAAAATAAAAAAAATCATATATAAGGATATGTTCAACAAAATTATAATAAACAAATCAAATCTTTTACATAATTTAGCTTTTATAAAAAGTAAAAGCAAAGGTGCCAAAATTTGTGTTATGGTAAAAGCAAATGCATACGGGCATGGAATGAAAGAAATAGTGGAATGTTTAAAAGACGAAGATGTCGTTTTTGGAGTTTCCTGCGAAGAAGAAGGGTTTGTTTTAAGAAATTATACAAACAAGAAGATAATTATTTTTGGAGCTATAAAAAACTATCAAAAAGTAATAAAAAAAGAAATAGATTTTGCACTACTTTCTTTTGATGAATTGAAAGATATTATAGAAGTATCCAATAAGATAAAAATCAAACCTTATTTGCATTTATGTTTGAATTCTGGTATGAATAGATATGGTGTTAAAACTGAAAAAGAATTTTTTGAAATTATAAACTATTTAATTGAAAATAAAATAAGGTTGGAAGGTTTATATACACATTTTTCTTCTTTAACAACAGATAAAAACTACACGCAAACTCAAAAGAAAAAGTTTTATCATTTTTGCTCCCTTTTACCTGATGATTTTTCACCTATATTACATGTAGGTGGTGGAAGAACTTTGTTTAAAAAGATTAAAGCTGACATGTACAGAGTTGGTATAGAAGTTTATGGCTATGGAAATAAAAATCTTAAACCAGTTATGTCTGTTGAAAGTCAAATTGTTGATACTGTTCAAGTCCATAAAAATGAACATATAGGATATTTATGTGGATATACGGCAAAAGAAGATATGATTGTGGGAGCTATTCCTATGGGTTACGCTGATGGTTTGCCTAGAAAGTTGTCTAATGTAATTTTTGTTAAGAATAAAAACAAGATGTTTTATAACGTAGGCAATATCTGCATGGATTGTTTTATGATAAATACTAACAGTCAATTAAAGACAGGCGATAAAGTATGCATTATGGATAACGCAAAAGTGTTTGCGCAATTTTTAGAAACTAGCGAATATGAGGTGCTTACAAATTTTGGCCATGCTAGAGCGGAAAGAGTTGTAAAAATTTGAGTTTAATCTACCCCTTTACAAAAAGTTTAAAACATGTTATACTTATGATAAGTGAGGGGATAAATGAAAAAGAAAAACAATTATTTTTATGCATCTGCTGTATTAACAATGATTTTAGCAACATTGGAAATTGTTGGCGCTGTTTTGTTGGTTTCTATATTTTTTGCTTCAAAAGAAAATATTATTGAAAATGTTGCAGACCCAAATCGTTATGAATTTATAAAAGGTAGTGTAATAACAGGAACTATTATTTCTCTTATATTTGGTATTTTAACAATTATAGAAGCTTGTTTTTTCTTTAATTTTGCAAAATACGATAAACAAAAATTGGAAGAAAGAACTGCGCTTGTCATTATTATGATAATTTTACAAGTTATTTTTGGTGGGCTTATCGCTTGTGCAATTTCTGTTGCAGGCATTATTGTTGGCAAGGAAGAAGGTATGGCAGAAATCAACAATTCCAGCTTGATAGACCAGTGCGAATACGATTTAAAGAAAATAAAAAAATTGCATGATGAAGAATTGATTGACGAGGAAGAGTATCAAAGATTAAGAAATGAAATATTAAACAAATTTAAAAAACAAGATTAATTCTTGTTTTTTTGTTTGTAATGATTTTGTTTGTTTGGTATTTTCTTTTATTTTGATTATAATATATTAGATAAAAAGGAGTGATAGGAAGTGAGTTATAATTTTTATACAGCAAACAAAATAAAAAAATATTTTCTTTTGATTATAATTTCTTTGATTACAGTTCTCCTAGGTTTTATATTTATTAATATATCTTATCAAGATACAGACGCTAAGACTACGAACAATACATATAATTTTTATGTTTTTGGTTTAGGTAAATCTCCTCAGTCTTACTCAGAAAGTACTCATGGAATTTTTTCAACAAATGATTTTGTAGCAACTAGTAGCTACAATACAAGTCCCGGGACTTTTAAAGTTGACGTAACTATTACTAAAAATGAAGGTGGTGGTTGCAGTGCAACTCCATCTGGAGAGAAAGATGCAAAAACTATCGCTTATGCAAAAGGTTCATCTTATGCACATGGATTTACAGGGCAGGAATATTCTTATTCTGTTACATATTCAGTGAAGCCAAAATCAGGCTATCAAGTTTATTATGCAGGCGGCATGAAACTTTTAAATTCAAGTGCAACAAGCACCGATTCTATAAAAACTGTTGAAGATATCATAGCAAAAAAGAGTAAATCATTTAGTAATGTGAGTGAGGCTTGGTCAACTTCAGAGCAATCAGCAAATTACACTTTTAGTTTAGGATCACATCTGGGCACATCAGAAGTTAATAATGATTATGCCTTTTATTGGATTTTTGCACCTATACGATACACAATTACTTACAAAGTAGACAATTCAACTTATTCAACAAAATATGTTGATTTTGGTACAAACTATTCACTTCCATCAAATCCTAGCAAAACAGGATACGAATTTTTGGGTTGGTACAATTCTTCTGATCAAAAAATTACTTCTTCTACCATTAAATCAACAGCTAGTAATGAAACATTAACTGCAAAATGGAGAGCGTTGTCTTATAGAGTTAATGTGAATATGATAAACCCACTTGGTGAAGAAGATTATAAAATTGGAACATTTAGTCAAACTTATAATTCTAGTACAAAAGATAATTTGAATGACCAGTATTTTAGCACTATATATATGAATGAAAAAATGACTATAACTAACATTAAACCTGCTACTGGTTATAAATTAGTGAATGTGTATACTGATTATGGAACAATAACCAATAATAATGGTACATATACTTTTACGGCAAATTTTAACAAAAATCCGGCTGGTTCCTCTAGCTGGGATGCAACGATAAAAATTGAAATGGCTTATAATAATTATTCGGTTAAAATCAACACTGATGGTGGGACATATAAAAATCAAATTTCTCCAACTATAACAACCACTTATAAACAAATTATAAGTTTATCAACACCTTATAAGGAAGGATATATTTTTGATGGTTGGCAAAATTCTAGTGGTGCAAAGTTAATGAGAAATCAGTATTTTACACAAGCTCAAACTTTTAACGGTGCTGGTGATTATATAACGATAGGAAGAGATAAAATGTATTCTGACAAAATCACTATTGCATTTAATGCTTATATGGATAATTGGGCTGATTATAGTGGAAATACTATGAGATTAATATCTTGTACAGAAAGTGGAGGGTGGAATTTCGAATCGAGTAATGGTAATATTCTTGTTTCCGTCTATGATAAAGGCAGTGGTTATAAAAACGTAACAACTTCAAAAGCATGGTCGTCTTTATCAAGTGGTTGGCATAGTTTTGTTGTAACTTTTGATGGAGTTAAAGCTTATTTGTTTATTGATAATGTTTTTGTTGGAAAATCAGCAAATTTTAGCTCTGGATTGATTGGATACAATTCTAGCAACTCTATTTTTGTTGGAGCCGAAGCTGGTTCAAGTTCAACTACACCAGCAGGTTCACCATGTTATTTTAAAGGTAAAATTCAAAATTTGTTGATAATAAATGATTTTGTGAGAACTTCTAATCTATCAAAAAATAGTGATTGTTATTTGTTAATTGATGTATCAGATGTTACAATTGATGCACAATGGCAAACGACCTGGACCGTTGCTGATACCACTGATGAATTTGAAACTGGTGATGGTAGTTTGGAAAATCCTTATCAAATTTCTAGTGCAGAACAATTGGCATATTTATCAAAAATGGTATACAATGGCGAAAACTTTGATGGAAAGTATTTTGAATTGACTGATAATATAGATTTAACAGCTCATTATTGGCAACCAATAGGAATTGTTTATGATAGAGGTAACTCTCTTAAAAACTATTCTTTTAATGGCAATTTTAATGGAAACGGACATATAATAAATGGACTAATTACATATGACGGCGATACTTACGCTCACACCTATCAAGCTTTGTTTGGATTTATATCAAATAATGCAATAGTTTCAAATGTCATACTCACAAACACAAACATCAACGGAGATAAATTTATTGGAGGGATAGTCGCTTTGACTAATAGTAATAGTATTGTTGAAAAATGTTATGTATATGGTAGTATTTCTGGCAATAGCGTAGTAGGTGGAATTGTTGGTTATGCAAGTGAAAATTCAACAATAAGAAACAACATAAATTATTCAGCAGTAGGTGGCAATAGCATTGTTGGAGGAATTGTAGGTCAAGCTGATGCAACGATTGTTGATTGTGGAGTTGAATCTTCTGTAAACGGAAGTTCTAATTATGGTGCGATTGTAGGGCAAGTTTTATCTTCTGGTTCTGTAAAGAATTGTTATGCAATTTCTCAAATGAATTCAAACAAAATATATGGAACAAATCAAGGTATTGCAACTAATTTAGTTGCAGTTGTAAAAGTAGGTGCAACTGAAAATAAAAGCTACATAGGTAGTGATTTTAGTGGATTTGTTTGGGTTAACGAAGATTTTTGTCCAATACCAAAAAACTTAGTTTTTATTGGTGAATTTGCACAAAATGTTTCTATTGAGATGCTTACCCAAAAAGGATTTGTTGCATACGAATAATAAGAGTGTTGTAAAGATAAAAAAATTGTTTACATTTTATTTATAATGTGTTATAATTTAGTATAAATTTTAGAGGTGAGAATTATGATGATACAACCATCTATTGATGAATTATTGAAAAGAACAAATGGTAATAGATATGTTTTATGTACTCTTATTTCAAAAAGAGCAAAAGAAATAGAATCTATAAGAAGATTGGAACTTTCTGAACAAGATAAAAAACCAATCACTTTGGCTTGCGAAGAAGTTGCAAGCGGGAAAGTTCGTCCAAGCGCTTTTTAAAATCGTTGATTGATTGAAATTTAATAATTTTTGTGTTATAATTCTATTGTAACTTAAAATAGTTGCAATAGGATTTTTTATGTTTGCACAAGTTATAATAGACCAAGATATTAAAGCAATTGATAAAGTTTTTGAATACAGCGTGCCTGAAAATATGTCAGTTAACATAGGCATGCGTGTTTTTGTTCCTTTTGGAAAAAGAATTTTGCAAGGGTTTGTTATTGGGCTAAATAAAAATTGCAACTACCAAGAAAACAAAGTAAAACCAATTTATAGCGTAGTTGAAGATTTTTCTGCTATAAAGGAAGAAATGCTAGCAATAATGAAATTCATGGTAGAAAAAAATCATCTTACTATGGCATCAGTTTTACGATTATTTATTCCTTCACAAATGAGAGAAGGAAAGGTCAGAGAAATTTTTGAAACTTTTTATTTATTAGCAGATAAAAATTATACCCCCCAATTGAATGCAAAAAAACAAATAGCACTAATTGAAAAACTCAAATTAAGTGGTAAATGTTCTTCATCTGTTTTGGGAGAAGAGTTTGGATACTCTACCATAAAAACCTTGTATGACAAGGGTGTTTTGGAAAAAGAGAAAATTCAAATTGAAAGAAAACCTTTTGTTGTTGAGCAAATAGACAATAAGGTTAAACTTAATCAAATGCAAATCAACGCTATACAAACAATAAAAGATGATAAAACATATTTGTTGCACGGTGTTACAGGAAGCGGAAAAACAGAAGTATATATGAACTTGATTGAAAGAGAATTAAGCAAGGGAAAAAATGCTATAATGCTTGTTCCCGAAATTTCCTTGACACCACAAATTATGTCAAATTTCAAAGCAAGATTTGGAGATTTTGTTGCTGTTTTGCATAGTGGCTTATCAGCAGGTGAAAAGTTTGATGAGTGGAAAAGAATTTTCTTAGGCAAAGCAAGAATTGTTATAGGTGCTAGGTCTGCTATTTTTGCACCGATAGAAAATTTGGGAATAATCATAATTGATGAAGAACATGAACAAAGTTATATTTCAGAGTCAAATCCTAGATATAATACTCATGATATAGCAAAATTTAGGGCTAAGTATAATTGTTGTCCTTTACTTTTAGGCAGTGCTACTCCGTCTGTTGAAACATACCAAAAAGCAGTAGATGGGGAATATCAGTTGGTTGAACTTCCAACGCGCGCAAACGGCAAAGAACTTCCTTCTATTCAAATAGTAGATATGTTAGGAGAAATTAGAACGGGAAATAGTTCAATTTTTTCAAACCAACTTGTTGCAGATTTGGCAAATGTGATAAACAATAAAAAACAAGCTATGATTTTTATAAACAGAAGAGGTTACTCTTCTTTTATGAGATGTAGAGATTGTGGCTATGTTGCTCAATGTAGTGATTGTGATGTAAGTCTTGTTTATCATAGAGAAGACAACAGATTAAAATGTCATTATTGTGGAAAACAATATAAAGTTTTAACAAAATGTCCAAAGTGTCATAGTGACAATATAAAATATGGTGCTGTTGGTACCGAACAGGTTGTTGCAAAACTGAAAGAATTATTTCCTGATGTAAAAGTTTTAAGAATGGATAATGACACAACATCAACAAAAAATGCTCATCAAAAAATTTTAAGTGAGTTTAAAAACAGTTTACCTTCTATTTTGGTTGGAACACAAATGATTGCAAAAGGACACGATTTTGAAAATGTTACATTGGTGGGGATAGTAGATGCAGACCAAAGTTTGTTTCAAGCAGATTATAGAAGCACTGAAAGGACCTTTCAACTTATTACACAAGTTTCTGGTAGGGCAGGAAGAAGCAAAGACGAAGGAAAGGTTGTTTTGCAAACTTATGCTCCTAGACATTATGTTTATAAATTTGCTTCAAACTACGATTATAAAGGCTTTTTTAGAAAAGAAGCAAATATAAGAAAAACGGCAGAATTTCCACCTTTTAGTCGTATAATAAGAATTTTATTTAGTGATATTAATGAAAATTATGCTAGGGAAATGTTAAAATTATGTTATACTGAAATAGAAAAGTTAAAAGAAACATATTCAAATGAAATTTTATATTTAGATGCAATGAAATCACCATTAAAAAGATTGCAAAACAAATATAGATATCAAATAATTATTAGATTGAAGCTTGACAAAGCTGATGAAATTGAAAAACAAGTTTTTGATATAGCAAATGGTATATCAAAGAATAATGTTTTTATTGAAATTAATCCAAGTAATATGGCGTAAAAAGGAGAAAAAATGGCAATAAGAAAAGTTATAAAAATAGGAGATAACAATTTAAGAAAAACTTCAAAAGTTGTTAAAGATTTTGATGAAGATTTATGGCAACTTCTTGATGATATGAAAGAAACAATGTATGCTAACGATGGTATGGGACTAGCTGCTCCACAAGTTGGAATTTTAAGAAGAATAGTTATTGTTGATGTAAACAATATGTTTGTAGAGCTTATCAATCCAGAAATTATTGAGCAAGAAGGAAAAGATATAGAAAAAGAAGGTTGTCTATCTGTTGGTGGATTTAAAGGGAGAGTTGAAAGACCTTACAAAATCACTGTAAAAGCACTTGACAGATATGGATATCCTTTTGTGTTAACTGGCGAAAAATGGCTTGCAAGATGTATATGTCATGAGATAGACCATTTAAATGGTATTATATTTGTTGACAAAAGTATGGATAAAATGGAATACCTACAAAAAGGCGGAAAAATATGAAAATATTATTTTTAGGCTCTTCCCGTTTTTCAAAGTTTGTGCTTCAAAGAATGCATGAAAAGGGACTTAATATTGTTAAAGTTATTACTAGTCCGGACAAAGAAAGTGGCAGAGGACACAAAATGCAACCAAATGAAGTAAAATTATGTGCTCAAAGTTTGGGTATTGATGTTTTTTGTTCTTCAAAATTAAAAAACGATATGCAAGAAATAAAAAATATAGACTTTGATATTTCTGTTGTGGCTTCATTTGGACAAATTTTGCCTAATGAATTTTTGGATTTGAAACTCTGTTTAAATGTTCACCCTTCAAAATTACCAATGTATAGAGGAGCAAGTCCTATTCAAAATGCAATATTAAATGGTGACAAACAAACTGCTGTAACCATAATGAAGGTTGGAGAAAAGGTTGATTCTGGTGACATAGCTTTGCAAAAAGAAGTTGAAATCTATCCAAATGAAATGTATAATGACCTTGAAGAGAGATTGGCTATTTTGGGTGGAGATATGATTTTTGAAGCAATAAATTTGCAAGAAGAAAACAAATTATTGTTTAAAAAACAAGATGATAGCAAAGCAACTTATGTAAAAAAATTTGTAAAAGAAGACGGATTAATAGATTTTTCAAAATTGCCTCAGCAAATAGAAAATCAAGTCCGTGCCTTGTCGGAAAATCTAGGAACATATTTTTTTCTTAAAAATAACAAAATTAAAGTTTTTTCTGTAAAAATATGTGATAAAAACATAGAAAATTTAAAAATATCACAAGTTTTAGATGACAAAAAACATTTTATAATAGGTTGCAATCAAGGTGCTGTAGAAATTTTGGCTTGTTTATCACCTTCTGGCAAAAAAATGAGTGGTGCAGATTTTTTAAATGGATTTCATCCACAAGGAGAGTTTGTAAATGGACTTTGCTAATTTAACCGAACAACAAATTTGTGATTATGTTGTAGATTTACAAATGCCAAAATTTCGTGGTAAACAAATACATCAATCCATCGTAAATGGATTATCTTTAGAAGAAATAACAGTTTTACCAAAAGACATAAAAGAAAAGATAATAGATTTTTATCCAAAACATAAGATTTATAAAAAATTAATTTCAAAAGATGGCACAAAAAAATATTTAATTGAATTTGCAGATGGCAACATTGTAGAGTGCGTTTTAATGTCTTATAAATATGGGAACACTATCTGTGTTTCAACGCAAGTTGGATGCAGAATGGGATGTAAATTTTGTGCTTCAACTTTGCAAGGTTTAAATAGAAATTTAACAGCTGGCGAAATCTTAGGACAAATTTATTTGGTTAATAAAGATAATGGTGGCAACAAAAAAAATAGAGTGATAACCAATATAGTTTTAATGGGGAGCGGAGAGCCATTTGATAATTTTGAAAATGTTTGTCAATTTATAGAAATGATTTCAAGTGAAGAAAGTCTAAATATCAGCAAAAGGAATATATCTTTGTCAACGTGTGGGTTGGTAGATAAAATAGACCAATTAGCTGAAAAAAATTATGGAATAAGCTTAACAATCTCGTTGCATGCGACAAGCGATGATGAAAGAAAAAAAATCATGCCGGTTGCAAACAGATGGAGCATAAAAGAAATATTAGATGCTTGTGATAGATATTTTGCAAAAACTGGAAGAAGATTTTATATTGAATACACTTTGGTTAATGGAGTAAATGATAGCAAAGAAGATGCTTTAAGATTGTCAAATTTATTAAAAGGCAAAGTTTGCCATGTCAATTTGATTATGCTTAATCCTGTAAAGGAAAGAGATTTAAAAGCAACTTCAAGACAAAATGCTGAAATTTTTTGCAAAAAATTAAATGATTACGGTATATCAGCTACTATAAGAAGAAGCATGGGTGAAGATATAAGTGGTTCATGTGGACAACTTAGAAACAAATTTATTAAATAAGGAGTTTTATGAAAGGACTGGTATTGAAGAAAAATGCAAATTTATTTTCTGTGGAAGAAATTTCAACAGGAAAAGTTTTTCATCTGCCAGCTAGTGGCAAAACTCAAAATTCAGGTGTGTATGTAGGAGATTATGTAAATTTTAATGAAAATATTGAAAAAATTGAAAGCAGAAAAAATTTATTAATAAGACCACCACTAGCAAATTTGGATACAATGTTTATTGTTATTGCATGTGTACCAAAGCCAGATTTAACATTAATTGACAAAATGATAGTTTATTGCTTTGTAAAAGGTATAAAACCAGTTCTTGTAGTAAACAAAATTGACAAATGTGATAAAACATTTGTTGAAGAAATAAAAAAGATTTATAATGAAGTTGTTGAAATATTGTTTGTTTCAGCAAAAGAAGGAAATATTGAAAATTTGATAAATAAGATAGAAGGTATAACTGCATTTGCAGGGCAAAGTGCTGTTGGAAAGTCTTCGCTTATAAATTCAATATTCAAACAGGATTTAGCAATAATTGGAGATTTGTCATTAAAAGTACAACGAGGAAAACAGACTACTACACTTGTTCAACTCTACAAAATTGGGAAAGGTTACATTGCAGATACGGCAGGTTTTTCTTTATTAGCGTTAGATTATGTAACTGATTTAGAGCCAAGAGAGCTGTCCTCCTATTACCCAGATTTTTTACAAGCAAGAGCAGAGTGTAAATATCGTTCATGCTTGCACGACCATGGAGATTGCGGAGTAATTAAGTTTGTAAAAGAGAAAAAAATATCTAGTATTAGATATCAAAACTACCTGAAAATTTTGCAAGAACTAAAAGATAGAAAGAAGTATTAAAGGGGTGTTTATGAAAAAAAATATTATGGTTTCTGTTTCAACAGATCCAATAGAAAATTATCAAGACATTGTTGATTATGCAAGCCAAATGCAAGGTAATGCAGATTTTTTACATTGTGATGTTATGGATGGGGTGTTTGTTAAAAGAAAAACCATAAATTCTCAACTTATTTCAAATATAAATTCTAACAGTTTGATTATGCTTGATGTGCATTTAATGTGCGATGAGCCTTTGAAAGACATAAAAGAATATGCAAGAGCAGGGGCTAATATAATCACTGTTCATTATGAAGCATTTAAAGACAAGAGCAAATTGCAAAAATGCATTGAAGAGATACACGAGCAAGGTTGTTTGGCTGGACTTGCTTTCAATCCACAAACTCCAATAAATGAAATAAAAATTTATTTATACAATTTGGACTTGGTTCTTGTGATGGGGGTTGTTGCAGGAGAAAGTGGACAAAAATTTATGCCAGAAGTTTTAGAAAAAATTAAAGAACTAGACAAAATAAGACTTAGCAATAATTTTTCTTATAAAATTGAAGTAGATGGTGGAATCAATCAGGAAACGGCAGAAAAAGTTGTTAAATGTGGTGCAGATATTTTAGTAAGTGGTAGTTATGTTTATAAATCAAAAGATAAATTAAAAACAATAAAAAGTTTGCAAAATATATAAAAAGATATCAAGATTGATATCTTTTTTACTATTGCATTTTGTCGTAATTTGTAGTATAATAATCATAACAAAGGAGGCTAGTATGTGTTTTTTCAAAAAAAAGAAAAAAGAAAATAAAGTGGCAGAAACAAAAATGGAAAATGTAAAAGAAGAAAAGGCGAAGGTAAACACAAAAAGCGTTTCATCAAAAAAATTAAATATTGAAAATAAAGCAGTTGTTGAAAAAGAAGAAAAAACAAAAAAATCAATATATAGAGTTGTTTTTTCCAAAGAAAACAATGTTTGGCAAATAAAAAAAGATGGAGCAAAGAGAGTTATTGATAGCAAACCTACAAAAGAAGAAGCATTGGCAAGAGTTAAAGAATTAAGCCAAAGTCAAGATACAAAATTTATAGTTCATAAAAAGGACGGTAAATTTCAAAAGAAAGCAAATATAAGATAAAAAAGATGCTTTATTTAAGCATCTTTTTTTAATTTGTTATTTATTTTATTTGTAATTTCTTTGTGTATATTTTCAATTGAGTCTGTGGCATCAATTATCGCAAATCTATCTGGTTCTTTCCTGCACAAATATTCATATCCTTCATATACTTTTTGATGAAAAAAAGTTCCTTCTTTTTCCATTCTATCCAATGATGGAAACACTTCTTTTCTTTTAAAAGCTTGTTCAGGAGATATTTTTAAATAAAAAGTCAAATCTGGTAAAAAGTCACCTAAAATTGTTTTATGCAAATTATATATTTCTTCTGCACTTAAAATATTTCTTGCAAAACCTTGATATGCAACAGTTGAATCATAAAATCTATCCGCAACAACAATTTTTCCTTCATTTAAAGCAGGAAGTATGACTTTTTCAAAAAGTTGTGCCCGACTTGCCAAAAATAATAAAAGTTCAGCTTTTGGTGTAGGAGAATCAACTTCATAATTTAAAAGCAAATTTCTTATTTCTTCTCCCAATTTTGTTCCACCAGGCTCTCTAATAAAAAGGAAATTGTCTTTGTCTTTTCTCGTTTCAACATATTCTTTTAAAAGTTTTATTTGCGTGCTTTTGCCACAAGCTTCTCCACCTTCAAATGATATAAACAAACCTTTTCTCATTAGTCAAATTCCTTTTTAATGGCAATCACCATCACATTGACCATTGCAATGGCCATCGCAGTGACTATCACATTCGCAACCAACAAATTCTATATATTTATCTAGATTTTGTGCTTTATAAAAATTTTCACACATTTTGTCTGTTGTTGTATATCCAGGTTCTGCACACAAAACTTCTGTTATTCTATTTACAACAGTAGCGCAGGTGAGTTCAACAGTGCTTGGGCGTTCAATCACAACTCTTGTTGAAGGTTCACCTTCAATAGTCCAATCGTTGCAATCAAATTCATCTTTGTCATAAACTTTTCCTATGCATTCACTTTCAATCGTAATACCTTCTTTTGTTGTTGTAGTTACAACAGCACTCATACCAGTGCAATCGCCTTTTTTAATTGTCATACCAAGAGTGGAACTATTAATATTTCTTTTTGCAATTTGAGGTATGCATTTTTGAGTTTGACTTATGATGTGAAGACCAAGTTTTGAGCATAACCAACCATTTACATTCCACATATAACTTGGTGAAAACTTACCTTGATTTATAAGTTTTTGTCTTTCTTCTGATGTTATATTGTCAGCAGAAGCAATTTCTTTTTCAAAGGCTTTTACATCTAAGCCAGCGCCATGAACTTTTGCAAGAGAAATTCCATAATCTTCTACATTATAACTTGATTTTCCTTTAATTTTTGTTATTTTATGTGTTGCACCAGCCAAAACGCTTATAAGATTTCCCCAAAAAACATCTTGATAACCACTGCCACAGATTGTGCAACCAGTTTCTTTTGCTAGTTTATCCAATTTTTTTGCAAGCTTTGGATTTGAATTTTGAGCATAAAATGCCTCTTCACATGTAGAAATAGCATTTACTCCATTTCTTGCACAAATTTCATAAATAGGATAGTTTTCTTCAAAAAGACTTGTTGTTGTCACGATAACAACATCAACATCATGTGTATTTAAAAATTCTTCAAAATTTTCTGCTTTGTCAATTTTTACGTTTAATTTTTTATCATTTCCTATTATTTGTGAAATATCCTTGCCTATTATGCTAGGATTAATATCAAAAGCGCCTACAATTTTTACTCCTTTTTCAAGAGCATATCGCATTGTGTAAGCACTCATCTTTCCACAACCATATTGAACCATAGTGATTTTTTTCATATAATTACCTCCAAGATTATTATAACAATTATTGCCAAAAATCCAAATCATTTAAAAAGATTTATTCATTTGTATAAACATTTCTATTTTTATTAAAATAATTAAAAATATTCTCACAATCTTTGACAGATAAACCTTTTACGGTGTTTAATTCGTCAAAGCTTGCTTTTGCAACATTTTCGCTACTTCCAAACGCATTTAGCAGTAAATCTCTTTTTTTAGGTCCTATACCTACAATGTTTTCAAGTTCACTTTCAGTTTGTCGTTTGATCCTAATATTTCTATGATATGTTATTGCAAATCTATGTGCTTCATCTCTTATTCTTTGCAATAATCTTAATTCCACAGAACCAGGTTTAAGTAGTGTAGGTATAGGATTATTTGGAAAGAATACTTCTTCTATTCTTTTTGCAAGTGAAATCATTTCAATGCTATCAGTAGTATATTCTTTCATTATTTCATAAGTTGAAGAAAGTTGTCCTTTTCCACCATCAATTATTATTAAATCTGGTTTTTCTTTAAAACTTTCTAGTTTTCCTTCTTTTAATCTTAATAGTCTTCTTGTTAAAGCTTCTTGTAGTGAAGCAAAATCGTTTGAGCCTTTGACTGTTTTTATTTTAAATTTTCTATAATCTTTTTTGCTTGGTTCTCCGTTTTTAAAAACAACCATAGAGCAGACTTTATTTGTTCCACTAATATTTGATATATCATAACATTCCATTCTTTTTGGAAGATTTTTAAGACCTAATTTTTCTTTTAACGATTTTATTGCTCCCAAAGTATTGTTATATTTAATTTTCTCTTTTTCTATATGTTTTTCAAGATACTCTTTTGCATTTTCTGTTGCCATGTCTAGCAGTTTTTTATTAATTCCGTGAGGGTTGCTTATAATGTTGATTTTTTTGTTAAAGAAATTTTGCAAAAGTTCTTGGTCTGGCAATTCATGAGATGCAATAATTTCATTTGTAATAAAATTGTTTTGGTAATATTGTATAATAAAGTTGAAAAGTGTTTGATTTTCTTCTAATTCTGCGTCAAGACAAGGGTAATTTATAACGCCCATAATTTTGCCACCACGGACAATTAAAACACAAATAACACCACTTAGACCGTTTGTATAGTAAGAAAAAACATCTTTGTCTATGTTTTTAGGCAGATTTGCAACAACTCTTTGCTTTAATTTATAAATCATTTTTAATCTATCACGCAAAAGAATTGCTTGTTCAAAATTTTCATTTTCAGAAGCTAAAATCATTTTGTTATGCAAAATTTCTTCTATTTCTTCATCATTTCCATTTAAAAAATTGATTATCTTGTTTATTTCTTTTTTATAGTCATCTTGTGATATTTTTTTTGTGCAAGGTGCAGAGCAAAGCCCCATTGAATAATTCAAGCACTCCCGTTTTGCCATTGAAGTTTCAGTTATTTTTAAAGTGCATGTTCTTATTTTAAATGCTGAATTTATTGTTTTTACAATTTCTCTGGCATCAAGTCCTGCAAAGTAAGGACCAAAGTATTTTGCACCATCTTTTTTTACTTTTCTAACTATTTCTAACCTTGGAAAAGGTTGTTTTAAGTCTATTTTAATATAAGGGAATTGTTTTCCGTCTTTTAAGAGAATATTGTAAAAAGGTTGATGTTTTTTTATAAGATTGCTTTCAAGTGCCAGTGCATCCATTTCGGAAGCAGTAATAAAATAGTCAAATTCATCAACATTGTCAACCATCGCTTGCACTTTGCTTGCTTTTGGTGAATTTCTAAAATACTGACTTACTCTATTTTTTAAATTTTTAGCTTTACCAACATATATAACTATGCCGTCTTTGTCTTTCATAATATAGACACCAGGTTTTGTTGTAAGCAATTTTAATTTGTCTTTTATCTTCACATTCATAGATTTATTATAAACAATAATTAAATAAAAACAAAATATAAAATATAAAAAAAAGATGAAAAAACTTCATCTTTTAATTTTTATCAATAATTTTTGACAAACAATCTTCTTTGGTTAAAGAATATTGCTCTGATTTTATCATGTTTTTCAAAGTATAAATTTTTGTTTGAACTTCATTTTCACCTACAATTATCACATAAGGTATTTGCTGTTTATTTGCATCTTTCATTTTTGATTTAAAAGAACGATTTTCATATGCAACTTCACAAATAAGATGCTTTGAAAAATATGATTGAAGTCTTAAACATTCGTCTAATGTGTCACCCAAAGGTATAATTTGCAAATCAATATTGTTTGGTTTTATTTCTGATAACATATTATTTGAATCTAAAAGGTCAAAAAGTCTTGTAAAACCAATGCTCAAACCAACACCAGGGAACTTTTTTTCTGTAAAATAAGTTGCCAAATTATCATATCTGCCACCACCACATACTGTTCCAAAATCTCTATGGTCTGGTATAACTGCCTCAAAAACAGTTCCAGTATAATAATCTTGTCCTCTTATAATTCCTAAATTAAGTTCAATTTTGTCTTCATTTATTCCCATTGCTTTTAAATAAGAATAAACTTCTCTCATTTGAGACAAACCAAGTTTGTAAGTATCATTATTTGATAAATTTTCAATTTCGTTTAAAATATCTAAAAATTTTCCTTTTTTAGTTATGATTTCTATCAATTTAGCTATATCGTTTTTATTTATATTTAATTTTTCAAGTTCAAAACAAGCATTTTCTTTTCCGATTTTATTTATTTTATCTAATATTGAAAGAATTTCTTTTGATTGATTTGCGTATCCAAGCCCTTCAATGAAACCAAATAATATATTTCTATTTGAAACTTGGTTTACGATGTTTAAATTTAATTCTTCAAAAACTTCTTCAACCATTTTCAAACATTCAGCATCAGCCACCAAAGAAAGTTCTTCATTGCCAATTATATCTGCATCGCATTGAACAAACTCTCTAAAACGACCTTTTTGAGCTCTTTCGCCTCTGTAAACCTTGCCAACTTGAAATCTTTTAAAAGGGTAGTGGAGTTGCTCACTATTCATAGCGACAAATCTTGCAAGTGGAACAGTTAAATCATATCTCATGCATATATCGGTGTCGCCTTTGTTAAAACGATATACTTCTTTATCAATATCACCACCAGATTTGGCTAGCAATATTTCACTTAGTTCCAAAACAGGTGTGTCTAGTGGTAAAAAAGAATGTTTTATATAAACATTTTTAATTTTTTCAATCATTTTGTCAAAAACAAATTGTTTATTTGGAAACAACTCCATAAAACCTGACAATTTTCGTGGTTTTATTATTTTACTTTCATTCATTTTTATTTTTGTCCTTTCATTAATTATTTTAGAAGTCACAAAATTATTGTATTAATCGTGTGATTTTATCAAATATTAACATGCTATGTCAAGCAATATTTTATAATTTTAGTAAAGAAAATTATAATTTTTTTTCATAAAAAGTTATCCACATTTCCACAACTAAATATTTATACATAACTGCTTATTTTTATGCATTTTGTAAAAATTTGTGGTATGTTTATGCATAAATCGTCTAGTTATCCACATTTCCACAAGATATTTTTGCTTTTTTCATATTTTTTAGTGTTTTGACAACTAAATAAGCGATATTACATTTAAAAAATATTTTGTCTATTTTAAAAGATTTTACAAAATTTTGTTTTCTATGAAGTTTAAAACAAATTTACAACATAAAATTGTGGTAAAAATTTATAATTATACTTTTTGAACTGTCAAACTATTAAGAAATTTTGAAGGTGTTTTATCTGTAATAAAGAAAAGTTTATGCAAAGCTCTTGTAGATGAAATGTATATTATGTTCTTTTCTAAATTATTTTTATAATTTTCTTCATCAGCAAACGGAATTATAACAGCATCAAATTCTATACCTTTTGCTGTTGCACAAGTTGTAACTAACACTTTGTTTTTATAATCTTCTGGTTCTTTCATGAAAACGTAGTCTACATAACCATTTAATAACTTGCATAATTCTTTTGCTTCCTTATTACATTTGCATATTATTGCAATATGGTCGTAATCATTGCACTCTTCTTTTATTAATTTTGCAATCATTTGTCCTTGGTTTTCCGTTTTATAAACTATTGGGTCAGGTCCTTTTCTGTTGACATATTCCACATTTTTTATGTTCATAAGTTTATTTGCAAAAGTTGCGATTGCTTGTGTAGAACGATATGTTTTATTCAAATTGTAAATTTTGCAACCAAGAAAATCTGCTGTTAATTGCAAATATTCATCTGACAATGTTTTTTCTATGCATTGATTAACATCACCAACTATAATATAAGGGCAGGACCACAACTTTTTAAACATATATATATCAACTGGTGTAAAATCTTGCATTTCATCTATAATTAAATATTTTGCAGAGAAATCATGGTCAAGACCATATAGATAGTGTTTTATTGTAAGATAAGTTCCTTTATCCATATAATTTATGGTTGCAGTTTTCTTAGAGTTTAATTTTTCTCTTGCCATAAAAATTTGAAATACTTGTTCTACATCTTTAATTGGCATAAATGAATACAAAATACGCTTAAATCTATCTTTAAGTCCACGGTGTTGAGATTTGTTGTAATGGCGTTTTTCTGTAAAAACCATTGCATATTGCCAAGCGATTTTGTTTATTCTTTCATAAAAATCATATCCCTTAAATGTTTTGAAGAATAAATTTCTTGTTTCTTCTTCTGTAAAGATGATTTCTTCCTTTTCTCCATCATTTGTTTCTTTTATAACATATTTCAATGTTTTTGGTGTGAAAATATCAGTCAAAGGACCTTTTAAAAACCTTAAAAGGCTGTCTAGAAATTCATAAGAAGATTTGTAAGAAATTTCATTTAATTGCTCTTGATTTGCTTTTGTGGCAAGTTCATCAAGCATATCTTCTCTTGCTTGAATAGGGCGTTTTAATTCAGTTTTTACAATTTGTGCAAAAGTTGTTTCAACCAAATTGTCTTCTCCAAGTTGAGGTAGTACTTCGCTAATATAACTAGAAAAAATGTTGTTTGGTGATAATACCAAAATATCACTGCTTTTTAATGATTTTCTATGTTTATAAAGCAAATATGCTGCTTTATGAAGAGCAATTGATGTTTTTCCAGAGCCAGCAACACCTTGAACTAAAATATTATCATTTTTTTCTGTTCTAATAATAGCATTTTGCTCTTTTTGTATTGTTGAAACTATTTGTCTCATTTTGTCAGAAGCGTGTTTAGACAATATCTCTTTTAATATTTCATCATTAATGGTTAAATTTGTATCAAAATATGACAATAATTGTTGATTTTCAATTTTATATTGTCTTTTTAATGTAATTTCGCCTTCAACACTTTTTTCGTTTGCTTGATAACTTGCTTTTCCTAGTTCGTATTCATAATACATAGAAGCAATAGGAGTTCGCCAATCCACAACAAAAACTTTATTGTTATAAATTATTGAGCCAAGTCCAATATAAACTTTTTGAGAATTTGATTTGTTTGTCTGGAAATCAATTCTTGCAAAATAAGGGGAGTTATTTTGAAATCTTAATTTTCTTAACTCTTTTTCGCTGTTTATTTGTTGTTCTTCAATTTGTGATAAATTTGTAAAAGTATTTGCAAGGTCTTGTCCTTGTTTGTATTCATAAAAGTTACTACCTAGTTCTAATCGCTTTTCTTCAAAAAGTTTTTTTAAATCACTTATATGAATTTGTATTTTATCAATTTTTTTGTTTATCACTTTCAAAGTATTTTGCAAGTAATTTTTTTCCAATTCTTCCATATTCCCTCCAAGTCTTTTGTTTAAGACTTTTATTCTTCTTGGTTATTGTTATTTTCCATAACTTCTTCTATATTTTATTCGGTTTGATTTTCTTCAATTTGATTTTGAACAGTTTCATTATTTTGGTCTAACGAGTCTTGACTTATTTCTTCTTTTGCAGTTAAAGCGACTCCAACAATTTTGTTGCCATCATGTAGTTTCATGATTTTTACGCCTTGGCTTACTCTTGAAAGAGAACTAATTTGGTCAATGGCAGTTCTAATAATAACCCCATTATCTGCAACAAGTAATATGTCGTTGTCTTCGTATGATTGACGAAGTGCAACAAGTTTTCCTGTTTTATTATTAAATACTCCGGCTTTTACACCTTTTCCACCACGGCTTTGCAATCTATATTCTTCTACATTAGAGCGTTTTCCATATCCATTTTCTGATATAGTAATTATTTGAGAGTTTGGTTTTATTATAGCCATATCTACAATGTAATCATTTTTGTCAAGTTTTAAACTGCGAACGCCTTGACTATCTCTACCAACAGCACGAACATCTTGTTCAGCAAATCTTATTGCTTTGCCTTCATGTGATGCAACCAATATGTCATCGTTGCCATTTGACAATTCAACACCAATCAATTCATCATCTTCAAGAAGTTTTATTGCGATTTTTCCAACTTTTCTTATAGATTCAAATTCTTCTAGTTTGGTTTTCTTTATTAAGCCACTTTTTGTAGCCATGATAAGATAACCTTCTTTATCTTCATCTTTTCTAGGAATTACAGTTGTAACTTTTTCTCCTTCACTCAGCATTAAAAGGTTTATCATAGCTCTACCTTTTGCTGTTCTTTGAGCTTCTGGAACTTCATATGCTTTTATGCAATACACCTTTCCTTTATTTGTAAAGAATAAAAGGTCGTCATGTGAAGAAGTTGTTAAAATATTTTTTACAAAATCTTCTTCTTTTGTTTTATGTGCTGTTACACCAACTCCACCACGGCGTTGAGATTTGTATTCACTTACAGACATTCTCTTAATAAATCCAAGATTTGTCATAGAAACAACAACTTCTTCTTGTGGAATAAGGTCTGCAATATCAATTCCACCAGCATCCAAACTAATTTCAGTTTTTCTTGCATCTCCAAAAGTGTTTTTTATTTCTTCAAAGTTGTCTCTAAGTATTTTCAAGAGTCTTAATGGATTTGCTAGTATATCTTCAAGATCTTTGATTGTAGCTTCAAGTGAAGCAAGTTCTTCATTTAATTTTTCAACTTCAAGAGATGTCAATCTAGAAAGTTTCATTTCTAGTATAGCATTTGCTTGTATTTCATCAAGTTCAAAACTTGACATAAGTTTGTCGCAAGCATCTTGTTTATCATCAGATGATTTAATTATTCTAATTACTTCATCAATGTTTGCAAGCGCAATTACAAGACCTTTAACTATATGTTCTCTTTCTTTTGCTTTTGCTAAGTCAAATTGTGTTTTTCTTGCAAGAACTTCCTTTTGGTGTTCAAGGTAGTAGTAAAGCATTTCCTTTAAATTTAAAATTCTAGGTTGGTTGTTTACTAATGCAAGCATGATTATACCTGAACCTTTTTGAAGTTGAGTGTGTTTATATAAAGAATTTAGGACAACTTGTGCATTTGCATCTTTTTTAATATCAACAACAATTCTCATGCCGTGTCTATCTGATTCTTCTTTTATGTCACTTATACCTTCAAGTTTTTTGTTTTTAACTTGGTCTGCCATTTGGATAATAAATTGTGCTTTATTTACTTGATAAGGAAGTTCTGTAATAATAATTCTGCTTCTTCCATTTGCAAGTTCTTCAATTTCCGCTTTACCACGGACTACAATTCCACCACGGCCTGTTTTGTAAGCATGTTTAATTGCAGCTCTTCCCATAATTATTCCGCCAGTTGGAAAATCTGGTGCAGGAATATATTTGATTAATTCATCAATTTCAATTTCAGGGTTGTCAATCATAGCTTGCAAGCCATTTAAAACTTCCGTTAAATTGTGTGGTGGTATATTTGTTGCCATACCAACAGCTATACCATCTGCGCCATTAATTAACAAATTAGGAATTTTTGCTGGAAGCACTGATGGTTGCATAAGTGTGTTGTCAAAGTTTGGATAGAAATTTACCGTTTCTTTGTCTATATCTTCAAGCATCAAAGAAGCAATTTTTGAAAGTCTTGCTTCGGTATATCTTGATGCAGCAGGTGGGTCGCCGTCAACAGAACCAAAGTTTCCTTGTCCATCTACGAGTGGATATCTTATAGAAAAGTCTTGCGCCAGTCTTACCATAGCATCATAAACAGAGCTGTCTCCATGAGGATGATATTTACCCATTACATCTCCGACAATACGAGCAGATTTTTTGGTTGGCTTATCGTAAAAGTTGTTCATTTCTCCCATTCCATAGAGAATTCTTCTATGAACTGGCTTTAAGCCATCCCTAACATCAGGAATAGCACGAGAAACATTGACAGCCATTGCATAAGAAATAAAACTATGCTTTAAATTGTCAACAGTGTCTACCTTTTCAATTTTTGAGTCTTTCAATATTTCTTCCAAAGACTTTTTGTTATCATTTTTATCCATATTTCCTCCAAACATATTTTGTTTGATTAAGCATCAATATCATCAGGGCTTACAAGTGTTGCATTGTCTTGAATAAACTTTCTACGCAATTCTACATCTTCACCCATCAAATCATTAAACATTTTTTCAGCTTCTATTGCATCTTCAATTGTAAGTTGAATAAGAATTCTACTTTCAGGATTCATTGTTGTATCCCAAAGTTGAGTTGCGTTCATTTCACCAAGCCCTTTGTATCTTTGTTGAGCACAACCTTTTCTTCCGTTTGTTTGATACCACTCTTCAAGTTCTTGGTCAGAATAGAAATAATAATCTTCTTTATTTTTTGTAACTTTATAAAGAGGTGGTTTTGCAGCATATACGTGACCTTCTTCAAGTAAAGGACGCATAAAACGGAAGAAGAAAGTTAAAAGCAAAATTCTAATATGAGCTCCGTCCACATCGGCATCTGACATACAAATAATTTTGTCATATCTCAATTTTTCCATATTGAAATCTTGACCAATTCCAGTTCCAAAAGCAGTTATCATCATTTTAATTTCTTGATTTTCTAGGATTTTGTTAAGTCTTGCTTTTTCTACATTCAAAATTTTACCACGCAAAGGTAAAACAGCTTGGAACCTTCTATCTCTACCAGTTTTTGCAGTACCACCAGCAGAATCTCCCTCTACCAAATAAATTTCGCAAAATCTTCTATCTTTTTCGCTACAATCTGCAAGTTTTCCTGGGAGAGTAGTGCTTTCTAGTATGCTCTTTCTTCTTGTCAACTCTCTGGCGTTTCTAGCAGCATCTCTTGCTCTTTGGGCTGTTATTGACTTCATAATAAGATTTTTAGCTTCACTAGGGTGTTGTTCAAGATAATCTCCAAACTCTTCAACCATCGCTTTATAAACTATTGTTCGCATTTCGCTGTTTCCTAGTTTGGTTTTGGTTTGTCCTTCAAACTGTGGATTTCTTAATTTAACACTTATGACAGCAGTTATTCCTTCTCGGCAGTCATCTCCAGAAAGTTTTTCGCTTTCTTTGATTATTTTGTTTTTAACAGCATAGTCATTTATAACTTTTGTTAAACCTGACTTAAATCCATCAAGGTGTGTTCCACCTTCTTCTGTGTTTATATTGTTTGCATATGCGTTTATAATTTCGCTGTAACCTTCGTTAAATTGGAAACAAACTTCAATTTCGTTTTCAAGTTCGCCTTTATTGTTTCTATTAAATTTGTTAAAATAAACAGGATAAGCAAGCAAAGTTTCTCTGTTTTTGTTCAAATAATCAACAAATTCAACAATTCCACCTTTAAATTCAAATTCTTCTTTTCTAGCCTGTCCTTCTCTTTTATCTTCCAAAGAAATAACTAAACCTTTGTTTAAGAAAGCTATTTCTCTAAAACGGTTTTTCATAATATCAAAGTTGAAGTTGACAGTTTCAAAAATTTCATCATCAGGCAAAAATGTGATTGTTGTTCCTCTTCTATCAGTAGGTCCAACAATTTGAAGAGGAGTGAGGCTCTTGCCACGACTGAATTCTATTTGATAATGTTGACCATTTTGGTAAACATCAGCTTTCATATATTTTGAAAGGGCATTTACGCAAGAAACACCAACACCATGCAAACCACCAGAAATTTTGTAGCCTTCGCCACCAAATTTTCCACCAGCATGGAGTTTTGTTAAAACAACTTCAACAGCACTTTTTCCTTCTTTTGGAATAATACCAGTTGGAATACCACGACCATTGTCAGATACAGAACATGAGCCGTCAAAGTTTAATGTCACTTCAATCTTAGTGCAGTATCCAGCAAGTGCTTCGTCAATAGAGTTGTCAACTACTTCTGTTACAAGGTGATGAAGTCCATGTTCATCTGTTGAGCCTATATACATACCCGGTCTTTTACGGACAGGTTCAAGTCCTTCTAGAACTTGAATATCATTTGCGTCATATTTGACTGATTTTCCAATTTCTTTTGAATCTTGTTCAATGTTTTCAATATTTTCCATAGATACCCCTATAATATAATAATATATATATATTATATAATATAATAGGAAAAAAAACAAGCGAAAAAGTGAATTTATTAAGTGTTAAGAAGTTGAAAATTTTGTTGTTTTTTTAAACAAAAACAATTATTTTAATAAAAAAACTTTGTATTTATTTTAAAATATGTTATATTAAATTTCGGGTAATAAAAATGGAAGAAAATAAAAAAATTAAAACTGAAAAAGATGAAAATAATATTAATATAAAAGTTGTTGTTAATAATAATATCGAAAACAAAAATATCCAAGCTGTTGCTGAAAAAGATGAAAAAAAACAAGAAGTAATAAGATTTTTTAAATTTTTGTTTTTCTCTTTGTCTGCTGGAATTATTCAACTTGGTAGTTTTGAGCTTTTGTATCATGTTATAGGATGGAATAATTGGTGGGCTACATATTTAATTTCTATCACATTGTCTGTAATTTGGAATTTTACTTTTAATAGAAAGTTTACTTTCAAATCTGCAAATAATGTTTCTATTGCTATGATACTTGTGCTTTGTTATTATGCCGTGTTTACTCCAATTTCAGTTTTTGGTGGCCAAGCACTTGAAAATATAGGATGGCATGGAACTTTAGTTACAGTTTTAATGATGATAATAAATTTTGCAACAGAATATCTTTTTGATAGATTAGTAGTTTTTAGAAATAGTATAAACACAAACAATTTAGCAAATAAAGATAAATAAAAAAAAAGAAAATTTACGCAATTTTCTTTTTTTTATTAATTTATTTTGAAAATATTTTTTTTTGGGTTAAAATAAAAGTATGAATTTGATTGCTTATATCATTCTAGTAGTAGCATGCTTTATGCTTGCAGTTATAAGTTCTATTTTTTATGACAGAGAAAAATCATCTGGCATGATTTTTGGTATAGTTACACCTCTTGCGTTTTTACTTTTTGCTATAATAAGTGGAAATCTATCTTCAACTTACAATTCCTTATACTTGACTATTTGCCTTGCAATTGCCTTTTATTTGGCAATTGAAGCGTGTTTATATAAAAACACGACAGGCTTAATTATGAGGGGAATTTTAAGCATTGCAAGCCTTTGTATGCTTATTTGTGGTAGTATTTCTTTGGCACCATTTACCTTATATGGTTTGCTTGGAGGTTTTTTGCTTGGTGCAGGTTTTGGTTTTACTGTATATATGACTTCAAAACAAAATTCAATAACCAGCAGAAATATTTCATTTGTTGAGTTTTTGTTTGGTGGTGCTATTTTAGGATGTTCAATTTCAAGTGTTATTGCAAGCACTCATACTGTTTCGGCAATACTTTACCTTGTAGGAGCTGGACTTATTTTTGCAAGATATATAATTAGAGCATATTTTAAACATGAAGCAGGATACAAAATTGCAACAAAGATTATTTTTGGTATTTCAATTTTGTGTATAATAAGTTCATTATATTTTTACTAAAAAAAACAAAAAAAATCAAAAAAATATATTGACAAAAGAAATTTTTGGGAATATAATAAGTATACCAAGTTGCAAGACTTGTTTATGACGCGGGATAGAGCAGCTCGGAAGCTCGTCGGGCTCATAACCCGAAGGTCGTTGGTTCAAATCCAACTCCCGCAACCAGTTTTGAAGAAACGGGCTAAGAAAAGCCTGTTTTTTTGTTAAAACCTTCGGGATATATCGGAGATATAACCTCGTTGTTGGGAGTGGTCACAAATCCAACTCCCGCAACCAGTTTTGAAAAAACGGGCAGAGGAAGCCTGTTTTTTTTGTTAAAACCTTCGGGATATATCGGAGATATAACATCGTTGTTGGGAGTGGTCACAAATCCAACTCTCCCGCAACCAGTTTTTGAAAAAACGGGCTAAGAAAAGCTTGTTTTTTTGTTAAAACATTAGGAGAAATTATGATAGATATAGAAAAAGTTGTAAACTCGTTTGAAATTATACCAAGTAATAAAGCAAATTATATATTGTCAAAAAATATGGAAAATAATGGAGAAAAAAAGGTATTGTATGTTTTTGCTGGACCAAATGGAAGCGGAAAATCAACTTTGATAGCAAATATATATAAAAATGATATGTTAAAAGATGTAAGATATATAAACGCTGATATATATGCTAGAACTTTATTCAAAAATATAAAAGATGAAAAAGATAGAAATTATCAAGCAATGTTTTATACAATGAACAAAATTAAAGAGAATATTGTTTCTGGTGATTCTGTTGTTTATGAAACAGTAATGTCTCATCCTAGCAAATTAGATATAATTAAAGATTATAAAGAAAATGGATACAAAGTTTTTTCAGTTTTTATTTCACCACAAAGTCCAGAAGTGAATATTGTCAGAGTTGCAAAAAGAGTTGAAGAAGGCGGTCATAATGTTGACCAAGAAAAAATTAGACAAAGATTTTATAGAAGCAATGAATTGAAAAAAGAATTAGTTAAGTTAAGCGATGTGTATTATGAAATTGATAATACTCAGTTGCCTAAGATAAAACAAAATGGTTTTGAAAACAATTTTTCGGAAAAAAGTTAATCATTCAATTATATAAAAAAAAGTAAGCAGATTGCTTACTTTTTTGTTTCAATTAAATATTTTCAACTAAAAACATTGCTTTAAATTTTTCATTATTATTAAATAATTCTTCAAAATTTCCAACATCTTCAATTTTACCATTGTCAAGGAAGAATATTTGATCAACATTTTTTATAGTGGAAAGTCTATGTGCAACTATAATTACTGTGCTTTTTCCCTTCAAAGCGTCAATGGATTTTTTTACTTCTTCTTGTGCAAAATTATCAAGAGAAGATGTACTTTCATCAAAAATAATTATAGGGGAGTTTCTAAGCAAAGCTCGTGCTATTGCAAGTCTCTGTTTTTGACCACCTGAAAGTTTTATTCCACTTTCTCCAACTTTTGTGTCAATACCATTTGGTAGAGTATCTATAAAATCTTTTAGCGATGCTTTTGTTATTGCAGATATTATTTCTTCATCTGTCGCATCTTTTTTTGCAAGTATTAAATTTTCTTTTATTGTCATGTCAAATATATAAGGAAATTGATTTACCAAAGAAATGGTTTTTCTTAGTGATTCTTTATCAAAGTCGTTTATATTTACACCGTCAATTAATACTTGTCCTTCATCAACTTCATACATTTTGGACATCAAGTTCAAAATCGTAGATTTTCCACTTCCACTCTTGCCTACAAAAGCAACCGTAGTGTTTGGTTTTATAGAAAATGATAAATTTTGAAAAATATTATTTTTTGAAACAATTTTTTTTTCTTTTTGTGGTTCATTTTTTTTCTTTTTGTAATCTTCTTTTTCATATTCTACATAAGAATAAGAAACATTTTTAAATTCTATTTTTCCTTTAACATTTTCAACTTTCTTATTTCCAAATTTTTCACAAGTGAATCTTGAGTCATCAAATAGGGCAAACATTCTTTCGCAACTTATTTTAATATCAGTAAAAAGGGTTAAAACATTACCAGTTCCCCAAACCAAACTATAAATACTATTTGAATTTGAGTAAACAATCATAAATGTAGCAAGAGTTATAAGTCCTTTATCTATGTAAATTATTCCTAAAATTAAAATGAAAATTGTACAAAATTCAATTAAAAAGTTTCTTGAAGAGTAAAAATTTGCATCAACAAAATCTGTTTTAAATGATATTTTTTTATAATCATCATAAGAAATTTTTGAAACTTGACTTAATTTATCTTCTAATCCCAAAGACTTTATGTCTTTTTCGCTTCTGACAATCTCAGTAGTAAGAGAGTTGATTTTATCATAACTTCTTCTTACCAAACTTCTATTTTTTCTTCTTACTTTTACTCTAAAAAATTCAATAATAAATGTTGCAAAAATTAAACCTATTATACATAATCCAATTAAATAATTAAGGGTTGTTATGTAAATAACAATTATTAATGAACTTATTATGTCAAACATTCTATCAATTATGTTTGAAATACTGTATACCACTCTTTCTGGATCGTTTACTATTCTTTGAACAAAAGTCCCTGTATCATGATCAGCATATGTTTTAGAGTTAAGTTTAAAAGCTTGATTTGCCAAATCTAGATTTAATTTCGCCATAATATTAGCTGCGAATTTTTGATAAATAAAACCAGATATATACCAGCTTAATCTTTTTATTACAACTAGACCTGCAACAATCAACATGCAATTAATTGCTTTTTTTACATATAAAGTATCTGCAAGTTGAGATGCAAGAGTAATATTTTGTATAGCGTCAGCAAAAATAATAGTTATGAAAATTCCACAGCAACTTGCGATAGCGTATACCAAAGTATAAAAAAATATTGATGTTTTGTTCTGTCGTAAATAATAATTAAAATTTATTTTATTATTTTTTTTCATAAAAAACCTCCATTATTCATGCAAGGTCTTATACATAGAAAAATACAAGGTGATTTGCATGATTTTTTATTTTAAATTTGTTGATTTGTTTTAATTGTAACTTGCTCATTTTTATCACCTCTTTTAATAATAATTTTAATTTTATTTTATTATAGAATTTTTAAATTGTCAATACAAAATAAAAAAAGATAGAGTCATTCTCTATCTCTTTCTATAATTTATATTTTATACTTTGTAACTATCCTTTAAAGATATTGTGCTATTGAAAACATAATTATCTTCGGTACTGTCTTTATCCATGCAATAATATCCTTTTCGCATAAATTGGAATTTATCCTCAACTTTTGCAGTTTTTAAGAAATTTTCTGCAAGTGCTTTTTTCTCTATTAATGAATTTGGCTCTAAAATATCTTCTACTTTTGCACCTTCACTTAAAGCTTTTGCAGGGTGGGTGACTTCGCGTTTAATCAAGTTTTTAAATTCTCTTATCGTAACTTCAAAACAATTATTTTCACTGACAAAATGTATTGTCCCTTTACATTTTATACCACTTGTGTCGTTTCCACTCTTGCTTTCTGGAATATATTCACATTCTAGATAATCAATTTCTCCATTGTCTTTGTAAACGACATTATTGCATTTTATTATATAAGCACCTTTTAATCTTACAATACCGCCTACTGTCAAACGATTGTATTTTGGTGGTGGATTTAAAGAAAAGTCTTCTTTTTCAATGTAAATAGTTTTTCCAAAAGTTGCTTTATGGTAACCTTTGCTTTCATCATTTGGATTGTTTTGAATTTCAAATTCTTCTTCTGGACCATTATAATTTGTAATTACAACTTTCAAAGGGTCAAGAACAACCATAGCTCTTGTTGCAATTTGGTTGAGGTCAGCTCTTACATAATATTCTAGTGCACTATATGGTACTGTTACTTCCAAAACATTACCCCAGCCTACAGACTTTACAAAATCTTTTAATGCTTTTGCTGTGTATCCTCTTCTTCTTACACCAACAAGTGTTGGGAAACGTGGGTCGTCCCAGCCTTTAACAATGCCGTCATTAACAAATTGTTTTAAATATCTTTTACCAATTAAAACGTTTTCAATTGTAAGTCTAGAAAATTCTCTTTGTTTTGGAGGATAAGGTTTTTTCCAACCGTTTTCTATAAACCATTCATATAATGGTCTATGCTCATGAAACTCCATTGAACACAAACTATAAGTTACGCCTTCAAGAGCATCTTCAAGAGGGTGAGCAAAGTCATACATAGGGTAAATGCACCATTTATTTCCAAGTCTATAATGTTTTGCACGCAAAACTCTATACATAACAGGGTCACGCATATTCATGTTAGGGTGAGCCATGTCAATTTTTGCTCTTAATGTCGCTTTGCCATCTTCAAATTTTCCATCACGCATATCTCTAAATAATTTGAGATTTTCTTCAGGAGTTCTATTTCTATAAGGGCTTTCAATTCCTGGTTCTGTTAAAGTTCCTCTATTTGCTGAAACTTCTTCTGCTGAAAGTTCGCATACATAAGCTTTGCCATCCACAATCATTTGTTCGGCAATTTTATAAATATCATCAAAGTATGCTTCACTAGCGTATACAAGTTTGTCAGGTTTGTAACCAAGCCAAGCCAGGTCTTCAAGGTAACTTTCAGCAAATTCACCTTCTTCTTTTAAAGGATTTGTATCATCCATTCTTAAGTATGTTTTTCCGCCAAATTTTTTAGCAGTTTCAAAGTCAATAGTCCAAGCTTTAACATGGGCAATATGCCAGTATCCACTTGGCTCTGGTGGACAACGAGTTATTACTTCTTTGTTTTTCCCAGATTTTAAATCATCAATAATTTCTTGTTCTAGGTCATTTTCTGGAACAATTTCATCTAAATCTATATTTCCAATTTTCATAATGTTCTCCATTAGCATCATTTTAGCATAAAAATATTAATAAAAAAACTAATTCTCATTATTATTTTTGTTTTTCAAAAAAGAAAGTTTGTTTTTTATTCTGCTAAGTGCATTGTCAACACTTTTTTTGGTTATTTTATTTTTTAACGCAATTTCATTATAGTTGTAACCTTTTAAATAATCTATTAGAATTTTAAGTTCAAGTTGTGACAATGTTGAAATTATTTTTCTTGCTATTTCTTTAAAGTTTTCTTTGTTTTCTATTTTTTCATCAGGTTTTGGAAGGGGAGAAGGCAAAACTATTTCAATTTCTTCATCTTCGTCGTCAATTACATTTGGTTGTTCAATAGACAAAGCTGTTGACAAAATCATGTTTTTTTCTGAACTTGCAACCCTTATTGCAGATTGAATTTGATTTTTTATACAAGTTGTTGCAAAAGTTTTGAAACTCGTATTTTTATTTTGTTTAAAATTTTTTATTGCCTTAAATAAACCAATCATACCTTCTTGCACCAAATCTTCTATGTCGCCACCAGTTAAAAAATAACTTCTTGCAATTTTGTTGACAAGGGGCTTATATACAGAAAATAATTTTTCAATAGATTTTTCGTTTCCTTCTTGTGCACTTTTTAAAAGAATTTCTTCCATTTTTATATCTCTCTTTGTCTTAAAATTTCAAAAACTACAATTCCACAGGCAACTGATGCATTTAATGAATTTATTTGACCTTTTAACGGCAAAGTCAATATTCCATCGCAATGAGATTTAACAACAGGGCGTATACCAAATCCTTCGGACCCTATAACAACTGCAATACTTCTGTTTAATTTTTGTTTGTAAATATTATCTCCACCCAATTCAGCACCATATACCCATACATCATTTTGTTTTAATTCTTCTATGGCGTCTTTAATGTTTGTTACTCGCGAGATAAGCATGTTTGAAATAGCGCCTGTGCTTGTTTTAATAACAGTTTCGTTTACCTGCACACTTCTATTTTTAGGTATTATTATTCCATGTACACCAGCACATTCACAAGAACGAATTATAGCACCAAAGTTATGTGGGTCTTCAATTCCATCTAAAATAACAATAAAAGGTTGTTCATTTTTGCTTTTTGCTTTTTTCAATATATCATTGCATGTACAATATTCAAAATCGGTTGCATCTGCAATAAAACCTTGATGATGCATTGTTTTTGATTTTTTGTCTAATATCATTCTTGACAAAAATTCAACTTTAATTTTGTTTTCAAAAGCATAGTTAATAATATCATCTTTTTTTGTTTTAAAGTTGCTGTCAACCATTAACTTGTTTATGGTTAAACCACTTTTTATTGCTTCTTTAACAGCATTTCTTCCTTCAATAAACATAATATCTCCTTAATTGTTGTCGTAATTTATAGAAATGGTTAAAATTTCGGTTAATCTTTTTGTTTGTGCTGTCAAGTATAAATATCCAACAAGTGCTTCAAAAGCAGTGGCGTATAAATAATCTTTGGTTGTGCAATTTTTAGCTTGATGCTTTGGTTTTGCGTTTCTTGCTCTTCTTACAATTTCTTTTTCATTTTCATTAAGTGTTGGAGTAATTATTTCTAGCACTTTTGATTGAGATGAAGCTTTACAATATTTTGAAGCAACAGAATGATAATTTTCCATTTTCAAATTACTTTTTTCCAAAATGCTTTTTCTTACAAATGCAGTGTGAATACTATCGCCTAAAAAAGCAACAGGCAATAAATTTGTTTTATTTAATTTTTCCCATAACAAATTTTCTTTTTCCATAACAAATCCTAAATATTAAATCTAAACAAAACAACATCACCATCGGCAATAACATAATCTTTGCCTTCAATTCTTACTTTACCTTTTTCTTTCGCTTTTACAAAAGAACCTGCCTCTACCAAATCTTTGTATGAAACTATTTCTGCTTTTATAAACCCTTTTTCAAAATCACTGTGAATTTTTCCAGCAGCTTGTGGCGCTTTTGTTCCTTTTTTAATTGTCCATGCACGAACTTCTTTTTCGCCTGCAGTTAGGTAACTCATAAGTCCCAAAAGGTCATAACTTGCAACAACCAATTTTTCCAGTCCGCTAGTTTTAATACCAAGTTCTTCTTTGTATAAATCTCTATCCTCTGGTGGAAGAGATATTATTTCTTCTTCTATTTTTGCACACAAACTTATACATTTGGCATTGTCTTGCTGTGCAAATTGCTTTACGGATTTGACAAATTCATTATCTTCTTTACCTAAATCATTTTCACCGATGTTTGCCACATAAATAACTGGCTTTGCAGTAAGTAGTTGCAAATTTTTCATTATTTTTTCTTCGTCTTCATCACATTCTACACTTCTTGCTGGTTTGTTGTTTTCAAGTGCAATTTTTATTTTTTTCATAAGCTCTACACTTAAAATTAAAGATTTATCGCCAGTTTTTACAAGTTTTTCATCTTTTTCTAATTTTTTTGAAACTTGTTCAAGGTCAGCAAGTGCTAATTCAAGATTTATAATTTCTATATCTCTTAAAGGGTCAACCGATCCATTTACATGAATAATATTTGAGTTTTCAAAACATCTTACGACATGGACGATAGCATCAACTTCGCGGATATGGCTTAAAAATTTGTTTCCAAGTCCTTCTCCATGACTAGCACCAGCAACCAAGCCTGCAATGTCTACAAATTCAATAGATGCAGGGGTTATTTTTTGAGTGTTATACATTTTTCCAAGCACTTCAAGTCTTGTATCTGGTACATCGACAATACCGATGTTTGGTTCAATAGTACAAAAAGGGTAGTTGGCACTTTCTGCGCCAGCTTCTGTAATTGCATTAAAAAGTGTGCTTTTCCCAACATTAGGAAGTCCAACAACTCCAATTTTCATAATAATTTTTCCTTTTATAATCTAATTTTTAAAAGATTAAAGTGCATTTTTTAAATGCACTTTTTTATCTTTCAACTTCATTACATTTCTCTTTCATCTTCATTTGTATAAACATTTTCGTTATTTTCTTCATATTCATTTACATTAACATCCAAATTTTGGTTAATATAGCTTTGGAAATTGTCAAGATTGAAAGTTTTAATATTCTTACTAACTTGTTTTCCCGTAGGTAGTTTTTGCAAATTTTGAGAGGAAACAAGTTTCTTGTTTGTTTTAGTTAATGATTTGTTATTCTTCTTTTCAATTGAAGATAACAAATCCCTTATTTCCTTAATAGTTTTTCTGATTTTTGATTTGTTAACATCATTGTTATTTTTAAATTCTTTTAATTTTGTTTTAAGAGATTCTATTTTTTTCTTTTTTAAATTCAAGTTTGATATTTCTGATATCCCATCTATCTTATCAATTATATTTTGTACATTTTCATTTAAGTCGGTCTTATTCATTGTTGAAGAATTTAAATTTTGTTCTAACTTACTTAAATCTTTATTCAATGTACTTTGGATTTCTGTAAAATCTTTATTAGCCTTTTCTTGGTTTTGATATTTTTTATCATCTTCTGAAATTTCACCACTTGTTGTTTCATTTTCGTTTTCTTCGTCTTGGCTTTTTAAAGTACTTATTTCATTTTTAATAAAATCTTCGCCGAGAACTTTTGATAAAACTAAACATTCTCTTGTTGAATTTTCATTATTTTCTTTTTTCTTATTTTCAATCAAAGTTTTGAAATTTTCAATATCCAAAGAGAAAGACTTTTCTTCTCCGTGTTTAACCTTAATTGATAAATCATCTGCCGAAATTTCAAAATTTTTAATACTTAAAATTGAACAAATGCGTTTATGAATATTATTATCTTCATCGTTTACGATTTTTATTAAGGCATTTGTTAATGATATGTTATTGTCATTTGTTAACCTTGAAATTTTGTTACGCAATTCTTCGGATAAATTATTTAAATCTTTATTTGATTGTTGATTTTTAGAATTTAGCAATATTTCTATGAAATTATAAGTTTCGTTCAAAGCTTTTTCATTGTCAACATTTTTTTCTATTTTTTCATGTAGTAAATTAATAGCTTTATCTATATTATCAAACTTTTGTGAAATATAATTAATTGCATCTTCCTGTAAAGTTTTTGGTAAAACTTTAATAAATTTTTTTAATTCAACTTGGCTTAAATTTTTGCCATATGCAAATCTTCTAGCTACAACTTCACCATAATCCGCGAACATTTTAGTACATTCTTTTTCATCTCTATTAGAGAATAGGTTGATAAGATAATCTATATTATTTTTTTCAATTAATTTAATAGTTCTTTCTTTGTCATTTATTATAAGTTTTTCGCTATTTATAAGATGTTCTAGATTGAAATTAAATTCTTTTATATCTTTTTTGTTATCAAATAATGAAGCTCGAGTTATTTCAAGATTTTCTCTTTCTACACTTGGTAAATATTTTTCAATAAAAGAATTTTGCAATTTTATTTTCTCGTCCTTATCTTCTTTATTTAAAATAATCTCCAAATCTTGATTGATATCTTGCTGTACATTTAATTGCTCAATGTCAAACAAAGGTGATTGACCAAACAATTGTTGCTCTTTGTCAGCTTTTTCTGCTTCATCAAACTTTCTTAAAATTTCTTTTTTTATTCTATCTTTTTCTTCAGGGTTTGTTTCATTTCTAAATTGTTCAAGTTGTATCAATGTTTTTAAATCTGGGTTAGTGCCTGTAACTAAACTATACTTTTGTGCAAAATCCAAATGTTCTTTTTGAAGTCCATTTTTATTGTACAAATCAACAAATTTTTTTGTAAAACTATTTTCGTCAGCTTTTGCAATAAAATCTTGCATTACTTTTTGTGATACTTTTAAATTTTCTAAATCTTTTTGCAAAGCATTGTCATTTGTTTTAAATTTAGTGTAATCATTATTTTTTATCTTTTTTATTGAAGGTTGGATAGACAATTTATATCCATCTACAGCATAAGAAGTTATTGCACCTGCCATACAAGCAATAGAAAGACCCGCTAATATTGCTCCTAATCCAGGAAGCAAAGCTGCTGCAATTAAAGCAAAGAAAGATAATGTTGTAAACATGTCGCCATAAAATTTGGTGTTAAACTTGTATTCTCTTGGTTCTTCACTAGTAGAACTATCTTTTTTTTCATCATCATCTTTTTTGTCTTCTTCAGGTTTTTTATCTTCAGGTTTTTTATCTTTGGGGTCATGCTCGTTATTATTTTGCTCACTGTCTTCATCAAAATCAAATTCGTCAGATGTGCCTCTTACTCCGAATTTATACTCAAACATTTTTCTAGGATCTTGTTTTGACACTGGATATCCCAAATAATTATTTTTTGCACGATTAATACCTTTACGAATGTTGCAAATTTTATTATTAAAATTATCTAAAAATTCTTTTGCTTTATCGTCATTATCTTTGGGAATAGGAAGTTTTAAATATTGGTTTCCGCTATATCCCACAACTAAAAATTTATTTTTGGAATTATCTTCATACAACCAAACCTCATGCCTGTTGTTTTTATTAGTGTTTACATTGATTTGTTTTAAGGATGATTCTTTATTATTGTTAGGTTTACTATAAAAGAATACATCATTATTTTTTTTGACAAATGCATATTTTGCGCCATCTAATTCGTAAGAAATTAAATTCGTATCACTTATTGGGTTTTCATAAAAATCATTTTTATTTTTTTTAAATTCTATTAAATCAAAATATAATCCCCAAAGGAAAGGTGGATAATCTGTAAGTTTTGCATCATTTTTCCCTTTTATTTTGTCTGTTCTATAATCAACATTGCCTTTAAGAATTTCTTCAAAAAAATTGGTTGACATATTAAATGTATTTGTACAATTTTCAAATGTATTTGTACAATTTTCTTTTGATAGTTCTGGAAATTGATTTTTGTCAAGCAATCCTTTGTGTATATTACCATTTTGGTTAATTGAAACTCCTAAAGCATTAAAAGTAATTGATAATTGTTCTTCATTGTCACAAATTACAGATAAAATTAATTCATTTGATGTTTTCTCTTTTAAAATAATAGAAGGAGAATCACTTGTATTTGCGTTTAATTTTAATGGTTTTTTTAATAATTTTCCTAAATCGCTATCAGAAAAATTATCATCATTAAATTTAACGCAATTAAAGAAATCTTGATCAAATTTCAAAATTAAATTATTTTCTTTTTTTTCAATATGGGCAATTTTTTTGTTATCTAACTGTCCTGCCACAATTTCAAAAAAATGAGCATTTTCAGTTTTTGTCATACCTATTTTTTGGATGTATTTATTGTTATTTGATTTATTTGTTAATTTGTTTGTTACATAACTATAGTTTGATAAAGTGTTATTTAAACTTTTTGCTGCCATATTTCCTCCGCTATTTATATTAAATATACTATATTTCTTATAATAAGTCAAGAGAAAATATAAAGATAGAGCTAGGGAAGGGGTGACGATTTAAGGACTATTATTTGTCGAAAAACAATGAAATTAACTAAAAATTAAATTTTTAAATTGTCAATAGTTAAAAATCCTTGAAAATATTATTTTTTTTTGATAGAATATAAAAGATATTAAGGAGAAATTATGGGCTTTTTTGGTAGTGATAAATCTCAAATAAAAAAATTAAAGAAAATTGCAGACAAGGTCATAGAACTTGAAGATAAATATAAGCAATATACAAACGAGCAATTAAAAGCTTGTACCGAAGAATTTAAAAATAGATACAAAACTGGAACAACTTTAAATGATTTGTTGCCAGAAGCTTTTGCAGTTGTAAGAGAAGCAAGTTCTAGGGTTTTAAACATGCGTCATTTTTATGTGCAAATTCTTGGTGGTATTGCTCTTCATCAAGGTAGAATTGCAGAGATGGCAACAGGTGAAGGTAAAACATTGGTGGCGACTTTGCCTGCATACTTGAACGCTATTGCTGGCAAAGGTGTGCATGTAGTTACAGTAAACGAATATTTGGCAAAGCGTGACGCTGAATGGATGGGAAAAGTTTATAGATTTTTGGGTTTAACAGTTGGCGTAACTTTAAATGACCAAAAACCAGAACAGAAAAAACTTGCATATCAAGCAGATATCACTTATTGTACCAACAATGAACTTGGTTTTGATTATTTAAGGGACAATATGGTTGTTAATGCATCTCAAAGGGTGCAAAGAGGATTGAATTTTGCTATTGTGGATGAAGTTGACTCTATTCTTATTGATGAAGCAAGAACTCCACTTATTATTAGTGGTGCAGGTGGAAAATCAAGCGAAGGGTATTATACTGCTCAAAAATTTGCAAAAACTTTAAAGAAAGACACAGATGTTGAAATTGATATAAAAACAAAGCAAATTAACTTAACGGAAAGCGGAATAAGCAAAGCTGAAAAGTTTTATAAAATAGAAAGTCTTTCAGATATTGAAAATCTTGAAATAAATCATTATATCAACAATGCGTTAAGAGCTAATTTTATCATGCATCGTGATGAAAATTATATTGTAAAAGATGGACAAGTTATTATTGTTGATGAGTTTACTGGACGTCTTTCTCCTGGTAGAAGATTTAGCAGTGGATTGCATCAAGCAATTGAAGCAAAAGAAGGAGTTGATGTTAAAGATGAAAATCAAACTCTTGCTACTATTACATTCCAAAACTTTTTCCGTTTGTATTCTAAACTTTCTGGTATGACAGGAACTGCCAAAACAGAAGAGGGGGAATTTAGAACAATTTACAACCTTGATGTTGTTACAATTCCTTCAAATTTGCCAAAGAAAAGAATTGACGAACCAGATATTATTTATGTTACTGAGCAAGGTAAAATAAATGCAATTATAGAAGAGATAAAAGACTGTTCAAAAAATGGAAGACCTGTTTTGGTGGGCACAATAAACATTGATAAAAGTGAACTTATTTCAAAGGCGTTAAAGGCAAATGGTATAAAACATCAAGTTTTGAATGCTAAAAATCATGAAAAAGAAAGTGAAATTGTTGCACAAGCTGGCAGAAAAGGTGCTGTAACTATTGCAACTAATATGGCTGGTCGTGGAACAGATATTTTGCTTGGTGGCAACCCAGAATTTATGGCTACCAAAAAGATGAGAGATAAGGGGTATAGTGAAGAAGAAATCTCTTATGCCACTGCTTTTAATACATTAGCTGATGAAAAATTAAATAAGGCACGAGAAGTTTATCAAGAATATTATAAACAATTTAAAGAAACAACTGATAAAGAAAAGGAAGAAGTGAGAGCTCTTGGAGGACTTCATATTGTAGGGACTGAAAGGCATGAATCACGCCGTATAGACAACCAGTTGCGTGGTAGAGCAGGCCGTCAAGGTGACCCTGGTTCTAGTGTTTTCTTCTTATCGCTTGAAGATGATTTGATTAGAAGATTTGGTGGAGATAGAATGAAAAGAATAGCTCTTTTATTCAGACTTGACGACTCTACACCAATTCAACTTAAAATTTTGTCAAGACAAATTGAAAATGCACAAAAAAGAATTGAGCTTCAAAACTTTGGTCAAAGAAAATCTGTTTTGAAGTTTGACGATGTCATGAACAAGCAAAGAGAAATTATTTACAAAGAAAGAAATATGGTTATTGACGGCGAACCTGTGCATGAACAAATTTTCAATATGATTCCAGATGTTGTATCTAAAGCTGTAAATAATTGTGTAGATGACAACAAACCTTTCTACGAATGGGATTTGCAACAAATCAATAATGAACTTGAAAAAGGCTTATTAGTAAAAGATTCAAATACAATCAATGAAGATTTTGTTGAAGGGTGTGATTTGGCAGAGTTTAGAGATAAAGTAATAGCTCTTGTTGAAGAAAGATTTAACAACCAAGAAAAACATGTTAAGGAAATGGGCTTTGATTTTTCAAGTGTTGAAAGATTTGTTCTTTTAAGAATGGTTGATTTTAACTGGATAGGGCATATAGAAGATATGCAGATCATGAAAGATGAAATTTTGGCAAGACAATTTGGGCAACAAGATCCAGTTCTTGCTTATAAAAAAGAAGGATTTGATTTATTTGACAAAATGATAGACAGAATAAGAGAAAATACTGTCAAAGTTTTAATTAACACAAAAATTGAAGCAAAACCAAGAGAACCAGAGCAACAAACATATCAAGTTGTTGTAACAGGAAAAGAATTGACGCCAGAAGAAAGAGCAAAAAAAGAAGCAGAAAAGAAGAAACCTTTTGTGCAAAAAACTGTTGTAAATGACAAGCCAAAGCTAAGTAGAAATGACTTATGTTATTGTGGAAGTGGTAAAAAGTATAAAAATTGTTGTTGGGATAAAGACCATCAATAAATATTAAGATATACAAAATTTACGATAAAAAACAAGAAGGGAACATGAAGATAAAAAGTTACAAAGAGTTGGTTAATTCTTTAATAAATAAAACAGACAAAGAAAAAATAATAGGAATAGAACAATTTTTTTTAAATAATATAGAATATTACTATCCTAAAATATTGTGGAATGATTATAAGAAATCAATATATAAAAAAGAAGACTTTTGTTCTGTAAAACAAGCAAGAGATGAAATTTTTCAGGAGAAAAAAGAAGAAATAAACAACTATTTTGGCATCGAAAACCCTAAAATAATAAAATTAAGAGAAGAATTTTTAAAGATTTTTTTAAAAAATTGCAAAAGCGAATATGGAAATAAACCATTTATTAATTCAAATATAAGTTGGAACATGATGTTAAATGTAAACAAAGTGTATAAAGTTGATGGTTTTTATACAGAAAAAAATGGTTTATTTAAGAAGGGGACAAATATACATTTTGCAAAATTTGTAAAAAAAATATGTGATGACTTAGGATTAAGATGCCAAATCGTAAATGGGTTCACATTAAAAGAGCATTGTTGGAATTTAATTGAATTTGAGGGTAAAAAATATCATTTTGATTTAACATATGCTCTCTTTGTAAGAGACCATTTTAAAACATGGGGTAAGAAAAATTTGATCCCAGAAGATTTCTTGATGATTGACGAAGAAACACTGCAAAATCTTTCACCAAGAACAATTGATAGTCAAGAGTGTGGAAAAATATAAAATTGTTATTGAAGGAAGATACATGAAAAACAAAACAAATTACAAACTAATTTTAAAAGACAAAACAATCCAAAATATTTATTTAGAGATTAATAAAAAAATTAATTATGTAATTGACCATGGAAAACTTCATGTGAAACATGTTATAAAAAATACAAAAAATATTTGCAAAGCTTTGAGTGTATCAGAACATAACAAGCGATTGGCTTTAATTGCTGCGGCTTTACATGATGTTGGAAGATTATGTGACAATAAAAGACATTGCTTGGAAGGTGCAAAGTTTGCACAAGACTATTTAAATAGAAAATTAACAGAAGAAGATATTTTAACCATTAAAGATTCAATTTCTCATCATGCAATAAAAGATTTTGATTTTAATTCTTCAAATGATGTTGCTTGGGTTTTGTTATTAGCAGACAAAATGGACAATGTAAGAAGCAGATACATTAAAAAATTAATTACTGATAAAGACAAAGAAAGAATAAGTTATTTTATAAAAAAAATAGTGCTAAAAAAATTTAGTGATAAAGTTGCTATAAAAGTATATGTTTATAAAAAAGATATTATTAAAGATGAAAAATTACAAAAAACTTTTGATCTTTATAAAACTATTATTAGTCATTTCAAAAAAGATAGCATACTAAAAATTATTAAAGTTTAAAACAAAAAAACTGGGCAAGTTTGCTCAGTTTTTTTTACACAATATTCTTTTTTATTTTTTGATTTATTTAAGTGTAACAGTTGCGCCAGCTTCTTTAAGTTTAGCTTCAATTTCTTTAGCTTCGCTTGTTGGAACGTTTTCTTTAATTGCTTTTGGAGCGCTTTCAACAAGAGCTTTTGCTTCACCAAGACCAAGTCCAGTGATTTCTCTAACAACTTTAATTACAGCGATTTTGTTTGCTCCGATTTCAGTAAGTTCAACATTGAATTCTGTTTTTTCTTCTGCGGCAGCAGCAGCTCCAGCAACAGGAGCAGCAGCAACAGCTACAGGAGCTGCAGCACTAACGCCAAATGTTTCTTCAAGTTCTTTAACAAGTTCAGAAACTTCAAGAACGCTCATTGATTTGATTTCTTCAACTAATTGTTTAATATCAGCCATTTTTATTTCCTCCTAAATTTTTTATTATGCGATTACTTTGATGCGATAGCATTCAAAGCGATAGTAAGCCCTTGAACTGGGGCATTGAGAACTCTTGCAAGTGCAGAAATAGGTGCATTGAGAGTTCCAAGTAATTTTGCAACAAGAACTTCTTTGCTTGGAAGTTTTGCTAGTTCTTCAATTTCCTTGCTTTCAACGAAGTTACCATTTAATAAACCAAATTTTACGGTTAATTTCTTAGTTTTGTTAGCAGTTTCGCAAACTATTTTTGCGCCACTTACTTCATCATCATAACTGAAAGCAACCGCACTTGTGCCATGCAAATATTTTTCAGCACAATTGATTCCGAGTTCGTTGAGTGCAAGGAGCAATAATTTGTTTTTATAAACTTTGTATTCTGCACCGTTGTTTTTGAAGTCTCTTCTCATTTGAGTATCTTCTGCAACAGTGAGACCATTATAGTCAACAAAAGTAACAGATTTAGCTTTTGAAAGTTTTTCTTTAATTTCATCAACTATAAGTTTTTTTGCTTCTAAATTAGCACTCATGCTCTTTTCCTCCTTTTTTTTAAGAATATTGTGTATAAAAACAAAATCTCTACGCCTCAGGAAAAAAGCGTAGAGTTAAACTCAATCTTTATGCTTCTTTCCTCGGCAAGCACACCTTTTTGTGTTTATGTTTTCACACTTGCTGTCTATGGATAAGATTTTATTTTCTATTTTATTATACCTAATATTTTTTAATTGTCAACTATTTTTTGAAAAATAAACAAAAAAAGCTGAATTTTTTCAGCTTTTTTATTCATCATCTTTTTTGTCATCTTTCTTTTTAATGTCTGCTTGGAATTCATCAATAATATCATCAGCCAAATCGTCAAGATGATCTTCGTTTGTTATTTCGCTTTCATTTTTAAGCATTTCAAGAAGTTCTGCAAATTTTGCATCTAAATCATCTTCATCAAACTCTTCTTCATCATCTACTTTTTCTTCAGCTTTATCTACTACTTCTTCTTGAATTTCTTCTTCATTTTCAACATTAGAAATATTTTCAGTTGTTTTTTCAGTTGTTTCTTCTAATGTAGAATTATTTTCAACAACACTTTCAGTTTCATTAACAGGTGGTTCTTCTAAAGTAAGATTTTCTTCGTTATTATCATTTTTTACTTCTTCAATAGCATTTGTTTGCTCAATAGGTTCGACAACGGTCTCAACATTTTTATTAGCTTTACCTTCTTCGTTAAATTCTTGTTCGTTTACAACTTCTTCTTTAACAATTTGATTTTTTTCTTCTTTTATTTGTTCATTTTTATAATCAATTTTTTCTACTTTTTGATTTTTATAATCAATTTGTTCGTCTATATTTTTTGCTGTTTTTACATCTTCAATTTCATATTTATCAAAATTGTCTTCTTCATCGAGCTCATCTGCTATTTGAGAGATTTCATCTTGTGTCATAAGAGATTTTCTCTTTTTGTAGAGCATCATAGTAACAGTAATTATCATTATGCAAACTATTAAAGCAACTATTAAAGCTACCATAAATGATAAAAAGTCTTTATTTAAAAATCCTGGTGTAAAACTAAAAATCAAATAGAACCAGCATACAAAAGCGGCAAAAGGTGCAGCTAACAAAGCTAAAAGAACGCTGGTTGTTAATTTTAATTTGTTTGTTTGTTTTAAAGCAATTAAAATTCCTACTACTGCGAATATTGAAAATAGAATTCCTAAAATAAAAGCTCCAAGTTGAGCAGGTGTTAAATTTTCAAAACTCATAATTCCCTCCAAAGTTAACTTTATTCTATCACAATAACCTATTTTTGTCAATATCGTTTTAAAACTTTTTTACAAGTTGCTAAAAATGTATAAATTTGTTTTATTATGTAAAATTAATAAAACATTTTGATTTTAGCAAAATTTGGGTTATACTAATACAAATGGAAACAAAAAACAAACCACAAAATAAAGATAGAAAAAAAATATTGTTGATTTTAATTGGCGTGTTTGCTGGTATATGTGTTGCAGTAGCTATTGCGCTAGCTTTTTTGCTAAATTATAATGTTTCTTCTCCAAATCAAGTTCAAATTTTGAAAGACAATCAAACATATTTTTCTGTCAATTCAAACAATAATTATAAAGGTTATCGTTTTGTTTTTGAAAACAATGGCGACAAAATTGTTGTAAACTCATCAAAAAATGTCATCATTTTAGAAGAAGATGTTACAGGATTTGTTCCTGGCCAAAAATATTACGTTACAGCTTGTTACCTAGGTGAAACAGAAGGTGCAAACAGTGATTATAGCAAACCGGTTGAATGGGTTTATTATTATAAACTTGAATCGCCTTTAATATCATATGACAACAAAACAAATATTATATCTTGGAACAAGATTGATAGTGCTGATTATTATATGTTATACATAAAGCAACCATTAAATACAATTTCAGTAAAACTTACAGAAACAAAATATGATTTAAATTTAATTGACGGTGGAGAAAAAGAAATTTATGTTTATGCTTTTTCAAATAATGAATATCTTGAACAAAGCAAAGTTTCAAACATCGTGCAAACAACTTTTATAAAATATTTTGATGAAATAGTGGAAGGTGAGTTTAATCTCTCAAATAAAACATTGACCTTTGTTACTTTGCAAAAAGTAGAAAAAATAGATGTAAAAGTTGATTCTCTACAAGTAGCTTTTTTAAACACAAAACTACAAAGTGAAAATGATGGTGTGTATATATATAGTGTTATACTTGAAAACTTTGCTATTTCAGCTTCAACAAATATAGAAATTGCACCATCTACAATAGATAGTTATAACTTATTTAACGGTAATACAACAAAAGTTGCTGTGATTTAAACAATAAAATAGATAAAATTTGTAAAATAACAAAAAAAGTTAAATTTTATTTTGAAGTGATAAAAATTTATGTTATTATAAAATTAGGAGTTTCTAAAAATATGAGATATGTTTACCCAGCTATTTTTATGAAAGATGAAGACGGAGAGTGCAAAGTGCTTTTTCCAGATTTGGATTTGACTACTGATGGAAAAGTTATGGAAGAAGCCTTCTTGTATGCCAAGGAATTTTTAAAATCTTATTTTGTTTATGCTGAAAAATTTGATATGGATTATAATTATCCTACTGACTTTGATACTTGCAAACAAAAAAATACTTTTGCTGATGCTATAATGCTTATCGATGCAGTTGTTGAAGAAAAAGATATTAAGAATTCGTCAAAATATTTTAAAAATTGAGTTTTAAATAGTTGACAAAAAAAAACTTATATGTTATTATCAAACTAGCACTTCCTTAATGAGGGGTGTTAGTTTTTTGTTAGGAGAAGATTATGGCAGCACCAAAACGTAAAAATATTACACTTGCTTGCACAGAATGTCAAGAAAGAAATTATGCAACAAGCAAAAACACAACAGCTAATGCAGAAAGAATTGAAATTAAAAAATTCTGCCCAAAATGTGGAAAAAGAACTGTTCACAAAGAAACAAAATAATTGGGGGATTCTATGTCTAAAAAGAAAAAGTCGTCAAAGAATAAACAAAAAGTTGCTGTTAGTAATGTTTTAAATGCACAGCAACAAAGCGTTGAACAAGTTGAAAATGTAGAAATCGTTTCAACAGAAAAAAAAGACGCTCAACAAGTGCAACAAAAACAAGAAAAGGCAGACAACAAAAAAGTTACAAAAGAATCCAAAGACAATAAAAATAACAAAAAATCAGCAACAAAGAAAGCTCCAAAAGAGAAAGGTAAATTAAAAAGAAAAGCAAGAGAAACTATGTCAGAGCTTAAAAAGGTTACTTGGCCTTCTTTTGGTGAAGTTGTTAAAAAAACAGGAGTTGTTTTAACAGTTGTTGTTATTTTTGCAGTTGTTATTTTTGGAATTGATGTTTTACTTGGATATTTGACTGGACTAATTAGATAAGAGGTGAGATATGGAAGAAAAAGAATTTGTTAACGAAGAGAACAAACAAGAGTCAGTTGCAGAAAATGTTGCAGAAAATATTGTTTCAGAAAAAGAAAACGATGTAAATTCTATCCCAGCAAAATGGTATGTTCTTCACACTTTTTCAGGTTATGAAAATGTTGCAAAGAAAAATCTTGAAACAGTTGTTGAAAAATTTAATTTACAAGATAGAATTTTTGATATAGTTATTCCAATGGAAGATGTCGTTGAAGAGAAAAAAGGCAAAAAAGTTCTTGTTCAAAGAAAGTCAATGCCTTGTTATATTCTTGTAAAAATGAAATATGCTGATGACCTTTGGCACAATGTTACAAGAGCAAGAGGTATTACAGGATTTGCTGGGCCAAAAGGTAGACCACTTGCTTTGACAGAAGAAGAAGTTGTAAAAATGAAACTTGAAAAAATCAAAGTTGATGTTGATGTTGCTGTTGGCGATACAGTTGAAGTTGTCGATGGACCTTTAAGTGGAATGATAGGAAAGGTTTCAGCAGTAAATCCAGATTTGGGAGTTTTAACAGCAGTCATTGAAATGTTTGGAAGAGAAACATCTGTTGAATTGCAATTTTCTCAAATTAGAAAAGCAAACAATTAATAATAAATTAAAAAGTGATAAAATGCTAAACACATGTTTGGCATTTTTTTATTAATAAATTTAAGTATTGACTTTATCAAAACTTGATGATACAATGATAAAACAAAAATTAAAGGGGAGAATATGCAACACAAAAGAACTATTGAAATAGTAAATAACAATGATAAATCAATTAAAAAAAGTAATAAAATGTATACATTGGCAAAAAAAGGTTTAATGATTTCCTTGTGTGGATTTTTATTAACACAAGTTTCTCGCATGAGTGCTGAAATTATTTATACAGAAAAATATGATTCATTTATTAAAGATATTGAAAAAAATCCAGCAGTTATTCTTAAACTAAATGATGAAGAAGAAAAAGCTATAACAGCTTTTCAAAATGAAAAAATTAGCCGTGAAGAATTTGAGACACAGTTGGAAGAGATAAAATCTGACGAGTATAAATTATCAACAGCAAAGGAACTTGACTATGAAAACTATAATAAAAAGATGAATGACATAAAACATGCTGAAACTGCAAAAAAAGTAAGTGAAGCGGCAAGTGCTGTTACTTCTATTGGAATTCTTGGTTTTGCGATTGCTAGAATATCTACATCTGCAAAAAAAGAGATTGAAGAAGAGTATAATCGTGAGATATTTTAATATACCGCTTAAATAACTTAAAGTATTTTGTTCAAAATTAAAAAATTAACAAAAATATTAGATTTTTTCAAAAGACAAAAAAATACTTGACATTGATTTAGATAATATGTATAATTGAAATGTTAAAACTTGTGTTTTGACATTTTTTTATGATTAGGCGTAGTGCTTAGTTGATAGTATGGTATATCGCTTGAAAAAGCTTTATATATTTGAAAACCAAAGGTTTTCATCTTAGTGGGAGACGGGAACTGCAACCTGTCAAAACACCACAATATAAGGAGGAAGAAATGGCAGAAAAGAAAGTTGCGGCAATGGTTAAACTTCAATTGCCTGCTGGTAAAGCCACACCTGGACCACCAGTTGGTTCTTCACTTGGACCTCATGGTATCAATATCGCTGGTTTTACAAAAGAATTTAATGAGAAGACTGCTTCTCAAGCTGGACTTGTTATTCCAGTAGTGATTACTATCTATGCTGATAGATCATTCACATTTGTGCTTAAAACTCCACCAGCAGCTGTTTTAATTAAAAAAGCTATTGGTCTTGAAAAGGGTTCTGCAGCACCAAACAAAACAAAAGTCGGAACAATCACTAAGGCTCAAATTAGACAAATAGCAGAAACAAAAATGCCTGATCTTAATTGCACTTCTGTTGAATCAGCTATGAGCATGATTGAAGGCGCCGCTAGAAGCATGGGCGTTACAGTAGTTGACTAAGGAGGCGCATAATGAAAGTAGGAAAAAGATATTCACAAGCATTAGAACTTGTTAAACAAAAATCTTTTGATGCTAATAGTGCATTTGAAACCTTGCTCAGTATGCCAAAAGCAAAATTTGATGAAACTGTTGAACTTCATGTTCGTCTTGGCGTTGATGGAAGAAATGCTGACCAACAAGTAAGAGGAGTTTGTATCCTTCCTAATGGAACAGGTAAATCATTAAAAGTTTTGGTTATTGCAAAAGGTGACAAAGCTGATGCAGCTGTTAAAGCTGGTGCTGATTATGTAGGAGCAGAAGAAATTGTTTCAAAAATTCAAGGTGGATGGCTTGATTTTGATGTCTGCATTACTACACCTGATATGATGGGTGTTGTTGGTAGAGTAGCTAGGGTATTAGGACCAAAAGGTTTAATGCCAAACCCAAAAAGCGGAACAGTTACTATGGACGTTGTAAAAGCTATCAACGATGCAAAAGCTGGTAAAGTTGAATACAGACTTGACAAAACAAACAATGTTCATGTTATTATTGGTAAAGTTAGTTTTGGAAAAGAAAAGTTACTTGAAAACTTTAACACAGTTATTGAAGCTTTGACAAAAGCTAAACCTGCTGCTGCAAAAGGCGTATACTTTAAAAATGTAGCTATTGCAACTACAATGGGACCTGGTGTTAAAATAGTTGTAAATGGTTAATAAAAAGCAAAGTGTTCACTTTGCTTTTTTTATTTCATAAAATATTGAAAATAAAAAAGTCCGTATAAACGGACTTTTTTTATTTTGCTCTTTGTCGTTTTCTAAGTTTTATAGTGATTATTATAATTATTAACAATACAATAACACCTATAATAATTGCAATTATTGAGAAAGCGTTTAAAGGAGCAGTTTTATAAACTTTATAAGAATAAAGTAAGTTGCCACTGTCAGAGTAAACTTGAATGTACCAAGTTCCTACATCATTTAAGGCAAAACTCTGAATTTCTTGATAAGAGGCAATGGTATCAGCATTAATATTGTATCTATTTTTACCAATAATCAAGTAGCTATCACCAATTGACTCATAGAAATTTTTCATGTTAACAGTTACAGTAATTGTGTTTGAAGTGCTTTCTCCTTCTGCTATTGAAACATTAATTGGAGGAACTGCACTATTAATCCAAACATCAAATGTAAAGTCATTGCTCAAGATATTTGTGTAATTTTCTTGATTTGAAGATATTGTAATAGTGTATCTTCCAGCACCTGTTTTTTCGTCTCCATAACTTAATGCCAGTTCTGTAAGATATTCTACATTATTTATAATCATAGTGTCAAAGTTGGAAATATTTATAATATTTTGGGTTATATCAATACCATCTTTTACAACTTTCTTAATGTAGTAATCTTTGTAATTTGAGAATGAATAAGCATATTTAGATTCATTTGCATTTATAATTGTAAAATTATATTCTACTTCTCTTATTTCAATATTTGATAATGTTGTAGCAGAGAATTTTACAGAATAATATCCTGGCTCAGTGAATCTGTATGTGTAGTTTGATGAAGAAACATTGTAAGCAACTCCATCTTTCTTAACAGATATAACTGGATAGCCACTTACTTTGAAGTAAGTTGAAAGGTTATATAATGAAATTGTTACAGGTGAGTTGTAAACAGCTTTTTGTACTCTTTCGCTAGTAATAATTTCTTCACCTTCTTGGTAAGAAATAATAAATGGAACTTCATTTAAGAAAATAACTGACAAATAATCGTTGTTGCCAAATCTTTGTACATTTGCAGGGGAACAAGAATCTTTAAATATTATTCTGTAACTTCCTGACTTTTCAAGATAGAAATAATTTGTTGAACTATTGCTACCTTTATAAATTGTACAATCAATTGGAGTATAAGCGCCATTGAAATATTTTTGTATTTCTATATTTACTTTGTTTGTTTCAATTCCATAATAAGCTTTGAAATTGATTTTTAATTTTTCAAAGTTGGATTGAATTTTAGATGAGTAAACTGTTATTGAGTTTTCTGTAATTTCTGTTGAAGAACCAATTGAATCTTCATAATTCAATGTAGTAACGAAATCATCTTCTTCTGGAATAAATATTACAGCAAAACTTCCTGATGATGTTTTTGAATAATATGAATATTCTTCAACCCAAACGCCATCACCAACAGGGTAGGCAATAGGCTTACTAGCATTTAGATTTAATTCTTCATCTTCGTTCCACGCAATATTAAATCTAATGTCTTTATCATTATAATTTACACTCACAATATAGGTTGATTCAAAAGTTTTGTTATCATCATTTGTGTAAACAACTTTTGATTTTTCTACTGTGGAGTCATCAACAGTTATGTAATAGTATACTGATGATGAATCTACGATAGTGAGATAATATAAATTGCAAATAGAAGTAAAGTATGATTCGGAATCGTATTTAACTAAAATTTGGTAATTTCCTGTTCCACTTATTAAGTAGCCTTCATAATTTTGATTTATATTTTCCCAAGTTTCTCCACCATTTCTTGAAATATAAACTGAATAAGATAAATTTGAATTGTAGAAATAATCACTATTAGAATTAAATTGTCCATTTGTGAAAGAGAGTGTAACGTTTTGAGAATAAGTAGTAAATGGTTGTGCATCAGTGATAATAGTTGTTCCGTTTATGTGAACAGTTTGATTTTTTATTGGATTATTGCTAAGCAATGTATTTCCATTTTTGTCAATCATTTTAATACTGTTTGTATTTCCAGTTGCGTTGTATTTTGGCAGCTTATTATACAATTTCACATAGATAGTTTTTAAAACATCTTGATTATTTTCTAATTCAAAAAGTTCTACTTTAAAGACTTTATCATAATTGTCGCCCATACTAGTAAAGTATAAAGTATTTATGTTGTGACCATACAATTTATCATTTTCTGTATAATCAGCATTTGTTGCTTCTTCAAAACCACCAGTTTTAAGAATGCTTACTTTTACTCTGTAAAGTTGACTATTATATGAGTATGTTAATGAAGAGTCAGCAAGATAAGTTGTTTCGTTTCCACTTTCAGGTATTTCATAGACATAATTGGTTCCTGAAACTTCGTTAAATTCAATTTCATTTGCTATTTGAATTATTGTTGTTGTATTGCCAAAGTTATCTTCTATAATATATTTAACTTTGGTGTTTTCTGCAACATTTACAGTTATTCTTAATGTTGCAGTAGAGGAAGTGAATTGAATTGTGTCGTTATTCATTTCAAAATTCCAAACACCATAATTACTTTCGGTTTGAATAGCTTTTGTATAAGTTATCCATTCATTGTTTATAAATTCTTGGATTTCTATTTTCTTAGGATAAATATAACCATTTGTTGTGCTTTGAATTTGACTTGCTGTTGGAATACTTATATCAAGAATAGCACTATTTTTGTTTTGGTTGTTTTTTATTGTTTGAGTTTCTAGTGATGCATCCATGATGGTAATATAATTTTTAACAGTAGTTCCATTTAAAACATTATTAAATGTAATAGAATGTTTTAAAGATGAAGATTGTATATCTTGATTCAAAATTTGTGACATTGGGAAATTATTAAATGTTATTTCACTTGATGTTGGCTTTGTTAACTTATAAACTTCATTGCTGTTTAGGGCAGGTGAAGTCATGTAGTAAGTATATCCAGAACTTCCATTTAATTGAATTTTATAGAATCCCCAAGGATTGTTTTGATAATTCAAACCTGAAATTGAGAAACCAGTATTTGAATAAATATTTGAACCATTAGAAATTTGATTATTGTAAACATTATATTGTTTTTGAATATTTTCATTATCTTCATTTTTGTTGGTATAATTTAAAGCAACAATATTTCCAAATTCTTCTGCTTCGCTAGTTTGATTTAAATCTCCAACATAATTTATAAGATAAGAAGTCATATTACCAGCACTATCAATTTCAACAATTTCATAAACATTTGAAGGGCTAAATCTTACAGATTGACCAGTAATTTCATTAAAAGATGATGCAATAAAATTTTCTTTTGTTGTTGGCGATGTAAAACTTGTGATATAACCATCTGTTGTAGATATATGTTTGTAATAAATTTTTTGAGTTTCATATTTATTTACTGAAGCATTTTGTACTGTGCTTGTTAATTTGTCTACAAAAGATTTATCAACAGTGTAAGCATAACCCTTAAATATTCCTGTATTTAAAGTGTAACTATAAGCAAAGTCTGTAAGTGAAGAAGTTTGAACATTATTATATGAATAGTTTTCACGTGTGTTCATTGCCCAGTATTGTGGAGTAATGTAATTATTAATAGAATTTGTTAAATTGTTCATTAAATAATTTAAATTTGCAGTTGGAGCAAGAACATCAAAATATATGTCTATGCTTAAAATATTGTAATAAGTTGAATCAAAACCTTCGTATTGCATTGTTACGTGCAATTTTGAATTTTTTGTTGTAACTTTGTCTTTTAAGTTCAACAATATTTTTCTATCTAATGTCGTTGTGCTACCTTTATTCACTATTTCAAAATCTACTTTTTCTGTAACATTTTCATTTGCATCAGGATAATATGTTATATTAATATTATCTTCATCTATTTTAGCAAGATATTCACTTAAAGGGACTTCCCATTCAAGAGAAAGAGATGAAGAATTTGTATAATATGAATTATTTTTGTTTTCTAGTATAAGACCTGTATTTTGGTCAATTACATCAATTGTAGGTTCTTGCGAAGTAATATCAAATCTAAATTTATAAAAACGATAGAAATCATCGCCATCTTTACTTGCTTGATATAAGGTAACTACATATTTTCCTGCTTTATATAAAGCATTGATAGGTGTTTCTAAACTAGTAGAATCTTCATTATCTAATGAATTTACACTATAAAAATTTAAATAGCCTCCATCACTAGTTGTTCCATTTGTTTTGTAAAATATTGTAGGGTCTTTTGAACCAACCGGTGTATATTCAATAGTTGCATAAATTTCATATTGTTTTATAGATAAATTATTATACAAATATTGCTGTGCGTCAGATAGCGTTGTAGGACCATAAACAGAAAGACCTTCTACAACAACTTCATAAGTGCCAGTTTCTTCATTTCTTTTAATATGAGCATTACCATAATAAGATAAATTATTGTTTTCTGTTACACTGAATGAATTGTCGTCTTTATTGTAATTAGCATTTTTGGTGTATTTATATTTTGGAACATACAACATCATTGGAAGTTTGTTTCCTGAAACAGAAGCAACTTCTATCGTGGTACCAGTCATGTCATTTGTGTATTCTCCATTGTAGAAACTATCATTATTTTGGTTGCCTTCTTTGTCAAATGGGAAAGAAACTTGAATTGTTGATTGATTTTCGCCGCTATACATACTTAGTACAATATCACCACCGATAATGCTTTCCCAAGCGCTATCAGATGAAGGTTGTTCTAGTTGACTGATTAAGTTTGATGAATCAATATCTATTGTAAGAGTTCTTTCGTAAAAATCATATTGTGAAGCAGTTGAATCTTCTGTATAAGTTCTTTTGATTACATATCTTCCATTTAAAGGATAATCATCAGAGCCTAATGCAAGTTGAAATTCTTCTTGTTGATTTTCCACCAAACCACTTGCTTTGCTATAATCAAAGATAGTTATAATATTTTCTGGGCTTGAAACAACATCATAATAATAAAAATTTGTTTTTTCAACTTTTTTGATTTCATAAGGATAATATTCAACTGTTAAAGTTGAAATGGTTGATTTGTTAGTACCACTTGAAGATAAAGGTATGTATGTTACATATAGAATGCGTTTTGCAGTAGTAGGGGTATAATACATGTATTTGTAAGTTTTGTCTTCTCTAGGTTTATTTTCTATTATTGTTTCACCATTTTCGTTTTCTTTTACCGTTGTTGAATCTTTAACTAATTGCCCATCACTATTTTCATAGAAGATGTTTGATAATGAGTATCCTGCTGTTTTTAAAGGTTCCCATTCGTTATTGTCATTTAAATATTTGATAAAGGTTTGTGAAGAATCAGAGGTTACTGTCAAAGAAAGTTTTGCACTTGGTGAATTTAAAATGTTTTTGTTTCCATTTGCGTTTGAAGCATCTGTAATATAAATTTGATAAGTTCCCTCATTTGCTGTGGTAGTTGCTTCATTAATTGTGGTTATTTTATATGAATTGCCATTTAGATAATCATATTGTTCATTTGTGTTTCTGACTAAGTATCTTTCGTCAATATTAATAAGCAAATATCTACTATTATATGGCAGACCATCTATATTTGAATTTATAGTATTAAATTGAGTTATATTTTCATTGCCTAAGTTAGTATAATTTGTTAAAAGTTTTTGCAAATCATAATTTGCTTTCTCTTTATCAATAGTATAAGCGATATTGTGATTAACACTTTCTATTGAACTGAGATTTTCATAGTTTTGTAATATAATAGCTTTATAATTTCCCCAATGTATAGAAATATCATCTTCAACAGCAGGTATTATATCATAAGAATTTAAAATGCTGTATGTTGAACCATATGAGTTTTCTTGATTTTTTAAAAATACTGGTTGAGTATCATCATAAAGCATTGTATAAAAACCATAGTTGCCTGCATCATCAAAAACTTGCAAAACATACAAACCATTTGTAGATTTTATATTTATTCCAGAAGCAATATCTGTAGTAGTATTTGTTATTTGTGACCAAGTTGAAGAAAAATCGCTTAAGAAATTGATTTTATAAGAAACGGGAATAATTTCTGTTGAAAGAATATCAGATAAAAGAGTTTGATAATTTGTTTGTCCTAATTTTTCTTGGTTGTAATAATTAATTTGTTCTAATGGGAATTGCTTTACATATCCATAAGTCATCGCGCCACTGCTTTTTGATTGCCATCTAAATACGAAAGGAGAATTTGTTGATATAGATTCAATAGCTTTTCCTAAACTATATTGATTATCTCCAATTTCAGAATCAATTGTTTTAGCACTCAAAAATACAATTTCGTTTGTATCTATTGTAAATTTTTTAGATTGAGGTGTGCCTTCATTTGTGTTCTTATATTCAATAGTATATCTTCTATTTGTATTTGGATTTTCTGCATTAATTTCCAAAATTTCTTTACCATTTAGTTCGGAACCATCTAAGTTAAAGTTTTCATAATAAATAAAGGAAGAACTGTCATATTGTGTCATTTCTTTTAAAGAATTAAATGTTACAGTAGTTCCGCGTACATAATCATAAACCTTTATTTGAATTGAAACATTAGCATTGTATGGACTTTTTGTTGACTCATTTACTATATAAACAGATTTACTTGTAAAACCTGTGAGTTTTAATGATGAATTTTCTCCATTTTTTTCAATTACACTAATTGAAGGAACTTCATTTGTTATTTTAAAGTAAAATAATTGATAGTGATAATATCCACTTTGTTGTATTCCACCAGCACCCATGTAATCATTGAATGTGTATTGAACTACATACAGATATTCACCAGCTTCGTCTTGGTTTTCATTAGTAAAAGGTTTAGCTTCTTCTTTTTTCAATTTTTTATTACCATCTGAGTCAGAAACAACTTTGTAAAAATAACTACCGCTGTCAAAATTTACATTAAATAAAAATTTAACAGGAGTTTGATTTGTAACAACTGGTGTTTTATCGTTTATATATGTTTCTAAATCTGTTATAAGAGCTGCGTTTTTGAAGTCAAATGGGGTAGAACTATGATTTGATAATTTAGATTCAAAACTAGCTGTTATATCAGCAGTCAAAGTTGTATCAAAAGACAATTCATCATCAGAAATTGTTTTTAATTCAGCAGAAGTATGTTGATTTGTGCTTGGATCAACAGGAGCATTGTGATTTGTATAAGTAGCTTGATATCCATAAACATAAAGTCTTTGACTAAGGTTTTTTATGTTTGAATTGACACCTTGTGTTAAAGCATCAAAAGGAAGTAAGAAAATTTGCGAATTGTCACCATTTTCAACCATATACAAATATTCAAATGATAAATCATATCTACCAAGTTCATTAAATGTTAAATAAACTTGCTTTAAATTTTCATCATAGTTTGCCATGACAAAATTTTCAGAAGAAGGTTGTCCGTTTTCATCAAGGAAGTTAAAGTCTGTTCCATTAAATTCAATTTTTGCATAGTGTGTAAGTTGTTCGTAATCTGTATAGGTAACTGAAATTTGATATACATAAGGGTTGTAAGTAAATTTAGGTAGTTGATTTGTGGTGTAATTGTAGTAGTAATAAGCAGAGTATACGCTACTATTTGTTATAGAAACTTGCTCTGCGTTTGACATGGTAACATTCTGCATACCAGTTGAAGTGTTGAAATATGTTCCTGAATTGAAAAGCATAAAAGTGTATTCAATTTGTGTGGTAGTTAATAAGGAGAAAGTTAAACCATTATCATATGTGTAGTAAACTTTTATAGGAATAACAAGAGTGTAAAGACCTTCTGTTAAGGTTATTATTTCTTGTTCACCAGAATTAAATTGAGAACCAAGGTTAAAAGTTATATTAAATTTTTTTGGAGTAAAAGAGTAACCTTGTATAGCAAATGGAGTGTCATGTGGTTGTGCAAATGTTTCAATATTTTTACCATCGAGCAAGTTTTGATTTTCTAAACCTTCAGTTATTTCTTGGTTTGTAATGTCTTTATAAAGAGATAATGCAGAAATAAAGTCAAAGTAATAATACATATTTTTGTTGTTTATATCTGGATAGTAAGCATAATTACTTTTTCCCGTATTTTCTCCGTTTCCATTAACAATATGGTTTGTATCGGCAGCTATGCTTAAAGATAAATTACCTTCATGGTCCATAAGTATTATACTTTTGTCTGTTGTAATAGAACTAGAAGAATTTTCAAAAGACAAATACTGAGGCAAGTTGTTTTGTATTTGATTGTATACAGTATATGCTCCCTCTGTTTTTGATATAGCTTTGTTGTTAGATAAAAACATGACACCACAAAGTGTGCCAATCAACGCAAATGCAAAAGATAATTTACTAAAAAAATTTTTTATTTTCATAACTTTACTCCTCTGCGACATTTTTCAACTATGATTTTACCACACAGCAATAAAAAATCAAAATAATTTTGACATATTTATTTATAAATATATATATTATATAAATAAATATCTACAAATAAATTGTTTGCAATTTTTAAAAAATTATAAAAAATTAAATAAAAAAACAAAAAAAATAAAAAAATAATTAATTTATTTTTGTTTATTATTTTTTATAATATTTTTCTTAAAAACGCTATAAGCCTTTAAAATAAAGACAAAAAAAGGATTAAAAAAATAAATTTTTAATCCTTTTTATTATTTATTTATATTTTTTTATTATTAATGCATTTTTATTTAATTCACTTAATTAAATTTAATTTAAAATTTAATTCTTTATTTTTAAATTATTTAACTTTTTTATTTTTTTGTATATTAATTTTAATAATTTTTTCCTATTTACTTCTATTGCCATATCAATATTTCCGTTATCATTAAAATTCATGTAAGTCTTTCCTAGTTCTTCAAAAGTATCAACCTTAATATCACATTTTACAGTTTTAAAAAGGTTTGGATATTTTAACATAAAATATACACATGTGTCGTTTGTGGCTATTCGTTTATCAGGAAAATTAGGTTCCCAATATTTTGAATACATTTGATACAAAAAGTTTCCTACTTCGTTTGTTTCTTTAAGTTTATAAACAAAATTTTCATCCAAATGCGCTTTTCTTCTTCCCATATCAGAAGGTATCATTTTGAGAGGTATTTTACTATCAAGCACAATTTGGAAAGCTTCTGGGTCTGTTGAAATATTAAAAGAGATATGGTCTGGAAAGCCAGGTACTCCGTATGGTGACCCGCCTTCAAAATATATGCAAGGTATTTTTTCAATTATATCTGGATGTGTTTTTAATAATTTGCCTAAATTTGTGTGAGGGGCAAGTTCCAATATAGCAATATCACCATCACCTTCTTTCAGAATTTTATACATGGCGCTTACTGCATCATCATTTATAACTTTGTGTTTTGTTGTCTTCGGTGGTGTATATCCTCCCATACCATCTTTTTGATGTATAAATTCAGCATTAGGAGAAATTCTTTCCAATGCTTTTGCTTCTCCTTTTGCAACAGGAGTGTCTTTTTCTAATAAGTCCATTAAATGTAAAGCATTTCTTGTGCTTTTATTTAAATTTACATTGCCTGCAACTGTAGTGATTAATTTTACATCTACTTCTTTATCAAACAAAGTCAATATAAGACACGCCGTATCATCTACGCCGGGGTCTGTGTCTATTATTACTTTATAAATTTTTTTATTTTGTTTATTCATAGTCATATAGCAGATTATAATATATTTTTTATAATTATCAAAACATTTTATGCTTGAAAGATAAAAACTGTTATTAAATTAACAAAAATATAAGATAATTTCTTGATTTTTTCTTTTATTAAAGTATAATTAAAGTTGGATAAAAAGGATAAAATATGTTTTTAGATTTACACAACCACACTACATATTCAGATGGTATTAATTCGGTAACAAAATTTTTGGACTTAGCAAAAGAAAACAAAGTAAAAGCCATTTCAATAACTGACCATGATAGCATAGAGGGGGTTAAAGAATTTGTAAATAAAAATTACAAATTTAATGGCTTTTTTGTTCCGGGCTGTGAAATTACTACTTGCCACAATGGTTTACCAATTGAAATTTTAGCTTATGGCTTTGATTATAAAATATTAGAAAAATTTATTTTGGAAAAATCAAAGAAAGAAAATGAACAAGGGGATATTACAAAAGCAAAAGGATTATTTAAAATTTTTAAAGAAATAGACCCAACCTTAAAATGTGAAAAACCAAAATTGCAAGATAAGGTTTGGAGTCATCATTTTTCTACTTGGAAAATTTTTTATCAAGCTTTGTCTAGTTAAAGAGTTAAAAAAGAAATAATAAAATGTTGTGGAGAAGATGCTGTCAACAATAGGAGTGTTTTTTTAAGAAAGGGAATAAACAATCCAAAATCAAAATTTTATGTTGATGTTTCTTCGATATTTCTTAGTGTTGAAGAGGTTGTTGGTGCAATTCATAGTAGCGGGGTAATTGCCGTTCTTGCACACCCTTTGCTTTATACAAACAATTTTGATGTGTTAAATGAAATTTACCATAAATTAGATGGAATAGAGTGTTTTCATAAATCTTCAATAGGTCACATAAAAAAACTTTTAAAATTTGCAAAAAAACACAAAAAGATTATAACAGGCGGAAGTGATTGTCATGATAATGTCAGGAGACCTTTTAATTACATGAAAATTCCTTTTAGATATTTAAAAAAAATAAAACCCTTTATAAAAAATATTTACTAGTTGGTTTTTGTAAATTTGATTAAATATTAACGTGTTTTAATTTGGTTTGATTATTTTTTGTAATTTGCTATACTAAAAATACATGGAAAAAGATAAAATATTAGCTAAAAAAAATAAAGATGCAGAAAATATAGCTTCTTTATCATCAGTTGAAAGCGACAGACAAAACAATTGCTCACAAAACAAGAAAAAAACGTTTGCAGTGATTATTGATGTTTTACTTTATGTTGTTTTGTTTTTTGCCATGACTTTTGCAGGTTCTTTGTTTATAACAAAAATGTCAAAAGGTGTTCCAATGGTGTTTGGATATGGCATGATAAATATTGTTTCTGGTAGCATGGTTAACGCTGGTTTTAAGGTGGGCGATAGTGCATTTATCAAGCAAAATGACCCAAGTGAATATAATAAAGGTGATTATATTGCATTTTATGATTATGTTGACCCAAATTGTAAAACGCCACCGACAGTTGCAAACGGGGTTCAACCGTCTTCTGCTCCAAAAACTTCTAGAATAGTTTTTCATGAAATTGTTGATGTTGTTATAGATGCTTACGGGAATAAATGGTTTAAAACAAAAGGCACAAATAATGTAAATGTTGACACAAATATTATTTACCAAGATTATGTAATAGGTGAGTATGTTGAAGGTGGAAATCTTTTTGTTTCTTTTTTAAAATTTGTAACTTCGCCTACTGGTATTTTGGTTTTAATTATTATACCTTGTTCGCTGATAATGTTTAGAAATTGTTTTGAATTGATGTTCTTACTATTTACCTACTATGACCAAAAGAAAGAAATGAAAAAACTAGCAAAAGAAAATCAAAATGATACAAAAGATTAAAATTAAATTATTATAACAAAAAAACAGCAATTTAAATTGCTGTTTTTTGTTTAATTTTAATTAAGCTGCTGTTTGGTCAATATTGATTGTAATACCAAAATCAATTGGTGATGCAGTAGCAAGTGAATCTAAGCTTTTATTTGTTGCTACAACGATATAATAAACACCACTACCAGATTTTTGAAGAGTAAGTTCTCCCTTAACTTCTGCGTTTTGTTTCTTTTCTAATGAGTCCCAAGTAGAACCAGCCCAAACATCAATTTGTCCATTATCAACAGCAGGGCTAGTAATATGAGCATAAGCAACAGAAGAATCAGTGTTTGTCAATTCAATTTTCCAAGCATAGTAATTTTTTCTAGTTTCAGCATCAAAAACTGCGTTTGATAAAGAGCCTGAGTAAGAGTCATTATTTGAATCTTTTGTGTGTGTAGCTCCGCCCCAAGAAGGTTCTGCTGACAAACCACTTATTTCAGTTATTCCAGCTGTGCCAGTGTTTATGTATTCATAAATTTTTGCATCAACTTTTGTTTGTCCACTAGTGCTGATGATAATTTGGTTGGTAAGTGTCAAACTTTGTGCCAAAGCAGCGTAAACTGAGATGCCGATTACAAATATGCAAAGCAAAATACTTACAGCAGTAGCAATTATTTTTCTTTTAATTGAAAATTTTGTATTTTCCATAACAATCTCCTTTATTTCATTTTGATTTTAGCAAATATTTTAAAAAAAACAAAACATTTTAATAAAAAAAAACAATTTTTTTTAAAAATTTACTTGTTTTTTTATTATTTGACTTTATTTTCTTTTTTACTCATTATTACGGCAAAAACATTTGACATTTTTTTTAAAAAAATATAATCACAACAATAATAATATGATTAAATAAATTTATAATTATATATAAATTTGGACCATTAATTTGATAGACATAAAAATAAAAACAATTTCAATTTCACTTATACTAATTTTTTTACACTAAACTTGTAAATGAACTAAATTTCGAATTGATTTTTGAAAAAATAAGAGATAAAAATGAAAAACAGATTTTGTAAGAGATGTTCAATTTAGTTATTAAAACCATTTTAGATATTACATGGTAAAAGAAACTAAAATTTATTTAATATTGGTACTAGCCATAATGTAGTTTTTTAGTTGATGAAGAAAATTATAATGAAAGAAACTAGATTGTTCCTTGCAAATTAAAAATATAAATTTTGCTCTCAAATATTTTAGTGAAACGAATGCTTATAATTTTGATCACATTGTAACACTAGAAAATACTTTTTATGGTTTATACGAAAGTGCTATTTATTCAATTTTATATAATTTTTATTCTTCAAGTGTAAAGGTTATGATATTTTGTGTTATAAGATAAAATAGTACAACATTTATAAAGTTAATATGTTTAAATTTTAAAATTTGAAATAAAATTTTTAATATAACTTAAACTTTGTAAATATAAAAATAAGTTTACAATTCAAATTTTAATTTATCATGCTTTTTATTATAAACATCAAATTCAGAAATATTATTTACTGGATCAAACAAAAAAGTTCCAAAAGTCAAACTATCATATCCACAATTTTTCTTGCTCATAACTGAATTGTAGTCGCATGTACCATAATAAGTCAATATGCTTTTTGCTTGATTTATTGTTAAATCTTTTGCCTCTCCTAACATTTGTTTAGCGATTAACAATCTATTAAAAGTATTGCTGTTTGTTGCCAAAAGTTTCGGATTATATTTTGTAAATTCTTTTGCAGTAAAATGGTTTGTATGGAGATTTATTCCTTCTATTTCTTTTATGTCAAATTTGTCAAATACTTTTTCAATATAATAAAATTTCTTCTCTTTATAATCATAAAAATTAAAACCAGTTGCACTTGCTATTGGTATATTTTTTATTATATTAAAAAATTCTTCGTTATTTTTAGCATTTGCTAATAGCTTGTTGTAAAAATGCATTGGAAGATAATTTAAATTATATTTATTTACATGTATATAATTCATTGTAAATACAAACTCTTTACCATAATGACATGCAGTTCCTTCCAAAGAGTCGGCATAAGCTATTTCTATAAATTTTATATTATTGTCAAATTGATATTTAATAATTTTTGTATTATATTTGTCGCAATCTTCGTCTTCATTATGCATTATAAATTTATTGTTTTTTGTATTGACAATTATTGATGAGCATTTTTCAGGTTGTTGATTTCTGTATTCAGAGCACATATAATATATAAATAAATCTAAATCTATATTTGCCCCGTCAGCTCTTCCTTGAACTGCATCAAATACAAAAGGATATTTTTCTTTTAACAAATTTTTCATTTTATTTACATATTTCAAATTAGCATTATTTGAAAAAAATTCTTTTTTTAAATTGTTTACATATTTATTTAAAGATTTTTTGAAAATTTTGCCAATCTGATAAGATATTGAATATTCATCACCTTGAACTAAATACATTTTTGCATCGCAATTTTTTATATTGTAATTTCTATTTATTTTCATAGTTTCTCTCTTTTTGATAAAATTTTACTTATGTTTTTACAATATAATTTGTTGGCGGAGAGAGGGGGAGTCGAACCCCCGATACGATTGCTCGTATAACGGATTTCGAATCCGTCTCATTCGGCCTCTCTGACATCTCTCCAAAATACATTTGTATTATATCATTTTTATTTAATTTTTACAATAATTTGACTTATTTAAATAAAAAACATCCTATTTTTTAAAGTGTATTTAAAAGTTGGACAACTTAGAAAGTACACTTCATTTTAAGGATGATTTATTTATTTTTTATTTTTATGTTTTAAGTATGTGTGATTGATTGCTATGGCTACAATTGTTATTATATAAGCAGCTAGTGAAAACCCAAAAATATAACACAACAAAAATATTATATATGGAGCATTGTTATAAATAATAGATACGAGTGGTAGAGTAGATTTGTAAAAAGGGCTGATATAAAACATATTAAAAGTTTGACCTGTTTCTATTCCGCCTGACCACTTCCATATATAATTTGCAAGCATTGCAAGAGCAATCATTGATAAGAACACACAAAATGCTTTTAAAAAAGTTTTTTGTGTGTTCTCTATGGAGTTAGTTGCCCATATTAAAAAGCCAACTACAACCATACTAGCATGCCAAAACATTGTGTGAATATTGATAAAAATTGTAGTTGTAAATACATCTCCTGGATATAACATTACAACAAACCCACCGAATAACGCAAATGTCGCAAGATAAGAATACAAACTATCTCTAAAAAGATTTTTTTTGCATATTCCAGCTATAAACATTAAATACATTGGAGTAGAGCAAAATTGAAAAGGGAAAGCATACCATTGATAATTCCAAGTTGCCGTTTGAGTGTTTTCGTTCCAATTAAAACTATATGTAAGTTGCTTCATTATTTCAAATAAAATTAATGAAATAGAAATTATAAGTATTGAATATTTTACTGTCTTTTGAGATATTTTATTTCTAAATATAATAATTAAAGAGCAAATTAAAATAAGAATAAAAAGCCATAAAATATGATACCAACCATATATAGTTGGTTTTGTCATTGTTTGTTGAAAAAAGTATATAAATTTTTCAAACGAATTCAAACTTTTATCTCCTTAAAACAAAACTATTATTATAATGTTCAAAAATAATAGTTTTATAAAAAAGGAAGAAAAAAAAGATTGCTTTAAGCAATCTTTTTTTAAACAATTATATTGCAAATGCGTTTTGGAACATAAATGAATTTTTTTATTTCTGCTCCATTTAAAATATCTTTTACACTTTCTATTGCTTTGTTTTTTATTTCTTCTTCTGACAAAGAAAGGTTTATTATTATTTTGCTTCTAAGTTTTCCGTTTATTTGAACAGGCAATTCAATTTCATCAACAACCAGTGCATTTTCATCGTATTTTGGCCATGTTTCGTATGAAATTGTGTTTGCATGGCCCAATTGTTGCCATAATTCTTCTGTAATAAACGGACAAACAGGATTCAACAATTTTAAGAAGTTTTCAGCATATTCAGTAGGGAAGACATTTTCTTTGCTAAGAGCATTGACAAATATCATCATTTGAGCAATAGCAGTATTAAAGTTCAAAGATTCATAATCTTCCGTTACCTTTTTTACAGTTTGATTATAAATTAATTTCAAATTGTTATTTGGTTTATTTGAAATTTCTTTTTCTTGATAAATTTTCCAAACTTTATCAAGGAATTTTCTAGCACCAGCGACACCATTATTATCCCATGGTTTTGAAATTTGAATTGGGCCCATAAACATTTCATACAATCTTAATGTGTCTGCACCATATTGTTTTATAACATCATTTGGGTCAATTACATATTCAGGGTATCTTTTACCCATTTTTATTCCATTTGCCCCAAGTATCATTCCAGGATGAATAAGTTTTTTGAAAGGTTCTTTAACAGGGGAAATGCCTTTATCAAACAAATAATTATTCCACATTCTTGAATATAACAAATGGCCAACTGCGTGTTCTGGACCTCCAACATATAAGTCAACAGGCATCCAGTGCTTTAAAAGCTCTTTATTTGCAAGTTCGCTGTCGTTGTGTGGATCTATATATCTTAGATAATACCAACTTGAACCAGCGCTTCCTGGCATTGTTGAAGTTTCGCGTTTTCCTTTTTTTCCGTTTATTTCAACATTTAACCATTGTGGAAGTTTTGCAAGTGGACTAGAACCATCTTTTGCAGGCAAATAATCTTGAACAAGAGGTAATTCCAAAGGCAAATCTTTATCATCAAGAACCATGTGAGTGCCATCGTCAAAATTGATTACTGGAACAGGTTCTCCCCAATATCTTTGTCTTGCAAAAATCCATTCGTGGAATCTGTAATTAACAGTTCTTCTTGCTTTTCCCATTTTTTCAAGTTTTGAAGTAATTGCTTCTTTTGCCTGTTCAACAGTAAGACCAGAAAATTCTTCACTATTAATCAAAGTGCAACCTTTGCCAAGGTAATCTTGTTTTTCAAAAGCTTTTTCTGTTGTATCTTTGCCACTAATAACTTGTATCATGTCTATTTTGTGTTCTATTGCATATTCAAAATCTCTTTGGTCATGGCTTGGAACTGCCATTACTGCACCTGTTCCATAACTAGCCAAAACAAAATTTCCTATAAATACAGGAACTTGTTTGCCGTTTACTGGATTGATTGCATAAATGCCTTCAAGTTTTACACCACTTTTTCCTTTGTTTAAATCTGTTCTTTCAAGATCGCTTAAAAGAGCAGTAGCATTGCGATATTTTTCTACTTCATCCCAGTTTTTTATTCTTGATTTTAAACTATCAATAAGTTTACTTTCTGGCGCAACGACCATAAATGTTATGCCATAAATTGTTTCAATACAAGTTGTAAAAATAGAAAATTGTCCACCACCAACTATTTCAAAATCAACTTCAACACCAGTAGATTTTCCAATCCAATTTCTTTGCATAGCCTTTGTGCTTTCTGGCCAATCAATTTCATTTAAGCCATCAAGCAATCTTTCAGCATATTTAGGAATGTCAATAACCCATTGTTTCATATCCTTTTTAATAACAGGAAATCCACCTCTTTCCGATTTTCCATCAACTATTTCATCATTTGCAAGAACGCAACCAAGTTCTTCACAGTAGTTTACTGGCATTTCAACATTTCTTGCAAGACCGTCAAGATATAATTGTTTAAAAATCCATTGTGTCCATTTGTAATATGAAGGTTCACAAGTGGAAATCTCTTTTGTCCAATCATAAGAAAGGCCATTATTCATAAGTTGGCTTCTAAAATAGTTTATATTTTCTTGTGTAAATTTATAAGGGTGATTGCCAGTTGAAATCGCGTATTGTTCTGCTGGAAGACCAAAAGAATCATAACCCATAGGATGCAATACATTATATCCTTGCATTCTCTTCATACGGCTGACAATATCTGTTGCTGTGTAACCTTCAACATGTCCAACATGAAGACCTGCCCCTGATGGATAAGGAAACATATCTAGCACATAATATTTTGGTTTTGAGAAATCCCAAACATCAGTCTTGAAAGTTTGATTTTTTTGCCAATATTTTTTCCATTTTTCTTCAATTTCATGTGGTTTGTATTCTTTCATATTTACTCCTTAAAAAAATCAGCACATTGGGTTGTGCTGACTTTTCTATTTAGCACAACCAAAAATTTGTGCCACATTAGTGACACGAATTTTATAATAAAAGTGCCAAATATTTATTCTTCATGTAAGCATTTTAGCATACTCTTGCAATTATTGTCAATTATTTATTGGTAATATTTAAAATAAAAGACAGAGCAAAAATGCTCTGTCTTTTGGTTTTGACCAAATTTTAACTTGTTGTATTTAATTTTTTTACAGTTAGCGTTGCATCACCATTTTCTGGAATAGTTATTGTTGCTCCACTAGGGGAAGTAGTTGCTGCAATTGCTAAATCTATTACATCTGATGCAGACAACGGAGCTATTACAGAGGCAGTAACATCAACAACAAAAGTTCCGCCAGTTGCTGTTTCAAGAGCTGTTTGTTCTATTGTTGATGAGTCAATAGGTGTGGTATTAGCTCTTGCAGTTACATTAAATGTTAACTCTTGTGTTGATTGAATTTGTAAGTGATAATTAATTTCATAGTCGCCTGCTTGTTGAACTGTTATTGCATTTGAAGATGTCGTTGTATTAAGCAATGGCATCTCTGTATTAAGTTCAACTGGAACATATGTGTTTTCACTCGCAAGAGAAGGTGTTTGTGAAGCGTTGTTATAAAGTCCACCATAAGCAGCCAAACCATTTCCAGTTGG
>CALVNR010000002.1 GCA_944349905.1 uncultured Clostridia bacterium | reverse complement strand
TTTTTGGTGCGAGCGGTGGAAGCCCTTACCCCTAAAATGCTTTGCATTTTTGGGGACCCCACGAACCCGTGGGTTCGACTACCATTTTTTAAAATGTATTTATTGTAATAATAAAAAAAGTTTTGCCACTAAGCAAAACCTTTTTGGTGCGAGCGGTGGGAGTCGAACCCACACTCTTTCGAACTTGCCCCTTAAACAAGCGCGTCTGCCATTCCGCCACGCTCGCAAATATTTATGTTACGCTATAAAGTATAGCTATTTATTATATAATTGTCAAGAGATTTTTAAATATTTAATAAAAAAGAAACAAAAAATATTGTTTCTTATTTAAATACTTCATTAAATTCTTTTAATCCTTCTTCAAAAAAAGTTTTACTGTCTGGATCTAAATAAAACAATAATCCAAACAATTCTCCAACATGTACTTTTTCTTCATCAGCAATATGCCTAATAGTGTTTTTTGCAGATGTTTCATTTGTTTGATTATAATGATTTTCATATTGAATAATAGCTTCCAATTCACCTATTATATCTTCTCTTGCATTTTGAATAGTTAAAAATCTATTTGATTGATTTTGATTGTCTAAAATGTTAAAAAATCTTCTCATTTTTCCTCCTTGACAATTTTATATATGCTAGTATTAATCAAAGAGTTAAAATAAGTGAACTTATTTTAGCCCACTTCTTTTTTATCATCAACTTTAATTATTTGAGGTTCTGCATTATCAAACTCAATAAATTTATCAGTTATAATAACTTTTTTCACATCTTTGTAACTTGGAATCTCAAACATTAATTTTGTCATTTTGTTTTCCAAAATAGTTCGCAATCCTCTTGCACCTGTTTTTAATTCCATAGCTTTTTTTGCTATTGCATTGACAGCTTCAGCAGAAAATTCTATTTCAACTCCATCAATTTTGAACATGAGTTTATATTGCTTTACAATAGAATTTTTTGGTTCTGTCAAAATTTTCACAAGTGCTTCTTGATTTAAGTCATCAAGTCCAACTACAACAGGTAACCTTCCTATAAATTCTGGTATTAATCCAAATTTAATCAAATCGTTCGGTTGAATATCTTTAACAAAATTTACTTTTTCTTTTTCTTCATTTGTTTTAATTGATGCATTAAAACCAAGAGTTGTGTCGTTTATTCTTGAATCTATTATCTTGTCAATTCCTACAAAAGCGCCACCACATATGAATAAAATATTTGTTGTATCTATTTGTATCATTTCTTGATGAGGATGTTTTCTACCACCTTGTGGTGGAACAGAAGCAACAGTGCTTTCCATAATCTTTAAAAGTGCTTGTTGCACTCCTTCTCCTGCAACATCTCTAGTTATTGAAACGTTTTGTGTTTTCTTTGCAATTTTATCTATTTCATCAATATATATAATACCGCGCTGTGCTTTTTCTATGTCATAATCAGCATTTTGTATAAGTTTAAGCAAAATATTTTCAACATCATCGCCAACATAACCAGCTTCTGTTAAAGTGGTTGCATCAGCAGCAGCAAACGGAACTTTTAAAACTTTTGCTAGTGTTTTTGCAAGCAAAGTTTTTCCAGAACCAGTTGGTCCAACCATTAAAATATTACTTTTTTCTAGTTCAACATCATCTTTTTCTGTTGAACTTTTTGTTAAGTTATAATTTAAGCGTTTGTAGTGATTATAAACAGCAACTGCTAAAACTTTTTTTGCTTCATCTTGCCCTACAACATAGTCATCAAGAGCTTGCTTGATTTCTGCTGGTGTTGGCAATTCAATTTTTTCAAAAGAAGATTTTTTCCCTAGTTCTGCAATTATGTCTTTACAAATAACAACACATTCATCACAAATGTACGCATCTCCGTTTGGACTTGCAATTAATTTTTTTGCTTCTTTTTGGCTTTTTCCACAAAAAGAACATTTATAATCATTTTGCTCCATTATAACTCCTTATTTTGCAGTTTTTCTAGATAAGAAAATTTCATCAATCAATCCATAATCTTTTGCTTCTTGTGCTGTCATATAATTGTCTCTATCTGTATCTTTTTCTACAATATCAAGTGGTTTTCCTGTGTTTTCACTAAGCATTTTATTCATTCTATCTTTTATATATTGAATATGATTTGCTTGTATTTGTATATCACTAACTTGACCTTGTGCTCCTCCTAATGGCTGATGAATCATAATTTCACTATTTGGGAGCGCAAATCTTTTGCCTTTTGTTCCGCCAGCAAGCAAAAAAGCCCCCATAGAAGCAGCTCTGCCCACACAAATTGTTGAAACATCACATTTTATATATTTCATTGTATCATAAATTGCAAGCCCTGCTGATACACTTCCCCCCGGGCTATTAATATATATGAATACATCTTTATTAGGGTTTTTACCTTCAAGATAAATGAGCTGAGCAACAACAATATTTGCTATATCATCATTGATTTCCCCATTTAGAAAAATTATTCTATCTTCAAGTAATCGTGAGTAAATATCATATGACCTTTCAGACGTTCCTGTTTGGTCTATAACCATAGGTATCAACATAACAATTATCCTCCCTAAAATTTTTAATTTTATACAAAACTATGATATTAAAGTTATTGCCCAATTATTTATTTTTAGATTTAATAAATTCCAATAATTTTGTCATAACTAAATTATTTTCAAAATATGCATAATCATTTGGTGATAAATTCTTTTTAAATTCTTCTAAATTCATTCCATATTTACCAGCATATTCTGACAATTTTGCATCAAGTTCTTCACTAGTAGCTACAATGTTGTTTTTGCTTATTATTTTTTGAAGAACAAGTCTTGTCTTTATATTTTTAGAAGCATCTTCTTCTCTTTCTTTCTTAAATTCTTCCAAAGTTTTTCCGATGTAAGTCAAATAGTCTTCCATTTTCATACCTTGATGAGAAAGTCTATGAGCAAAATCTTCAACCATGTGAGAAACTTCGTGTTCTATCATAGAATATGGAATATCAACATTGCATCTATCTACAACTTCATCAATCAATGCAACTTCATAGTCTCTTTCAACTTTTTCTTCTTCTTGTTTTAACAAATTTTCTTTAATAGATTTTCTATAATCTTCAAGAGTTTCAAATTCTGTTGTATCAGAAACAAATTTGTCATTTATTTCTGGCAAAACTTTCTTTTCTACTTTTTTTACAGTTACAGTAAATACTGCTGGTTTTCCTTTAAGATTTTCAGCACCGTAGTTTTCAGGGAAAACAACATTAATATCTTTTGTCTCACCCTTTTTCATTCCAACTACTTGTTCTTCAAAGCCTTCAATAAAAGTATGAGAGCCAAGTTCTAATTTATAATCTTCAGCTGTGCCTCCATCAAATTTAACGCCATCAATTGCACCAGAAAAATCTATTGTTGCAAAATCTCCATTTTCACATGCTTTATCTTCTTCAACAAATCTTGCATGTTTTTCTTGTTCTTTTTTAAGTTCTTCATCAATTTGTTTGTCTTCTACAACAACATCTGCTTTTTTTGAAGTAAGATTGCTTAAATTGCCAATTTCTATTTCTGGCATAAGGTCAAATGTTAATGTAGCTTCAATACCAGAATCAACAGTAAAAGAATTCATTTCAACTCTTGGATAAGATGCTGGAACAACTTCTTTGTTTTCAGTCAAGAATTTGTTGTATTCTTGATTTATTACATTTTCAAAAGCATCATCAAAAAATACAGTATCACCATAAGTTTGTTCTATAACTTTCTTTGGTGCTTTTCCTTTTCTAAATCCTTGAACGGTAAATTTGTTTTTTGTTTTTTCATAAACTTCATTTACTGCTTTTTCCCAATTTTCTTTTGAAATTTTTATTTTTAAAATTCCTTGTTTTTCTTTTTTTTCGTAAGTATACATATTTTTTCTCCTTTTTGTCTGCAAGAAAGTTTACCACAAAATAAAATTTTAATCAACTATTTTGATAACAAAAAAGGGAATTCTCAATTCCCATTATGTCGAAAAGTGTTTGTTAACAAATTAACATCATAAATTAAATCAATTTTCCAGAGAAGAAAAGTCCTACACATATAACAAGTAAAGATGCAACCAACAACATTTTTGCAATTTCTAAAAGTTTTTCTTTTCTTAATGACTTTTTAAACTGATTAAAGTAAATTTGGTTTTTGCTTTCAATTTCTTGTAAAGTTATTGATGATGAATTTACAATATTTGCACAATAAATTTTATACCTTTCATCTATATTTTTATGAAAAGTTATAATATATGATTTAATCAATATTATTAGCCAATATACAAACAAAACAACTAATGCACTAAGTGCAAAATAAATAAATCCTCCCCAAATTGTTTTTAGCAAACCAAACATAGCAATTAAAATCACTAAAGTACAGGTAATAATCACATTAATCATATATCAACCTTTTTAAAAAACTCTTAAAATATAAAGCACTACAATTGTTACCACGAAAACAACATAGCAAATTAGCCAAGCTTTATGAGGATGGGATTTAACCCAAAAGAAAGCTAAAAATATAGAAATTAAATAAGCTATAACTTCTCCAACTGTTCTAAATGCATTTGATAAAGTTGCGTCATTTTCAAAAACCAGAGTTAAAATTAAAGCAACAGCAATGCAACCTATACCTATATAAGCTATAAAAGAAAGAATAGAATTAAAATTAATTTTTTTTGAATTTTTGTTTTCTTGTACATTTTTATTTTCCATAAAATTCCTCATTAATTTTTAGAAATATATACACACAAATCAACAGTTTTGTTTGAATAACCCCATTCATTGTCATACCAAGAAACCAATTTAACAAATGTAGGACTAATCATAATACCTGCTTTAACATCAAAAATAGAAGTACGCATATCGCCAATAAAATCGGAAGAAACAACATAATCATCAGTTATACCTAAAATGCCTTTCATTTCTTTTTTTGACGCCTTTTCTATAACTTTTACTATTTCTTCATAAGTAGTTTCTTTCTTTAATCTACAAGTCAAATCTACAACTGAAACATTAAGCGTAGGAACTCTATAACTCATTCCTGTAAGTTTTCCTTTAAGTTGTGGAATAACTTCTCCAACAGCCTTTGCCGCACCTGTTGAAGATGGAATTATATTATAAGAAGCAGCTCTTCCTCCACGCCAATCTTTTTTTGATGGTCCATCAACAGTTAATTGCGTTGCAGTAATTGAGTGGATAGTAGACATTAAGCCTTCTTCTATACCAAAATTATCATTAATCACTTTTGCAAGAGGTGCAAGACAATTTGTTGTGCATGATGCATTTGAAACAACCAACATATCTTTTTTGTAATCTTTATGGTTTACACCCATTACAAACATAGGCATATTTTTCCCCGGTGCCGAAACAACAACTTTTTTTGCTCCTGCTTCAATATGCTTTACAGCATCTTCATATTTAGTAAACTTTCCGCTTGATTCAACAACAACATCAATATTATGCTTGCCCCATGGAATTAAAGCTGGTTCTTTTTCATTGTAAAATGAAATCTCTTTTTTATTTACAAAAAGTTTTCCGTTTTTTACATCACAGTCACAATTAAAAGCACCATGAATGGTATCATGCGTAAAAAGATATTTGGCATATTCAGCATCAATAAATGGGTCATTTACTGCAACAATTTCCACATCTTCTCTATTTGTGCAAACTCTCATAACAAGTCTACCAATTCTACCAAAACCATTAATTCCTATTTTGATTTTTTTCATACAAACTCCTTTTATAAAGGTGAAAGTTTTTTTGCATGAGCAAAAAAACAAAAAGCAAAGCTTTTTTATGCAAGCGCAGAGCTTGCACTTTCACCATAAAATCAATTTTCTATTAAAACAGCTTCTTTAATATTTTTTTCTCCAACTTTATTATTAAACAACAACATTAAAAGTAACAACAAAGCCACAAAAATACAAATTATGTCCACACAAGCCAAAAATAATCCAAATATAAAAGTTAAATTAACAAATAAACAAATCAATGTAGAAGCCAGTGCCACAAAAGCAATTAAACAAGCAATGGTAATACTAAACGTAATATTTTGTTTTTTGTCAACTGGAAATTTAACTATTTTTTTATCTTCAATATCAACGGCAGTTTCATCAATTCCACGCCATCTATTCACTCTGCTATTGTAACTTATATTACCTGTCTGTAATAACACTTCTGACAAATCATCATCAAACATAATTACACTAGTGTTACCTTCATAAAAAGCAACACCAAAAAAGAGTTTAACAATTTTGTGCCAAATCTTTTTGAAAAAAGAGACAAATTTGTTTGTTGGTTTGCTTTTTGCAATTACAATTTTTTCATTTGTTGCTATAATTTTGTTAAAATCTTTTTTTGAGATAGATTTTCTTAAAATTAAAATTTTGCCTGCTAAAACAAATTTGCTCATAGCATTTATAATTTCTTCTTTGTTTGAGCCATTTTTAAAAACCAAATATTTTACATTTTCATCTTTAATAACATTTTTTTCCAAATCTTCTGTAATACCAACTATAATGTTAATATCATTATAAAAAGAAATTTCAGAAATCAATCTGGAATATTCTTGATAATTTTCATTTATAGGAATCAAAACATTAACCATAAATACTCCCTAGCTCATCTTTTTAACTCGTCTAGCGTGCCTACCACCTTCAAAATCAGTTGTTAAAAATACTTTTATAATCTTTATAGCTTTTTTAGGTTTTGTAAATCTTGCTCCCAAACATAAAACATTTGCATCGTTGTGTTTACGAGCAAGTGAAGCATCACTTTCAGTTCTACATAAAGCAGCTCTTATTTTATTATTCCTATTTGCAACCATACTCATTCCAATTCCAGAGCCACAAACATATATACCAACATTTCTAGAATCTTCCAAAATTTTCAAATTGCCAGCTTTTGCAAAGTCTGGATAATCATCGAGCTGTTCTCTCGAATAACACCCCACATCAATAGCTATAATGCTCTCCTTGTTGAAAAATTTTTTAATCTCTTCTTTTAATATATACCCTGCATGGTCACTAGCCAAAACTATCATATTTTTCTCCCTAATTCAATTTGATTTAAAATTATTTTAACACCTTTGTCCAATTGTAACAATGTATTTTCATACACTTCTTCATTTAAACCATATGGGTCAGAAATCGGATACCCTGTCAAATCTTCAAAACTCAACAATTTATTTGAATTTACAAACTTTTTCATGTTGTTGTTCATAACAACATATAAAATATTTTTATCAATTTTGCCAAGTTTTACACTTTTTCTATTTGAAGCAAGAGCTTTATATTTTTTTAGAACTTTTTTGGCATTTTCTGTTATGTTTTCTCCATTTGCATTAATGCCACGAGAAATAACTTTAACATCAGCAATATTATTTTGCTTAATATGTTTTTTCATCAATCTTTCAGCCATAATAGAACGGCATGTATTTCCTGTGCAAACAAAGCAAATTGTTATCATTTTTACTCTCACCTAGCGATAGTTTAACATAAAATATAAAAAAAACAAAAGATTTTGCCAAAATTCCAAAATAAATAAAAATAAAACTGTTTTGAATTAAACCAAAACAGTTTTCTGCTTAATCTTTTTTTGATACTCTTTTCCCCTTTGTTTTTCTTTCAACAACTTCTTTAATAATACCTTCAACTTTTTCTTTCTGCCATAATTTTTCAAGATTAAATTTTTCACGAACAGAAGGTATAAAACAATTTAAAATGACTTGATTAAAATCAAAGATTATCCATTCGCCTTTATTATAACCTTCTGGAAATCCTTCCAATCTAAAATCTTTCATAATATCATCTGCAAGTTTTTTGTTTTCAATAACATTTGGCATTGAAACCACAATAGAATTACATTCCTGCCCATCAATTTCAATTTTAAATAAAGCAATATCTTTACATTTCTTTTCTATAAGGTATTTATGAAAATTTTGAACAACAGTTTCCACAATGCCCCCTTTTTCCTTACTTGTTTTTATTTAATATAATACACAAATTTGTTTTTGTCAAATTTTTTGTCTAAATTTTCAATTCCAGGCAATAAAAATTATATGAAAGTTATGTTAAAAATATTACAACTTCTAATAAAAGCAAGCATAATATTTGTGTTATTTTTTGTTTGGTTAAGATTTTATTTGAACTCTATTTGGCAAGTATTTGCTTTGTCAATATTTTTTACTATAATTCTTCTAATTATACTTTCCAATTATCAAAAAAACAAGACAGCAAAAACTTATTTAAAAACGAAAGAGCAACAAGAAGCAGAACAAATGTTTGAATTGTTAATAAAAAATCAAGATACAAATTTTTTTTATAATCTGTTAAAACAACGAAATTCTAACACTATTACACATAAAAATTTTTTTACGATAAAAACACAAGAAAAAAAAGATGTTGTACTATATCCACACCTTAAAATCCAATCACTAAATCATGATAATTTGCTTGAAATATTAAACAAGCTAACAAAAATTAAAAAAGATAAACTAATTATTTGTTGTAATTTATATGATAAAAACATTGAAAATTTTATAACTCAATTTGACTATGAAATTTTGATTTTAGATAAATACACCACCTATCAATATCTATTTAAAGAATATGATTTTTATCCTGAACTGCCAATAAAAAAAGAAAAAAATACAAAAACAAAATTCAAAGAATTGTTGTCTTATTCTTTTGATAGAAACAAAGCAAAATCATACTTTTTTTCTGCTATATTTTTATTAGCCATAAGTTTTACAATAAACACAAATCTTTACTATTGTATAGTTGCATCGTTACTTATTTTATGTTCCCTTATTTGTTTAATAAAGCCAACTACAAAAGAGAATAAAATAAATAACATTTTATAAAAAACTTGCACATTTGTGCAAGTTTTTTTTATTTTTACTTTACAATAAAATCGTGTTTTTAAATGAATAAACAAACTATTCTTTTATTTCTTGCTATTACATATCTTTACTGCATCTCTTCAAAGAAATTATTATTATCATTAATTTTTTTATTTTCTAAAACTCTATTTTTTTCTTTCTTGATTATTTTGTAAAAATCATCTAATTCTTCTTTAATTTTAATGTTTTTTTGTTTTATAATTTCAGTCATTTCTTTAATTTTTTCAGCAAACTGTTTTTTGTGCTCATTGCCACTTGAAATTTTTTCTGTTTCAAAATATTTTTTTATTATCTCTTGAATTTCAAAAATGAATTTTTTGTCAGCAAATCTAAAAAAAGGAATATATTTATATAACTGTGGTTTTTCAAATATGTATTTTTTCCACTCATCTTTATTAAAACAAATATTACCCTTTCTATCTATACACTCTTCCTTTCCGTCAACAAACTTAACACGAGCATACCCATTCATATAATTGTTTGCCCACTCAAATCTACCCTCTTGTAATTGTCCGTTTTTATCCATAAATGCACTCATATGATTTGGCAATTCTATACAAGCAAATCCCTCTTCAAAACTATCTCCCCAAATAAAATCTTTGTATTTTACATTTCCAGATTTATCAATAAAAGCATACTGCCCCGATTCTAATTGAACAAAAGCAAATCCATTGCTATAACTGTTCGCATCAACAAATCTTTTTTCTTGTAATTTACCATATATATCTATAAATGCCCATTTGCCATCGTTTAGTTGAACGCAAGCATACCCTTCACTATAACTTTCTGCATATAAATATTTTTCATTTTGCAAATTACCATTTGTATCTACAAAAGACCATTTGCCATCATTTAATTGAACACAGGCATACCCTTCATTGTAACTTTCTGCGTATTCATATCTTCCATCTTGTAATTTACCTTTGGCATCTATGAAAGACCATTTTCCATCGTTTAATTGAACGCAGGCATAGCCTTCACTATAACTTTCTGCATATTGATATTTTCCATTTTGCAACTTTCCATTTTTATCTATAAAAGTCCAACTGCCATCTTCTAACTGAACACATGCATGACCTTCATTATAATTATAAACAAACGTAAATAACTCTTTTTGCAACTTTCCATTTTTATCTACAAATCCACACTTATCTTTACCTAATTTAACACGAGCATATCCTTCATGATAATCGTCTGCATATTGATATCTTTCTTTTTGTAACTGACCTTTTTTGTTTAAAAAAGCAAAATCTCCGTTCTTTAACTCAACGCAAGCATACCCTTCACAAAAATCATTAACTGACAAATAATTGCCATATAATTTTCCATTAATATCCATCAATGACCAATAATTATTGTCTAATAAAACAGCAGCAAAACCATCTTTAAACCCATACAATCTTTTAATACCACTTGGCAATTTCATAAAATTTTACCTCTATAAAACTATTTTTCAATTTTAATTTTAACAAAAGAGTTATTCTTTGTCAATACAAAACTAAAAATGTAAAACAAAAAAGCTTGCACATCTTTGCAAGCTTTGATTACTTTTTATCAGGTTTTTTTTCAATAAAATTGTTATCAAAAAATACTTCTATTAATTCAATTAGTTCTTTTTTCTTCTTTTCAAGTTCTTCCTTTTCCATAAAATTACTCCTGTTCAGCAAAAAATTTATCTATTTGATTTAAAAAATTATTTTTTTCAACTTTTAAATCTTTTTCTCTTTCCTCTTTCATTTTGTTAAAGTAGTTTTCTAATTGTTCTTTAACTTTCATATTTTTTTCTTCTATCATTTGCATGATTTGCTGAATATATTTCGTTTCTGTTTTCAAATCTGTGTGGTTATCCACTTTATTAACTCTTTCAACAAATTTTTCTTTTAAAATTTTATTTATATTAGACATAAATTCTTCGTCATTAAATTTGTGAAATGGTATATATTTGTACATATAATGCTTTTCTGATAGATACTCTTTCCATTCATTATCGCTTAAACATAGATTGCCATCAGAATCAACGCTGGTCATATGTTCATCTTCTAATTTAACATTAGCAAATCCATCTTTATAATCTTCAACAAATTTAAATCTACCATCTTGAAGTTTGCCGATTTCATCAATAAATCCCCAAGTAAAATCATCAAGTTTAACTGCAGCAAAACCCTCACTATAATTTTCTATTTGTTCAAACCTTCCTTCTTGAATTTTTCCTTGTTTATCAATATATACCCATCCTTTATTTTCCATTTTTACAGATGCAAACCCATTATGGAATCCATGAGCATCTTCATAACGCCCTTCTTGAAGTTTTCCATTTTTGTCTATAAATGCCCATTTTCCATCACTTAACTGCACAGGAGCAAAACCTTCATTATAATTACCAACATTTTCATATACACTATCTTGAAGTTTGCCTTCTTTGTCTATAAAAGCCCATTTTTTATTTTTTGTTTGAACGGCAGCAAATCCTTCATGATAATCTAAAACTTGTGCATATCTACCATCTTGAAGATTTCCATGATTATCAATAAAAGCATAACTAACAGTTATGGCTGGAAATTTGCCCTCTTTAACTTGAACAGCAGCAAAACCTTCGCTAAAACTACGAACAACGCCATATTCTACTTCTATCAATCTTCCTTCTTTATTAAGAAATGCACATTTTCCACCTTTCAAACGGACAGCAGCAAAGCCCTCACTAAAACTATTTGCATATTCATACTGTCCTTCTTCAAGTTTACCTTCTTTTTTTATAAATGCATATTTTCCATCATGCGTTTGAACAGCAGCAAAACCTTCACTAAAACTTTCGGCATTTTTGTATCTTCCTTCTAGTAGTTTACCATAAGTATCCATAAAAGCCCATTCATCATTGTCTAATAAAACGCGAGCTAAACCATCTTTATAATCATAAATTTTTTTTATTCCTTGTGGCAATTTCATAAACTTCCCCTTCTTATATTGTTATATTGATTATATCAAAACACCTTTAAATTGTCAATATATAATAAAAAGATTATTGCTTTAATATTTTGCAATAACCTTAAATAAGTTCAATGTGTTTAAAGTCTTTTTTAGTGCTAAATTTATAAACTACAACAATACTTCCTATAACCTGGACAGGAAAAGCATTAAGTTTGTTGCAAATTTCTTTGCATACTTCTTTTGGTGAAAGTGGACAATTTTTTAATACTTTAATTTTTATAAGTTCTCTTGCTTGCAAAAGTGCTTCGATTGCATCATAAGAATTATCAGTTAACCCATCTTTGCCTATTTGCATAACACAATCAAGTGCATTTGCAAGTCCTCTTAAATAAGCTCTTTGTTTTGTTGAAATATTTTCAATCATATTTGCTCCTTTTTTATTCAGTATACTCAAAAACAATGTCTTTTATTTGCACACTATCACCATTTTTAAGTCCTTTTTCTTTTAGCATATCAATAATCCCCATTTCTTTAAGTCTATTTTGAAAATATGCAAAAGAAACATTATCTGAAAGCACAACTCCTCTTGTAAAATTGTCAATTCTTCCACCTTCAACTACAAAAGTACCATTGTCAATTCTATAAATATTTATAGAAGAAACATCTCGTGTATCAAAGTCGTTCTCTTCAATTTCAATAGCACTCTTTTTAGGTAATTTTGAAAGTTTTTCAAGAGTTAAAAGTTTTAGTTCTTCAATACCTTGCATAGTAGCACCAGAAATTTTTATATAACTAACATTAATCTCTTTCTTAAATCTTTCTTCTCTTTCTTTTAAAGTTTCTTCATCAATTAAATCAACTTTTGACAAAACAGCGATTTGTGGAGTTTTACCAAGTTCAGCACTGTAATTTTCAAGTTCATGATTTATTACTTTGTAATCTTCAATAAAATCACGACCATCACTTTGAGAAATATCAACCAAATGTAGTATCAGCCTAACTCTTTCAACATGTTTTAAGAAATAATGACCAAGCCCTTGTCCTTGACTTGCCCCTTCAATAAGTCCAGGAATATCTGCAACAACAAAAGTTTGACCTTTAACTTGGCATACCCCCAAATTTGGATATAAAGTTGTAAAAGGATAATTTGCAATTTTAGGATTTGCATTTGAAATACAAGAAAGTAATGTTGATTTTCCAGCATTTGGAAATCCAACAAGTCCAACATCTGCAATAGTTTTAAGTTCCAATATCACTTCTTTTTGAACAGTAGTTTCACCCGTTTGAGAATAATGTGGAGCTTGCTTTATAGAAGATTTATAGTAAGCATTTCCATGTCCACCTTTTCCACCTTTTAGTGCTACAAATCTTGTTCCATTTTCATGCAAATCAGCAATAATTTTATTTGTTTGTGCATCAATTAAAACAGTACCACAAGGCACCATTATCACTTCGTCTTTACCATTTGCACCTGTTTGTAGTTTTTTTGAACCATCTTCACCATTTTGAGCAACAAACTTTTTCTTAAATTGAAAATTATAAAGAGTGTTTAAATTTGAAGTTGCTTCAAAAACAATATCTCCACCTTTTCCACCTTCACCACCATCAGGTCCACCATTGGCAGTTTGGGCATTACGCAAAAAAGAGGTGGAACCTTTTCCGCCATTACCAGCTTTTATTGAAATTTTTGCTCTATCCAAAAACATTTCTACCTCTATTTGCTATTTTTAAATTTTATATATTTCTTGTATATATTATGTTTTGCATAATACTATATCTTGTAGTAGTATGCAATTAATTGTGTTTTTTATCGCTTATACATATATCTACAAACGGACATTTTGAACATATTGGTTTTTGACTTTTACAAATATATCTACCAAATAATACCATTTGTAAATGCAATTTTGACCAGTCTTTTTTATCAAAAAGTTTATTTAAAGCAATTTCACACTTTAAAGGATTTTCCGTTTTAACAATCCCCAGTCTGTTTGAAACTCTAAGCACATGTGTATCAACTGCAATGGCTTGTCCTTTAAAGAACTCTCCTATCACAACATTTGCAGTTTTTCTTCCAACACCTGCCAAACTTTGCAAATCTTGTTCGTTACTAGGAACTTTTCCATTATATTTTTCCAATAAATCTTTTGTCATAGACAAAATATTTTTTGCTTTATTATGATAAAATCCACATGAATGAATTTTCTCTTCAAGTTGCTGTTGCGTTAGCGACAAGATTTTTTCAGGAGTACCATATTCTTTGAACAATTTTTCCGTAACAATATTTACTCTTTTATCTGTGCATTGAGCAGACAAAATTACAGCTACCAGAAGTTGATAATCAGTGCTATATTTTAATTCACACTCAGGATTTGGAAATAATTGTTCTAAACCTTCTTTTATCTTTTTAGCAACCATTTGTTTTACACCTATTTCATCATAGGGAATAAGATTGTATCTCTAATATTTGGTAAATCAAACAAGAACATTACAAACCTATCAATACCAAAGCCTAATCCTGAGATTGGTGGCATACCATGTTCCATAGCAAGCAAGAAATCCTCATCAACGTCCATAGTTTCATCATCACCTTGTGCCTTTTCAACAAGTTGTTGTTCAAGATTTTTTCTTTGTAATGTTGGGTCAACAAGTTCTGAATATGCTTTTACAAGTTCAGCACCACCTGCTACAATTTGGAAAACGTCAATTATTCTATTATCTTTATCATTTCTTCTTGCAAGTGGAATCAATACTGCCGGATAGTTGTATAAAATTGTAGGATTTACGATTTCTGCTCTTATTTTTCTTTTGTAGATGTAGTCAATAAGTGTTCTTATTGTTTTACACTCTTCAAGCTCTGCATACCCAAAAAGTCCTCTTTCTACAACTTTTTTCTTGAAAGAATCAACATCTGTTTCATCTAAGAAATCAAAGCCTAAAATTTCTTGCATTTTTTCAACATAATTAACTCTTGGCCATTGTCCCGCAAAGTCTATCTCTTGTCCTTGATAACAAATTTTTGTTGTTCCAATACATTCATTTAAAAGTTTTGTTATCATATTTGTAAAGAATTTAATGTTATCTTCAAAATCCCAATATGAAGCATACCACTCAACTTGTGTAAATTCTTGCAAATGAGTAGTGTCCATACCCTCGTTTCTAAAATCTTTTCCAAGTTCAAATACTCTATCAAAACCAGCACCAATACATTGTTTAAGCCAAGTTTCTGTTGCTATTCTCAAATTACATTCAAGGTCAAGCGCGTTGTGATGAGTATAAAAAGGTTTTGCACTTGCACCACTTACACTTGTTTGCAATACAGGAGTTTCAACTTCAATAAAACCATTATCTTCAAGATATCTTCTTAAAAATGAAACAATTTTGCTTCTTGTAAGCATAACTTTTCTTGTTTCTTCATTCATGATAAGGTCAAGATATCTTTGTCTATATTTTGTTTCTGTGTCAGTAAGTCCATGGAATTTTTCAGGCAAAGGTCTTAAAGTTTTTGAAAGTAAAGTTATTTTTTCGCACTTTACTGTAACTTCACCAGTTTGAGTTAAATATACTTCACCTTCTACGCCTACAAAATCAGCAATATCTATCATCTTTTTATAGAAATCATAATCTTCTTCGCTAAGTTCATTTCTTCCAACTGAAACTTGAATTTTTGCGTCAATATCGCGTATTTGTATAAAGCCAAATTTGCCCATAACTCTTTTAAATATTATTCTTCCTGCAATTTTAACTCTTTGTCCAACTTTTTCTCTCGCTTCTTTTATCGTACAAGTTCTTTCAAACTTTGCTTTGTAAGGGATTTCTCCCATTTCAAGTAATTTTGAAATTTTTTCTCTTCTAATGTCTACTTCATTTGATAAATTTTGTTCCATATTTTCTCCTTTCTTTTTTCACAAAAATTTATGAAAATCAAAAATTTTCTTCAGGGTTTAATTTATCATAAAAATAAAGATATGTCAAATAAAACTTTTATTTTTAACATATCTTGCTTATTTAAGTTTTATATTTTCTAGAATAATAATAATAGTTTTTATAAACCTTATTTAAATATTCTTCTGTTTCTTTAAAAGGTATTTTTTTTAAACTTTTACCATCTGTTGAATACTCTTCATTTATTAGCCAATTTGATACATTACCTTGCCCAGCATTATATGCACATATTGCCAATTTTTCATCTTGAAAATAGTTTATTAAATATGACAAATAATAACTTCCTATTTTCAAATTATACGCCACATCAAAAAGTTTTTCTTCACTATATTCTTCCCCTATTTTATTTGCTACCCATTGTGCTGTTGTTGGCATAATTTGCATTATTCCACAAGCACCTTTGTTTGATATTGCATTTTCATTAAATCCACTTTCACTATTCACAACAGAAGCAACAAGTGCACTTTTTATATTATACGAATTTGCAACACTTTCAATTTCCTCTTTATACTTCATTGGATAAAAATAATTATAAAAACATTGCAAACAAAAAGTTAGCACAACAACCACTATAAGCAAAGATAAAATTGAAAATACTGCTTTCACACTTTTATTTTATGAACAATAAAAACTAATATACTCTTCTAGCATTAATTTTATAATCTTTCAAGAGATACTCCTGATAGAGTTTTGTTATACTTAAAAAATCCAACAAAAGTTCTAAATGGCTTTGAGTTTATTATGTTTTTTGCATAAGGAAAGATATTATAAGAAAATTTTACAGATATCCCACAAGCTTTTCCTGCCTCTTTTGGCGTATTGATTATTTGAGTATAAAAACTACTATCCTGCAATAAACGAGAAAAATATAGGGTTTCATTTCTAGAACTAAATATAGCTATAACGTCCATGATATTTTTTCCTTTTATCACACATTTCCCTCATAATCACTATATTGTAAATAGAAGGGAATGTTTACAATGATTTATTTTGATAATAGTGCTTCAACTTTTATAAAACCAAAACAAGTAATTTCTGCCGTTAATGATAGTTTAACTCTTTACACAGCAAATCCTGGTAGAAGTGGTCATAATGCAAGCATCAAAAGTGCCTTAATGGTTGAAAAAGCAAGAGAAAATATTGCAAAGCATTTTGGACTCAATATAATACAAAATGTTATTTTTACTCAAAATTGCACAACTGCCTTAAATATGGCAATATTTGGTTATACAAAAAAAGGTTGTCATATTATAGCAACAGAAAACGAACATAATTCAGTTCTAAGACCATTAGAAAATTTAAAAAAAGATGGTGTTATAGAATATGACATAGCATATCAACACAACCCAACAGGTATAACTTTAAACGATATATTGCCATATGTTAAAAATAACACTTCTATGATAATTTGCAACCATATATCAAATGTTAACGGAGCAAAAGCAGAAATTGATGAAATTGGCAAATTTTGCAAAAGCAAAAATATTTTATTCATGTTAGATTGCGCACAAAGTTGTGGGCACGAGAAAATTAACATGGAAGAACAAAATATAAATTTACTTGCCTTTGCTGGACATAAAGGTTTCTATGCTCCGCAAGCTATCGGGTGTCTTTTAATAAACACCGACAAAGAAATATCACCTATTTTGCATGGTGGAACAGGAACAAATTCTCTTGAACTATTCCAGCCATCTTCTTTACCGGAAAGACTGGAAAGTGGAACTCTATCTTCTCCCTTAATTGCAGGATTAAACGCAGGCTTAAACTTTGTTGAAAGCCATTTTGAAGAAATAAAATACAAACTTGACGACCTTTCAACTTATTTAAATTTTGAATTAAACAAATTAGATTTTAAAATTTACACACAGCCTGAAAATTCAAGTGGGGTAATAGCTTTCAATATTGATGATTTTGATTCCAGCGAAATTGCAACTATTTTAAATGAAAGATATGGCATTTGTGTTCGTGGAGGTTACCATTGCGCTCCCCTAAAACACAAGGCACTAAAAACCTTAGACCAAGGAGCTGTAAGAGTAAGCCTTTCATATTTTAACACTTTCAGCGAAATTCAACATTTGCTTTATGCATTAAAAAATATAAAAAATAAAATTTTAAAACAAACAAAATGCAAATAAAAAAGAGCTTTAATACAAGCTCTTTTTTTTATTTTTCAATTTTTTTAAGGTCAATTCTTCCCTTGTCATCAACTTTAATTACTTCTACTTCTATTGAATCGCCAACTTTAACAACATCTTCAACTTTTTCAACTCTTTTCTTTGAAAGTTTTGAAATGTGAACCATACCTTCTTTATTTCCAGCAAATTCAACGAAAGCACCAAAATTGGTAATTCTTACAACTTTTGCGTCATAAACATTTCCAACTTCAACTTCTTCTACAATACCCAAAATGATTTCTTTTGCTTTTTCTGCCATTGCTAAATCTTGTGTAGCAATGAATACTTTTCCGTCATCATCAATATCAATTTTAACACCAGTTTCATCAATAATTTTATTGATAGTTTTTCCACCAGAGCCAATAACATCTTTGATTTTATCAGGATTAATAGTAAATGAAATGATTTTAGGTGCATATTTTGAAAGTTCTTTTCTTGGTTCTTTGATTTCATCAAGAAGTTTTTGCATAATAAACATTCTACCTTCTCTAGCTTGTTTTAATGCAGTTGTCAAAATATCCCTGTCAATACCTTTGATTTTTATATCCATTTGGATAGCAGTAACACCTTTTTCTGTTCCTGTAACTTTAAAGTCCATATCTCCAAGGAAATCTTCAAGACCTTGAATATCAGAAAGAACAGCAACTTTTTTGCTTTCATCATCTTTAATAAGTCCCATAGCAATTCCAGCAACAGGTCTTTTAATTGGAACACCACCGTCCATAAGAGCCAAAGTTGAGCCACAGACAGAAGCCATAGAAGATGAACCGTTTGAAGACAAAACTTCACTTACAAGTCTTAAAGCATAAGGGAATTCTTCTTCGCTTGGAATAACAGGTTCAAGCGCTCTTTCTGCAAGTGCACCATGTCCTATTTCTCTTCTTCCAGGACTTTTTAAGTTTCTTGCTTCACCAGTAGCGTATGGTGGCATGTTGTAATGGTGAACATATCTATTTACTTCTTCATCATCAAGCCCATCAAGCTTTTGCATATCAGAAACTGTTCCCAAAGTTAAAGATGTAAGAACTTGTGTTTGACCACGAGTAAATATTCCACTACCATGAACTCTTGGCAATACACCAGTTTCGCACCAAATAGGACGAATTTCAGTAAGAGTTCTTCCATCTGGTCTAATTCCTTTATTCAAGATTTTAGCTCTTACTTTTTCTTTTGTCATTTTATACAAAACATCACCAATTGCTTTTTCACTTTCTGGGAAAATTTCTGCAAAGTGTTCTTGTGTTTCTTTGTCAACTTGTTCTTGTCTTGTTTGTCTTTCTTCTCTATCAAATGTATCCAATGCCCAATCAAGTTTTTCACTAGCAAAAGCACGAACTTGCTCATTGATTTGGTCTGGAACAATATCATAAATTAAGTTTTCACACAAAGGTTTTCCAATTTGTGCTTTTACTTCTTTTTGGAAAGCAACAATTTTTTTGATTTCTTCATGAGCAAACATAATAGCATCAAGCATTGTTTCTTCTGGAATTTCATTTGCTCCTGCTTCAACCATTAAAACTGCTTCGTCTGTTCCTGCAACAGTCAAATGCATTTGTGATTTTTCTCTTTCTTCACTGTTAGGATTGATGATAAATTTGCCATCAACAAGTCCTACTTGAACAGAACCAGTAGGTCCCATAAAAGGAATATCTGAAATTGTAAGAGCAAAAGATGAACCAAGCATTGCAAGTGGTTCAGGTGCAAAATCTGGGTCAACAGACAATGCAGTAGCAACAACACAAACATCATGATAGAACCCTTTTGGGAACAAAGGTCTTAAAGGTCTGTCAATAAGTCTTGAAGTCAAAATTGCTTTATCAGAAGGTTTGCCTTCACGCTTTTTAAATCCACCAGGGATTTTCCCAACTGAATACATTTTTTCTTCATAGTCAACAGCAAGAGGGAAAAAGTCAATACCAGGTCTTGGCTCTTTTGACATAGTTACATTAACCATTATAACAGTTTCACCACATCTTACAAGACATGAACCATTTGATTGTTCACACAATCTTCCTGTTTCAAAAGAAACTTCCTTTCCACCAACATTAATCTTAAAAATTTTTGCATCGTTTTTCATAATAATCTCCTTATTAACTAATAAAAGAGGGCGAAAAAAATTCTAACCCCCTTTTTCTTTTATTAATTATTTAACATCACGAATATTAAGCTTTTTGATTAACTCTCTATAAGCATTAATATCTTTATTTTTCAAATACAACATAAAGCCTTTTCTTTTACCAACCATTTGAAGAAGACCTCTTCTAGAATGATTATCTTTTGGGTTTTTCTTCAAGTGTTCGTTCAAGTGGTTAATTCTAGCAGTCAAAAGAGCAAGTTGAACTTGAACTGAGCCTGTGTCGTTTTCTGAAAGTTTATATGAGTCAATAATATCTTTCTTTTCCATATTTTCCTCCTATTTTATTTTTTACCCTTAAACAAAGCAATTCGTCAGAAGGTCTCGAATAACTGTGATTAAGGCACCGACTAAGATTGATTATAGCACAACTTTTTTTAAAAGTAAACTATTTTATTAAAATTATTTTGATATTTTATTTATAAAGCATTTTTTTGTCTTCAATAATTTTTTCTATTCTATCACAATAATCATTAATAAATTTTACATTGTGCTGTCTTTCAATTTTATTTTCAATGTTAAAAACCCTTTTGCTCATTGCACCAGCACCAACTCCTATAACCGTGTTGGTTTCTTCCATACTGTCAATGTTGAATTTGCACACATATTCATCTCTAAAATAACCTACATTTTCAAGACCACCTAATTGATTTTTTTGTCTATACATGTAATAAGGTTTGTAACCATTTTTATCCAATATTTCGTATGCAAAATCTATCATCTTGTTTATGTTTTTTGAATCTAAAATTTCAGTTTGATCTTTAAGTTCTGCTCCTTTCTTGACAGAAAGAGTATGAACTGTTATGTTATGAGGATAAAGTTCAATAAGTGTATTAACAGTCTTTTTAAATGTTCCTATTTTTTCCGAAGGCAATCCAGCAATTATATCCATATTCACAATAAAACCTTTTTCAAGAGCCATTGAATATGCATTTAAAATTTGAGTGTTTGTATGATTTCTACCTATCCTTTTTAGTGTTGCTTGACAAAAAGTTTGAGGATTTATTGAAATTCTTGTTACACCATAACGCCTTAATATATCTAGTTTTGCCTCTGTAATAGTATCAGCTCGTCCACACTCAACTGTTTTTTCATCAACTGAAAAATTAAGCATATTCATAAGTCTTTCAAGTTGTTGTTCACTTAAAACAGATGGAGTGCCACCACCAACATATATTGTTCTAACAATATATGCTTTGTTTGCAATAATTTCTTTAACTGCATCTAATTCTTTTTCAAGACAATCTAAATATTTGTTTACTGCTTCTTGCCCTAATGTAGAAAGTTGATGAGAAATAAAAGAACAATACAGACACCTGCTAGGACATATAGGAATGTTTACATATAAATCTATAAGATTATCATTTCTTATAATACATTTTTGATTTTTTAAAATATTTGCTACAAGTTTGGCTTTTGAAGGTGAAACATAAAATTTGTTTTGTAAGGTTTCACAAACAAGATAATCTTTTGTTTGTCCTTTATCTATCATATCACGCACGAGTTTTGTAGGCCTTATACCTGTAAGCGACCCCCAAGGCAAGTCCATTTTCAATTCTTTGCTTAAAATCAGATAAAGATGATTTTTTATCATTTTTTTTATAAGTGATTTTTTTTCAAGTTGACTTAAATTTTCATCAATTTCATAACTAAAACTGAAACTTTTTTGTTCATTAGTATTGTTATTTTTTAATAGAAATTGATTTATTACCATAGTTGTATTTTTTTGTTCTATATGTTCAATCTCTATTTCATCATGTTTGCCAAACAAATTAGCAAGGTCTTGCAATTCAATTTTCAATTCTTCAACATTTGTACTTATTACCATTTTTCACTCCTATAAACATCTGTAACATTTTTTAAAGTTTTTATAGAAGCTATAACCTTTTCTAGTTCGGCAGTATTTTTAACCTCAATAGTAATAAGACAGTCAAAAATGTCACCAATATCTTTTGCCTCAAATCCCCTAATAGGAAGTTTCATGTTTGTAATAAGAGTTGTAAGTTTTGCTATGTTGTTGTCTGCTTTGTCAGCAATAACTTTTAAACTTGCAAGGAAAGATGCATTTTCTCTTATTTGCCACTGAGCACTAATTAATCTTTCTGGTTCAAGATATTTTATGTTTGGACAATTTTTTCTATGGATAGTTACTCCTTTCCCCCTAGAAATATAGCCGGTAATTTCATCACCTTCAATTGGAGAACAACAACCTGCAAAACGCACCAAAAGTCCACTATCGCCGTCAATTAAAACACCTTCTTTGTTTTTCTTTAAGCGAACTACACTTGTATTGATTTTTTTAATCTTGTGGTCTCTATTCCAATATGAAATAAGTCTTCCTGCCACCTGACCAGCAGATAAAGAACCACCACCAATTGCAGCATAAAGCTCTTCTTCATTTTCAAAATTAAATCTTGCAAAAATTTCTTTTAAATATTCATCTGTTAAAAGTTGAGATGGCACAAAATTTTTATCTTGCAAAAGTTCTACCAAAATGCTTTTACCAATTTTGATATTTTCTTCTTTCATCTCAGACTTAAAAAACGCTCTAATTTTTGATTTTGTATTATTGCATCTTACAATATTCAGCCAATCTCTTGAAGGTCCTTTTGATTGAGAAGAAGTTATTATTTCAACAATATCTCCATTTGCAAGCGGAGTGCTTAAAGGACGCATCTTTTGATTAATTTTTGCCCCTACACAACTATTTCCAACATCAGTGTGAACAGCATAAGCAAAATCAATAGCGGTTGCTCCCTCTGGAAATTCTATAACTCTACCTTTCGGTGTTTGAACGAAAATAATTCCATCATACAAGTCGCTTTTCAAAGTGTTTATAAACTCTTCATTAGACATGTTTTTGGCGTTTTCAACAGTTTCTCTAAACCAAGTCATTCTACTGTCAAGTTCATCTTTTTTATTCTTTTTTTCTTTGTAAAGCCAATGTGCACAAACACCACCATATTCACTTTCTCTATGCATTTCATAAGTTCTAATTTGTATTTCCATAGGATGTTGATTTTCAACAATAATGGTAGTATGCAAAGATTTGTATCCATTTGGTTTTGGGTTTGCTATATAATCTTTAACTCTTCCTGCCATAGGTTTATAAATGGCATGAATTCTTCCAAGAACAGCATAACATTCTTCAACTGTTTCTACAATTACACGCATTGCAATAATATCATATATTTGATTTAATCTTATGTTTTTGCTATGCAATTTATTGTAAATAGAAGAAATGTGTTTTTGTCTAGAAACAATTTCACCTTTTATTTTTAAGTCATTAAGTATTTCATATATTTTTGATTTTGAGATTGCAAGTTGTTTTTCATTTTCTTCAAATTTGCTTTCAACTGTTTCTTTTAGTCTTTGAAATTCCTCAGGATGGGTTAATCTGATAACATGGTCTGCAAGTTCCTGTTTTAGTTTGTCAAAGCCAAGTCTTTCTGAAAGTGGAATATGAATTTCTGCAACTTGTTTTACAAATCTATTTTGGGCATCTGTTAAAGGTAAATTTAAAATAGAAATGTCGTAACAAATACCTGCAAGTTTTATAAATACAACACGCATATCCTTGCTCATAGCAACAAACATTCTTTTTATATCTTCAATTTCTTCACTTAAAGTAAGTTGACTTATATCCTTAATAACTTTATAAGTCTCTACCATTTCTTTGGCATCTTCACTTATTTCATTTTCAATAATAGTAGCTTTTTCTTCATCAACTTTAAAAAGTTGGTATGTCAAAAAAGCAATAATAGAATCTTTATCTATGTTCATATCTATTATTTTTTCTGAGATAAAATCAATTCTTTTAAGATTCATCTTTTCGCATAAAAGTTTTTCTATTAAATCTTTATCATCTTGCTTAATGTAGTTTTGCCTATATATTTTTTCTTTTATTTTTGCGATAAGATTTTCTTCCATATCTTATTCCCCTTTATACAATTTTTTTAAAGACATAAACTCTTTATAAATGCTAGACTGAGTAAGTTCTTGTTTTGTTTTTCTATTAATGTGAACAACTATCTGCTCATTATCTTCAATTTTAATGATTCCAAGTTGCTTAAAGACAATAAGTGAAACTAAAAATGAAGAAAAAGAAATTTTTTGCGATAAATCAAATTTATCATAAAGTTCAAAAACATTATAAATTGCCTTGCCTGCTTTTGTTGACAAATATTTATAAATTTTCGCATAAGTCTCTCTTGACAAATCTATACCGCTATACTTTCTCAAATCTGCACTTTTTTCAACAGGCAAATAAATTTGAGCTTTGCTTATTTTGTTTAATGCAGAAATAAATTTGGTATCCAAAACAGGAGATAAGAAAACTATATTTGAAAAATTCTTCGCCCAATTTACCCCTTTTGGAGATAAAAGCAAACTATTATAACCTATTTCTTTTTCTCCATAAATGTTAAAATTATAAATTCCGTGAGTATTATAATTTTTCGCAAATTCAATATAGTCATAACAAGAATAAGCAACAAAACAAGTTCCAAAAACAGTAGTTGTGGTTTTACTTACAAATTCAAGCAAGTCTTTTTGTGGATAAAGTTTATAACTAGCTTCACCATTACCATCAATAACAAGTTGACTTAATTCTATACAATTCAATTTTTTATAAGCATCTTCAACAATAAAACTTCCGCCGTCAAATTCATTTACTATTGCCTTTGTTCCATTGCCCTGAAATTCAAATATAAAAGATTTTTGTCTTGCAAAAGCCATTTTTACCATGTTGTCTATGCAATTAAAATATGTTAAAGTAAAATCTCCAATTTTTATATTTGCATGCTGTGGAAATTTACGCATAGGCAAAATTTCTATTTCGTTTGCAGTAATCTTAAATTTTGGTCTAGGGTTGTCACAACCAAATGGTTCCAAAATAGAAAGCTGTTTTACAAAATCATTAGAAATATCTTTTTCTGTTATTTCAAGGTCATAATATTTTATAGGCATAAAGACTTCATCATTAATATTATTCAAAGCAAACGAATTAATCTTTTGCACAAACTCTTCGTAATTACTTCTTTTCAAAGTTAATCCAGCAGCCATAGAATGACCACCAAAAGTTTCCAATATATCTTTAAGAGAAGAAAGCAATTGATGAATATTTATGTCATCTATACTTCTACCAGAACCAGATAAAACATCGCCTTCTTGTGCAAATAAGAACACTGGTTTGTGATATTTTTCTACAAGCCTAGAACAAACAATACCTAAAACACCTTTATCCCAAACTTTTGAGGCAAGAGAAATTACTCTTAAAGACAACAAATCCATTTTTGAAAGTGCTTTTTCGCAATCTTGAAAAATTTTATTACAAAGTTCTTGTCTTTTAGTATTATGATTTTTAATCCTATCTATAATTTTAATTATTTTTACAGGGTCAGTTTCAAGATATAATTTTAATGCATCAGAAGCATCACCCATTCTCCCAGGAGCATTCAACTTTGGTCCAATTTTAAAAGAAACATCTATTGAATTTGGTTTTGCAAGCGAAATATCATATTCTTTAAACATCATTTTAAGACCAATAGGAAGATATTTCTCGCAAAGTTTTAATCCCTTTGTTACAATCGTTCTGTTTTCATCAAGCAAAGGAACTATATCTACTATGGTTGCAATTGCACATATTGGCAAAAATTGTTCTGCTTCTGTTCTACCCAAAAGTGCTTCTGCAAACTTATACGCAACACCTGTTCCACACAATTCTTTAAAAGGATAATCTTGCCCTTGCATTTTTGCATTTACAACTATTGTATTTGGCAAAATTTCTGGTATTTCATGATGGTCAGTAATAAAAATTTCAATACCTTTATTTTTAGCATATTCAATTTCTTCAAAACATGATATACCACAATCAACAGTAATTATTAAATTAGGATTATATTTTTGATAAATTTTGTCTATTACACTTTTGGTTAAGCCATAACCATCTTCGTATCTATTAGGCAAATAAAAATCAGCCTTAATACCAAAAATTTTTAGAGCTTTAAGCATGATTGCTGTTGCACTTACACCATCTACATCATAATCGCCAAAAATAAGAACTTTATCGCCTAGTTCTTTTGCAAGAAAAACCCTATCCACCAATTCTTTCATACCTTTAAGCAAAAAAGGATCATAAAAAACTGTTGGATTTAAAAATTCTAAAATCTGTTCTTTGCTGGAAAGTCCCCTAGACAACAAAAGTTCACATATACGACTATCTAATCCCAACTCTTTTGAATATAGGTCAATCTTATCAGCATCTTTATTAAAAAACTTTCTAAATATCATAAAATAAACATTCTTTCAAAAATATTATATATGAAAAAAAAAGATAAGGCAAGCAAATTCCCTATCTTCAAATAATTTATTTTACATATATAATTCTGTGACAATGCTCACATTTCAAAATTTTATCTTCTTTCAACTTTGATAAATTTGCCATAGAAAGTTCAACTCTACATCCCCCACAGCAATTTCCAGCCAAAGCAACAACAACAGGAAAAATATTTTCATTTCTACGTTTTTTGTAAGCATCAATGATTTTTGCATCAATACCTTTTTCTAAACTTGCAAGCTTCTTTGAAATTTCTTGTTTCTTTGGCTCAGCTTCTTCAACTGCCTTGTCATAATTTTGTTTAGAAACAGAAAATTGCTCTTTTGCCATTTGGAAAGCATTTTTTGTTTTGTTAAAATCAGACAATAATGCATTCATGTTTTCTGCAAGTTTTGCAAAATTTCTTTCAAGTATTGAAAGGTTTTGCAAAAGTTTGTCTTTCAACTGCATCAATTTTTCAATTTCTTGCTCAGAAAGTTTTTCAACATCTTTTGCAAAAATTTCATCCATTTTATTTTTTTGAATTTTAAACTGTTTTTTTGTATTTTCACACTCTTTTGCAAGTTCACTTGCTTTTTCGTTTAGTTTAAAAGAGCGCTCTTGGGCAACCTTAGCGTTATTTTGCATTTGTGTTGCAGTTTTTTTATCTTGATTTTCTCTTAAATTTTTTTCAATTTTAAAAAGTTCACTATCAAGATTTTGATATTCCAAAATTTTATTTATATCCATTACTTTCTCCTTAAAGATATTTTACACAAAAGCATGCTGATTAACTAATAAAATCAATAAGTTTTTTGCTTCTATTAGGATTTTTTAATTTTCTAAGTGCCTTTGCTTCAATTTGACGAATTCTTTCACGAGTTACAGAGAATTCTTTCCCAACTTCTTCCAAAGTTTTTGCTTTGCCGTCCATAAGACCATATCTTTCGCGTATAACTTGTTGTTCTCTTGGAGTTAATGTATCAATAACAGCAAGCAATTGCTCTCTAAGCAAATTTTGAGAGGCAATTTCCATAGGATTTGAAACCTTAGTATCTTCAATAAAGTCACTCATTCTGCTGTCATCTTCTTCACCAACTGGTGTTTCAAGACTTATAGGTTCAAGTGCAACTCTTTGAATTTCAATAACTTTGCTTTCACTAATTCCCATTTCTTGTGCAATTTCTTCAAGTGATGGTTCTCTTGAAAGTTTTTGCAAAAGTTGTCTTACCACACGATTGTATCTGTTGATTGTTTCGTTCATATGCACAGGCAATCTAATAGTTCTTGCTTGGTCAGCAATAGCACGAGAAATAGCCTGTCTTATCCACCAAGTTGCATAAGTAGAAAAGTGGTATCCCTTTGTATAATCAAACTTTTCAACAGCTTTTAAAAGTCCCATATTTCCTTCTTGAATAAGGTCAAGAAAAGACAATGCATTTGTAGGAGCCCATTTTTTTGCCACAGATACAACAAGTCTAAGGTTTGCTTGACAAAATTTTGTCTTAGCATCTTGGTCACCTTCTAAAATTCTTTTTGCAAGCTCTATTTCTTCTTCTGGTGTAAGAAGAGGGACTTGTCCAATATCTTTAAGATACATTTTTACAGGGTCATCAACACCCATAAATCCTGTAAAATCTAAATTTAAATCTTCCTCTTCATCTTCTTTTCTTTGGATAACACTTATATTGTTGTCTTGCAACTTTTTAATAAAATTTTTAATTTCCTTATCAGAAATTTCAGAAAATCTTAAAAGTCTATCATAAATATCACTTTCGTTGATTTTTCCAGCCTTAATAGCGGCATCAAAAATTCTTTTCTTAGCTGATTCAATATCTTTATCTGGCATAAAATTCCTCCAATTTTTTTTCTCTAATAGAGATAGAAACATCATTTAATTTTTTCATAATCTTTTGTCTAGATTCAATATCCTGACACTCTTTAAATTGTTTTGTAAGTTCAATTTGTTTTTCTTGCAATTTTCCACTTGCAAGCACCCATAAACATTCTTCAAAATATCTTTTACCATTTTCTTGATATGAAGAAAAATCATAATTAATACAATCTTTTAAAATTGGATTTTCGTCAACATCAAAGTAATCATAGTAAGAAGATAATGGCAATTTTTTCTCTGCCTGTTTTAAAATATCTTGATATTGTGGTAGAAGCAAATTGTAATCTATTTTTTCGTTTATAAAATCTTTATCATGTATTATTGAGGCAAGAACAAACTTTATAGCTCTAATATTGCCATTTTCGCGCGAAGTTAAAACACTATCGTCATCTTTCTTTTCAAAAGATTTATTTTTATCCCCACCTTTTTCTTTTTCAAGGTCTCTTCTTAAAATATCTATTGGCACAGCAGTTAAATCACGCAGTTTTGCAAGGTATATGTCTTCTTCTGCATAAGAATTTAGTTTAACTAAAAACTGCAATATCTTTTTTACAAATTGCCCTTTTTCAGTAGGATTTGAAATGTCAACTTTTTTCTTTTCATTTTCAATCAAATAATCAACTGGTGGCAACGCATTTTCAACCAAATCTTGTATGTATTTACTACCATAATTTTTTAATATTTCATCTGGGTCTAATTTTGAAGGCATAAGCGCAACTTTCACATTAAAGCCTTCTTCTCTTAAAATATCTATACTTCTATAAGTTGCTTTTTCTCCGGCAGTATCACCGTCAAACATAAGAACAACATTGTTTGAAAGTTTTTTTAATTCATGCGCATTTTCCTTAGTAAGAGCAGTTCCCATACAAGCAACTGTGTTGTTGAAACCTGCTTTATGCATTGCAATAACATCAATTTGCCCTTCAACGATAATTATTTTATCTAAATTGCCTTGTTGCTTTAATTTTTTTACAAGGTCAATACCGTAAACAACTCGCCCTTTATGGAAAACCATAGTTTCAGCAGTATTAATGTATTTTGCAAAATCTGCTTTTCCTAAAACTCTTGCGCTAAAACCGACACACTCTCCAAAAGAATTAAATATAGGAAAAACCAATCTTTCAGCCAGAACATCATAACAGCGACCATTTTTTTCTTGTGCAACTCCAGCGTCTAGCATTTCTTTTATAGTAAAACCTTTTGTCTTTAAAAAGTCTATCATTTCATTCCAATCAAGCGAATAACCAAGTTTAAAGTCTTCTAAGGTCTTTCTATTAAATTGTCTAGTTTTTATGTATTCTTGTGCAGGTTTTGCTTTTGGCAAAAGCAAATTTTCTTGATAATGTTTATAAGTACAATCTAAAAGTTTTAAAATTCTTTCTTTTTGTTTCTTTTTTTCTAAAACATCTTTTTCGCCAGTATATTCAGGAACTTCCATTCCTGCATTTCTTGCCAAAATTTTCACAGCCTCATAAAAATCGCAAGATTCATACTTCATAACAAATGAGATAACATCTCCACTTTCTTTACAACCAAAACAATAAAAAAGCCCTTCGTCTTCACTAACAGAAAAAGATGGGGTCTTTTCATTATGGAAAGGACAACATCCCCAATATTTTCTACCCTTCTTTTCAAGACGAACATATTTTTCAACAACCGATACTATATTGTTTCTTTGTTTTAATTGATAAAGCCAATCTGCTGGGAAACCTTTATTTTGCAAACCAATCTCCTAAATAAACTATTCATTTTAATTATACTACAAAAATTTTAAAAATCCTTGTTAATTATAAAAAAGAAACAAATATTTTTAAAAATAACATAATTTTTTACATTTTAAATAAAGTAAAACAAAAAAAATTGCAAAAATTTGCAATTTTAAATGACTATAAATTATAAAAATCTAAGAACTTTGCCCCTGCAAATAAATGCTAGGTATTTCGCCTACAATAACACTTTCACATATTAAAACATCTAGTTTTGTTTGAAATGTTTGAGTTGAAGCAGGCAATACCATACCAATAGATGCATTAACTTCAAAAAACAAAGAGTGCAATGTTTGATTTATACCAGCAGATACAAAATTTGTATCAAAAGATGTATTAACAGTGCCGACTGGTACCAAATTTAATTTTATAACAGGTCCATAACCGAAAAGAAAAGGTATTCCAGTAAAAGTTCCCAAATTAACATTTATATTGGTTTCATCAAGTTCGTTAAACCTGCTCTGAACAAGTTCCGTAACCTTTCTTACTAACAAATTTATTTTTGTAGAATTGGTTGAAATTTGACTAACTTTATTTTCAGATGAATAGGAAATCGTTACCAAATCATCGTAACTTACATAATCATCACTAAGCACTTGCCCAACAACCTCACTTATTGTTTGTGTTGCAACAGCTCTTACTTTTTCTTCACTAAGAGCAACAACTGCCGGACAAATTATTTTGAAATAATAAAAAAAACAAAGCAAAACAAAAGCAAGCAAAACACTTACAACTATTTTCCTTTTTATTTTTTTATTCTTTTTTAATTTGTTTACTTTTACAACTTTATAAGTTTGCACAATATTATATATGCAAATTTGTTTATAAAATTGATAAAAAAATATTCACAATATTTATAGTCTATTATGCATTGCATAATACTATATATTGATTTTTAGAAATTTACTTAGTCCTAGACCTGAAAATCAAAGCAAACAAAAACGCAAAAATAACAGCAGCGGCAATTCCACCTGCCGTAGCTTCAAGCCCACCAGTAAAAGCACCTAACAACCCTTTTGATTGAACTGCATTTATTGCACCTTTTGCAAGCGAAGCACCAAAACCAATAATTGGCACATTTATTCCAGCTTTAGCAAATTCTGAAATTGGTGCAAAAATATTAAAGGCTTGAAGGATTACGCCAATCAAAACAAAAGTTACCAAAATTCTTGCCGAAGTGATGTTTGTATAAATTAACAACATTTCCCCCAGCATACAAATAAACCCACCAATTAAAAATACCCATAAATAATACATAGATTTATTTCTCCTTTTTCATGTTAACATTTTTAGTCTTAAAAGTTTTGCTTGTGGAAACTTTTTCATACATTTTACCTGCATCTTCTTCATCACACTCTATAACAATTGCATGGCAAATCCCAGGTATACTTTCACCTTGTTGAGTTGCAGTTGTTGACATTAAAGCACCTGTTGGCATAAACAAAACCCTTTTTAATTCTCCTTTTCGCAATTTGTTTATTAAATATGAATTAAGAACTGTTGCACTACAACCACATCCACTTCCCCCAGAAAGCATACCTTGATTTCTTGTAAAATACATTTGCCCACAATCATTATAATTTAAACCCAATTTAATACCATTATCTTCCATCAAATCTATTAATATTTCAGAGCCTAGTTTTCCTAAATCTCCTGTTACTATCAAGTCGTAGTCATCAGGAGTTGTTTTTGTATCGCAAAAGTGAGTAAGCATTGTATCCATTGCTGCAGGTGCCATTGCTGCTCCCATATCATTTACATCTTTTATACCCCAGTCAATTACTTTTCCAAATGTAGCCATTGTTATTCTTGGTCCTTTACCTTTGTTTGACAAAACGCAAGCCCCAGCGCCTGTAACAGTCCATTGAGATGTTGGTGGGCGTTGGTTCCCCAATTCCAGTGGAAAACGGAACTGTCTTTCTGCCGTTGAAAAATGAGAGCCTGTTGCACAAACAATAGTATCAAATTGCCCCCCATCAATTAAAGATGCACCAACAGCAAGACTTTCGGCCATTGTAGAACACGCTCCAAAAAGTCCTAAGTATGCAAAATTAAAATTTCTGGCTGAATAAGATGACGATATGATTTGATTTAACAAGTCTCCTGCCAGCAATATATTAACATCAGCAGGCTTGATTTTTGCATCTTCAATAGCACCAACTATTGCATGTTCGAACATTTTTTTCTCAGCTTTTTCGTAACTATCTTCGCCAAAGGAATCATCTTTCATAACATAATTAAAATAAGAAGCAAAGTTACCTTTTCCCTCTTTTGGCCCAACAATTGAATAACTACCTATTATTCTAGGTTTATTTTTAAATTTTACAGTTTGATTTTTTTTCATATTTCACCTTTAATAACGCATAATAATTTTTGACCATTATGACAGCAATTATTCATTATTATCATTTAAATGAATTAAAAAATAATAACAGTTGTTTAAATAATGATTTAAGTTGAAAGTTTTAATTATCTTAAAAAAAATGAATAAAAATTGTATGTTATTAATAATTAAAAAAACACATTAAAATTTTTTTTAATGTGTTTTTTTTATTAAAGATTATTAATAATTCTTTTCATTTGATTCTTCAAAATCATCATTTTCAATTTGACTTGCATTATCAATCAAATTATTATCATTTCTCACATTTTTCCCAAATACACGTCTTGTATTTCTATCAGCATCTGTTACAATAACTTTTAAAGAGTCGCCAATTCTATACTTTTCTGTTGATTTTTTTCTTTTTATCTCCGTATTGTTATCATTTATAACATAATCTTTTACTTTTCCTTTAACAAGGTTTTCAAGCGGAATAAAGATTTCTGCAAATTTATTTTTAATTTTAACAAAAACACCTGATGGAATTATGTTTGAAATATATGCATCAAACGTTTTATTTAAGTTTTCTTCTGCCCAAATTGCATTCATAAGTTTTTTACTTTCTCTTTCAGCCTTATCAGCACAAATTTCTCTTTGTGTTAAATAATCTCCTTCGTATTCAAGTTCAGCACGACTTTCTTTACCATTTTCTTTTTTAATTGCTCTATCAAGAACTCTTTGCGTAATTATGTCAGAATATCTTCTAATAGCCGCCGTTGAATGAATATATTTTTCACTTGCAAGAGCAAAATGCCCTATGTTTTCAGGTTGATATTTTGCCTTTGGCAAACATCTTAAAACAAGCATATTTAAAAATTCTTCTTCGGGTCTTCCTTTTATATTTTTAAGAAGTTTATTTAAACCTGCTGATGAGAAATCTCCATCATAAGCAATATTCAAAGCATTGCACATATCCATCAAAATTTTAACTTTTTGCTGTTGAGGTTTTTCATGAACTCTAAATAAAGTGTCTAAATTATTTTTTTCAACAAAATCTCCAACTGCTTCATTAAAAAGTATCATAAGTGATTCAATTATCTTTGTTGAAGTGATTTTCGTTTTATCAACAATATCTTTAACTTTATCACCCATGCCATTTAAAATAAATGTAGGTTCTTTTGAGTTAATCTCAATAGCTCCTCTTTTCCTTCTATTATCAACAAGTATGTCGGACAATTCATAAGCATTATCAATGCTTTGTTTAACATTTAAAAATTCATTTTCAACTTTTTGCGAAAGATGAATTTCTTCTGCTTTTTCATAACTCAATTTATGCTTTGAATTGATAATTGCAAAATCAAATTTATAGTCAATTATATTACCTTGCTTATCAACATCTATTTCAGCACAAATAGTTCTTCTATCTACTTTTGGATTTAACGAACAAATTCCATTTGAAAGTTTTTCTGGAAGCATAGGGTAAACGCCGTCCCCCAAATAACAACTTAATGCTCTTAAAAATGCATCACTATCAAGAACAGAATTTTTTGGAACATAATGAGAAACATGTGCCAATGCAACATACGCTTTATACCCTTTACTTGTCTTTTCAACATATATTGCATCATCTATATCTTTGCAACTCTCAGGGTCAATTGTGCAGAAATTTTTGCTAGTATAATCAACAGTGCCTATTCTGTCTTTGTCAGTCAATTCTTCTGGCATTTTTTCAACAAACTCCATAACTGCATCTGAAAATTCACTACTAAATCCATATTGTTCTGCAATTGTAACATTTTCAATGATAGGGTCACCTGCATAACCATACACTTTTTCAACTGTTCCTATAATTGCATTATTTTTATTTTTAGTCAAACTCACATCTGCATAATTCAACTTAATTTTTATTTTTCTTCCAACTAGTTCTTTTATGTTGTGTGCAATTATTGTTACATCTTTGTCAAAATTTATATCGCTTGGTTTAAAGATAAATTCGCCATTTGAATTTTCCCTTATAGTCCCATACAGAAATTCATTTTCTCTTTTAATAATATTTGTAATTACCCCTTCTTGTTTTCCAAAAAGTTCCCTTACTGCAATTTCAACAATATCTCCATTTACGGTATTTCCCCTATCGTAAACATAAATATCTTTATTTTTACCTTCAACAGCAATATGAGCAAAGTTCTCCCCTGGATTGATAATAACTTTTCCCTTGTAACATTTTGTTGCATTTTCAATTTTTCCGTTTGCTGTTTTAACAAGCCTGTTTTCTTTCAAAAGGTCTTTTACATAATTAGTAATTCGTGTGAAATTTGACGAATCTTTTCTTGCAACTTCACAAACCAACGAATTAAAGTCTTTTCCAAATAAATTATCTTTGCATATTATATCAAAAACTCTTTCCTTTGACCACTTTAATCTACTATTATTTTCTCTATTTTTCATTTGTCCTCTCTTGACATCAATAGTATATAACAAACAAATTAACATTTCAATAGATTATTCAAAAAATATAAAACTTTTTTTATTTTCTAAGCAAACAAAAATCAAAAAGTGGTTTTATAAAAAATGAAATAATAAGAATTTATTTGAAATTTTAAAAAACTTAATTTTTAAATTAAAGCAACCTTTGCATTTAATATTTAAAAATATAATCGCATGCTTACTTTTACTGACCAATCTCAATTTCAAATAAACAAATAAATAATGCCAACAATAAAACTTGAAATAACGCCAGTGACGATAACTGGACCTGCAATAGAAAACATTTTTACAAAAATTCCATAAATTATACCTTCATGCTTAAACTCAATTGCTGGTGAAGTAATAGAGTTAGAAAATCCAGTTATTGGTACTATTGAGCCACCACCAGCAAATTTTCCAATTTTATCATAGATGCCAATACCTGTTAAAAATGAAGCTAGAAAAATAAGAACTATTAAAGTATATGCCCAAGCGTTTTGTTCTGCCATATTTGGAAACCAAAGCAAAATTAAATCATTTATTCCTTGACCCAAACAGCAAATAACTCCTCCTACCCAAAAAGAATTGAACAAACTTGGCCATGCATGAGTTTTAGGAATTTTTGCTTTGACATAACGGTTATATGCTTGATTTCTTTTTATTTCATCCATTTATAAACTCCTTTTAGTTTTTATTGCCATAAATATAAAAAATAAACAACACTCTAAAAATAAAATTGCATATTTTTATTAAAATTTCGCAACCTAATTAAAAATGGAGGAAATATGAAAAAAGTAATTTTATCATCAATTTGTCTACTTTCTTGCTTAACACTTGTTGGATGTGGTGGAATAAGCGATAGTGAGGCAACCAAAAATTTAAACAACCAGTTGGACCGAGTTAATAATGTTGTAGTTTCAGCAAATGCAAACAATTTGTATTCTGTAACACCAGCAAATTATATAGAAAACGAAAACAACACAAACTTGACCAGTCAAAAAAATGTAAGTTTATACTCAGCTCAATCAGAATCATCATTACAACAACAAATCTTACAAACAACTTCTATGATAAAGTCATATCAACAAAACAACTTAAAACTCGGAAATGACAAAGCAAGTGCTATAAACAATTTATCAAAGAATATAAGTAAATATCTAAATTGTTTAAGCAACAGCCGAAACGATTTAAACAACAGTATAAATAAAATAAAAAATAAAAATAATATTTCTAATACAAACTACGAAGAATTAAATTCGCTTTATGTTGAATTAAACAGTAATTTGAAAGAAAGAGAGGCCTATCTTGAAAATCTTTTAACAAGTTTAGAAGAAGTAGAAAATATTTATAAATCTTGTAACATATGCAATCAACAAAATAATAATTTAACAGATTTGTACAGCAGTCAAAACAATACTTTAAACAATACAAATCAAACAGACAATCAAAATATTTCTCAAACAAACAATTATCAAAACGATTATACGAATAATAACAGCAACAATAACAGCACAAACACTAGAAGAAAATTTGCTCCAAACATAGACACATATAAAACATACAATAATGGTTATAACTACAATAATAATGTTGCAAATAATAACACTTATAACAATTACCAAGAAAACAATAATCCTTATTATTACAATTCAAACAACTATAACAGAGCATATAATAATGGATATTACAATTATAACAATTATGGAAATAACCAAACATTCAATCCAAATAGAAATACTGACACATATGGTCCTTTTAGAAGAAATATTGACACTTATAGAAATATAAATAATCGTAGAAATACAACTGGCTACAATTATCAAAATAATCAAATTCTTCAAACAAACAATAATATTGACAACAATATAGACAACCAAACAGCAAATGAAGATAGTTTAACGAATATTGTCACAGATAAAACTCAAAACAATAATATTGAAATCAATAGAAATTCAATTTTAAAAAATTTAAGAAAAAAAACAAAAACAGAGAATTTAAAGACTGACAATAGCTCTTTAAATAACACTCAAAACACAACGAATACTTTAAATGATACAAATAATACAAATACAATGTCTGCAAATAGTGCAAAATTAAATTCTGAAAAAGTTGAACCTAAATTAATAACCAAAAAATTTACTACGCCTAGATATTGCGAAGATAAAAACAAAGGCTCAAAAGTGATGTAAAAAAAGAAAAGTGAAAACTTTTCTTTTTTTCAATATATAGTAGTTATGCATAAATACTAGACACATCATATAAGTTTTTTTCTAAGATTCTCTAAAATTTTATTTTCCAATCTTGAAACTTGAACTTGTGAAATTTTTAATTGGTTTGCAATTTCTCCTTGCGTTTTATCATAATAAAATCTTAATAGTATTATTTTTTGCTCTCTTTTATCCAACTTTGATAATAGTTCTTTTAAAGCCAAATTATCTAGTATAAAACTCCCTTCTTCACCTTCAATTCTATCCATAACCAGCAAAGATTCATCGCCATCATCCAATGGTGAGTATAAAGAAACAGGCATCCTAGCAGAATCCATAGCCAAAATAATTTCCTGTTCTTCAACATTAAAATGTTTTGCAATTTCTTCTATTGTAGGATTCTTTTGAAACTGAGCAAAATACTTTTCTATATATTTGTTTATTTGAAGATTTAAAGTTTTTAAAACTCTGGAAACTTTTATAGCTCCATCGTCACGCATAAATCTTTTTATTTCCCCTATAACCATCGGAACAACATAAGTTGAAAATTTTACATTGTAATCAATATTAAAATTATTCAATGCCTTTAAAAAGCCCATACAGCCAATTTGATATAAATCTTGATATTCAATCCCCTTATCTTTAAATCTTTTTATTAAACTTTTTATAAGAGGAGAATTTTCTTTTAATAACACTTCTTTTGCTTTCTGGTCGCCTTTTTTAGCTTGTTCCACCAAAGACAAAATTTGAAGGTTATCAAGCATTGCCCACCTGCACTTTACAATTATTCAACTTTTTATACATTGTAACAGTTATACCTTTATCATCATTTTTTTCAACTTCCACTTTATCCATAAAGCTTTCCATAACTGAAAATCCCATACCGCTTCTTTCATCATCTGGCTTTGTAGTAAAGAAAGGTTCTCTGGCTCTGTTTATATCTTTTATTCCAACACCCTTGTCAGAGATTTTTATTTTTACACAATCTCCTTCTATCTCGCATCTTAAAACAACCATTCCATTGTGTTTTGGATAAGCATGAACAACACAATTTGTTACTGCTTCTGAAACTGCTGTTTTTATATCGTTTATTTTGTCAACTGTTGGATTTAATTGTATACAAAATCCAGAAACACAAATCCTTGCAAAGCTCTCATTAATTGATAAAGCTTTAAATGTTACTTCCATAAAATTATTTTGAATATTCATAACCTCTCCCCTTAAACAATTTTTGGCATAATTTCATACAAACCAGTCATTTTAAAAATTTTTTCAGCATGCTTTGAAGGATTGCAAATATAAATTGGAATATGCCTATCTTTCATTTTTTTATATCGCCCTATCAAAACTCCAATACCCGTACTATCCATAAATTCAAGTTCAGATAAATCAATGATTATTTGATTAAAATCATCACCAGAAAAAACATTGTCCAATGTAATTCTCGTGTGCATGGCAGAATGTTCGTCCAATTCTCCACACAATAAAACATAAAGTGTGTTATTGTAAACCTTGCTTTTTATTGTCATATTTGCTCCTTTTGATATATCAAGCATAACATAATAGAAATTAAGAAAAATATATCTTTTAGGCGAAAAATAACATAAAAAAAAGAAAAGGACACAACCTTTTCTAAATCATTGTTTTTAAAATATTTTTCTTTCTATTGAAAAAATTTTTTCCAACCAATTTTCCTTATTGTCAAACAAATCTAAAAGAAGTTCAACTCCAAAAAAAGCATTTATTATACCATTAGCTCCACAACTAGAAAAAATAAAAACATTATCTTTATTGGTCTTTAAAATAATTCCCATATTGTTGTTTGTAGAAGCAAACAAACCACAAAAAGCATATTCAATATTAATTTGCTCTTTAAATGCAGGAAACAAGTTTTTCAAATTGTTTAACAATATTTGATATTTTTCGTTTACTTGTTTTTCGTCAATCACACCTTTATATTTTGTATCTTCTCCTCCAAATATAATTCTATCAATGGATATTGTTTTCCAAGTTTGCTTTTATCAAAATAAGTTTTTCCTTTTAAAATTTCCATAACACCTCGCTGGTAAATTATTGCAATAATTTAAAAGAAAATACAAAAAAATAGAAAATCTTTAAAAAACGAAAACATTTACAAACTTTATCACCATAAAACTATTTAAGCCAAAATTAAACAATTTATACAACCTAAATTGACACGGCTTTTGAGACAGTTTCTGACACAGTTTTTTTGATTTTTTGGCATACAAATTTAACTATTTTCAGTTTTTTGTCCAAAAATACTTTGTCAACAAAAAAATCGCTACAAGTCTTTATAATAAAGACTTATAGCGATTTAAACATTGGTGGGCAGGGATGGATTCGAACCATCGAAGACGAAGTCGACGGATTTACAGTCTTAACATAGACTTTTTATGTCGCTTTATAAAATCTATTAAATAAATTTTTAACACATATAATTATGAATATATACCGACTACTCAAAAATACCAATTTTCAATAGAATTAAAGTTTTTTTTGAAAAGACATAAAACCACAAAATTACATACTTTTCACGAAAAAGCCTAAACTTTTTTTGCTTATAATTTATAAAATATACAAAAAAACGCTTGTAAAACAGAAAGAAATATACCCCCGAAACGTGTGATTGTATTTAATCTATTTCTAATTTAATCATATAAAAGAACAGGCTGTCTGAAAATCCTATAAGTGTAATGTTAAAACTTTGGGCTGGGAGCATAACAGTTAAAAGCGTTACAGTTTTCTTTTTCTCTTTCATAAAGAAACCAAGTCTGCTATGAGAAAGCCCGCTATTTTGTTCTAGTCTATATTGCAAAATAATTTTTAATAATAAAAATTCACAAAAACGCATAGCAACGGCTTTGTTCACATCCCTCTTTTCTCGTTTCCGCCATTATTTTATAAAAATAAGTAAATAAAATTACGGAAATATACTTGCATATTTTTTCATGATGTAATAGAATATGGATAAGGAGAAATAAAATGTGCAATAGCAAAAAAATATATCTATTAAGATTTTTAAGTGTGTTTTTAATTTTATTATGTTTGTTAGAATTTTTGAAGTTTGTAAACTTTGCAGATTCTCAAATAAAATTAGAAATTTACGATAATCTAAAGTTTTTTAGTAAGGAAAATATGTGGCAGATTTTGAAAATTTTGCATCCTTTTGTTTTGATATTTGCCGAATTAACGGGTGCAAATATATGTTTAAAATTATGTAAAAAGACAAACGAAACTGACAATAATGAAAACAATTCAATTTCAAGATTAAAAAGCGCTTTTGATTTTTTATTGGTTTATTGGATGATGCTTATTGTTGCGTTTCTTGTTTTTATGTGCATAGAAAAAATACCAGAAATGTTTAAAATCGACTTTTCGATAATTTTCATATTTTTATTTATTTTCGGAATTTACAAGATAATTGATTATAGGTTTTTAAAACATCCTAAAAGAAGATACTAATTACAAATTAGTATCTTCTTTGTTCTTAAATATTATCTGGTTTTGTATTATTTTTAAATTGCTCTTATTTTACTTGGATTTTACATTTATATAAATAATGCAACAAACAAATTTGATATAAAATTATTTATTTGTAAATTTATTTATAAATTTAAACAAAAAACAAAAATTTGTGAATTAAAAAAGACCTATTATTAAAAATTAATAGGACTTTAACTTTTTTTACTGGTGGGCAGGGATGGATTCGAACCATCGAAGACGAAGTCGACGGATTTACAGTCCGTTGCATTTGGCCGCTCTGCAACCTACCCATAAAATTTAAGCACCTTTACGGTGCTTTTTTGGAGCTGGTGAAAGGAATCGAACCTTCAACCTGCTGATTACAAGTCAGCTGCTCTACCATTGAGCCACACCAGCATATTGTTTTCAAGTTTTAAAAATTTAAGATTTTGTAAGGAAGAAATATCTATTTGCTTCCTTACTTTATCTTGGTGCCCTAAGGTGGAATCGAACCACCGACACAAGGATTTTCAGTCCTTTGCTCTGCCGACTGAGCTATCAGGGCGAACTTAAATCCTAAAATAAGGATTTGGCGACTCGAATGGGGCTCGAACCCACGACCTCCAGCGTGACAGGCTGGCGTTCTAACCAACTGAACTACCGAGCCACAAAAGTGGCAACAAACTTAAAGTCAATAACAAAATTTGATTGGTGGGCCTTCAGGGACTCGAACCCCGGACAAACCGGTTATGAGCCGGTTGCTCTAACCAACTGAGCTAAAGGCCCACAGTCAGCAAAATTTGCTACGACTTGGTCGGGGTGGAGAGGCTCGAACTCCCGACCTCATGGTCCCAAACCACGCGCGCTACCAACTGCGCTACACCCCGTTAAGCAGTTTGCGAGTTTATTTTAATATAAATATAAAATAATGTCAAGAATTTTTGATATTTTTTTTAAAAAATCTTTTTATTTTTTTTGATTATAACTATTTTTTTTAAGTTATACATTAAATATTAAATAAAATCACAAACTTTTTTAATATCTATAATAATAAATTTATTCACAAAAGCCAAATTTTGTTTATTATTCAGAAAAATCTTCTTTACTGTAAGTATTATCAGACACAAATTTTATAAAAAATTTCATATCTTTTTTGCTAATTGGCGTATTTTTGTGATAATTTGCAGCAACATTTATACCCATTCTTTTCAATGGCTTTAAAGTATGCACATGCCCAAAGAAATTAACCATGCCTTCTTTTGTTTTTGAAGGATAATGATTCATATAAATTTCTTGTCCAAAAACTTTTTTATCTAAAATCAAGCCTTCTTGATAAACATCTGCAAACCCCAAATCTTTAAGTTTTTTTCTAAAATCTTCAAAACTCTGACCTTTTTTCAATATTTCATGATTTCCGCAAATTAAATAAATTTTTCCGTTTAATCTTTTTATAATGTTATAATCACCAAAATCACCTAAATGATATACTATATCTTTTTTTGAAACCACACTATTCCAATTTTTAATCATTTCTTCAAGCATTTCTTCCCTTGAAGTATAGCCAAATTGTTTTATTTTATATTTTCTTGGATCATTAAAATGTGTATCAGAAATAAAAAAGTAATTTGTAGGCATAAAATTGTTGGAAAGTTTTTCAAGTTTCTTTACAAAATCTTTCCAAATTGATTCGGTTGACTTTAAGTCATATACATAGTTTACAAGTTTATTAATACTTGTTTTTGGAAAATCTTTTAATAAACTATTTACCGGCAAAGATTTAACATAATAATTTTCTTGATTTACCAAATAGCCTATTACATTTAAACTATACAATTTACAAAAATCTGTTTTGCGATAAGCTTCCATTTCAAGTCTTTGATATAAATAATTTCCTAGTTTGTTTATACATATATCCTCGTGCATTTTATCAAAAGAAACTGAAAACAATTTTCCAATATAACTTGGAATAATTGTTATATTAGCCCCACTTTTAGCTACTATTTCAAAAGCTTTTTTGTCTAAACTATAATTTAAATCATTAAATTCTTGGTGAAAAAAATGTCTAAGACCTATCCAAACAACATTAATATTTTTGGCTATTTGAGGATTTGAATTTATTGCAATTGCGACATTTGTCAATGCGCCAAAACAAGCAATAGTAATTTCTTGTTTTTTTGATAATTCTATTATCTTTTCTACCGCTGGTGTTTTATCAAAATACAAATTATCACAAAAGCCTTGACTTCCTTCATAACATAGTTGATAATTTTTTAATCCTACATAACGAAATAATCTATGCACTTCCAATGCATTTTCTATTTGTGCATCTCTTATGTTAATATTTTTACTTTTATATGGCGACAATGTTATAGCCTTAATTTCAAATGTAGGTTCTGCAAGAGCATAACATAACGCAAAATCATCTTCAAATGTGTTTCCACAATCAATATCTATAATAATATTTCTTTTGTTTTTATTCATAATATCCTCAACTATTAAATTATATCATACACTTAAAAAACAACAAAACATTTAAGATATTTTTTTAATAACTTTGAATAAATTATGTTTTATGCTATACTATTTTCGTTAAAAAGGTTTTTAATACAAAAGGAGAACAAAAATGTTAAGAAAAACAGCCTTTATTACTGGTGGCTCTGGTGGAATTGGCAAAGCAACTGCATTAAAATTTGCTGAAAATGGTTACAATATTGCAACAACATATCTAACAGGAGATGTTGTTGATTTACAAAAGAAATGTGAAGAATTGGGAGTTGAATTTGTTGCTTACAAAATGGATTTAAAAAATGAAGATGAAATAATAGACACTTTCAATAAGGTTTTTTCTCGCTTTCAATATGTAGACTGTGTCGTTTGTAATGCTGGAAAAGCAGATAAAGAATCATTATTGATTGATGTACCAATAGAAAAAATAGATGATATTTTGCAAACAAATTTAAGAGGAACTATAATTTGCAATCAAGAAGCATTTAAAAGATTTTTAAAACAAAAGCATGGAAATATAGTAAATACATCATCAATTTTTGGTGTTAATGGTGGACCTTGTGAAGCCGTTTATACCGCAACAAAAGCAGGTATTATTGGATTAACAAAAGCTGTCGCCGTTGAAGGAGCACCTTACAATATAAGAGCAAACGCAGTAGCACCTGGTTATATAGACACAAAAATGACTGCGCATTTCACACAAAAAGAACGTCAACATGCAATTGATGCGACACCTCTTGCAAGAATTGGAACCGGCGAAGATATTGCTCAAACAATTTATTTTTTAGGAACAGATCAATCTTCTTTTATAACAGGAGAAGTTATTACAGTTTCTGGTGGAGTTTTAAGATTTTAAACAAAAACAGCAAATGCTATTGCTGTTTTTTTATTCCTCGCCTTCACCATTATAAAAATCAAAAGCTTTCATAATTTCTGATAAACTCATTGTTGGACTTATAGCCTCTTTCAAATCAAATCCAGAAGATTGTATCTTCATAGTCCTTTCATTTTCTTCTGGTTTTGTACTTAAAAATTTGTCAACCAAGTTGTCATATTTTTCCCCTTCACCTAACTCCATATCAGTGACAGGTTTAATCATATTTTTGCCAGCTCTTTCAATATAAACTTCTTTTATATTTGTTTCAGGTTCTCTATCTTTTTTGTATTGCTGCATCTTACTTAACAATATTCTCATACTGTCATTTTCCGACACAGTATTTTTTACAATTTGTTCTTTATTCTCTTTGTTTTGTCTTAAAATCTTTGAAATATCTTCAAGCAGTTCTTTATAAGAGTTGTTGTGTTCAATTCCAGGGTACTTATTTTTCAATTCATCAAAAAATGTTAAAATATGTTGATAAACAAGATTAAATTGCTCTCCTCTCAAAATTTCAAGATTTTTGTTTCCTTCATCTTGAAATTTTTTATATGTTTCAAGAACACTTATTATATTTTTTTGTTTTTTCTCAATTTCTGAAACATATTTTTTGCAATCTAACAGTTTTCTTTCGGACTCAATAACCTTTAATTTTTCTTCCATAATTGAAGCTTCATATTCTGACTTCAATTTTGCTATATATTTATCAACTTCATTTTTATTGTAACCATTTATCTCTGATGAAAACATTATTTTCCTCCATAAAAACTAAATAGCTGTGCTTAAGATAAATATTACCACACTAAACAATAAAATTGCAACAAAAAACAATAAAGGAATAACATTTATTTGTAAGAAAAATATCAAATAACTTATAATCAAGAAAAAAACAAAAGACTTAATATGCAATTTGCTTTTAAAAACACAAAAGTTTACTGCTGATGAAAGAGCCAAAGCCAAAAATACAAAACAAACATAAAATTCTTCAATACTAAAAAATAGATTATAAATATAAAAGCCACCAAGAGCAATCAAAAACATCCCAAAAAAATTTAAACTATCAATTTTTAACAAAAATCCTTTCAAAAAAATACAAAATCCAGCTTCAATGCAAAAAGAATAAAACCACAAATCTTTATAATTTGAAAAAAACATAAAATATATTGTTGAAAAACAAAAAAGTATTGTTGACACAGCAACTGAAAATTTTAATATAATAGATTTTTTAACTCCAAAAATTCTTCCCTGCATTATTTTATTGTTGCCAATCATGCAACTTTTATAAATAAAAAAACAAGTTTAAAAACTTGTTATTTATTTTTATTTTCTTCTTTTTGATTATTATCTTCTTTTTCTTCATTGTTAATATTTTTTTCGTCTGATATATTTCTATTTTTTTTCTTTAATCTTTTTTCTTTTTCTTCTTTTATTTTTATTTCATACAATTTTATATTTTCTTGCCATAATGGTTGAAGTTGAGCTATATCTTTACACTTTCCTTTTTTAACTAAAATGTAATTAACTAATATTACTGCTATTCCAGAAATAACTAAAATAATACTCAAAAGTTGAGAGACTTTTATTGACCCTAAGTATAAACTATCTCCCCTTAACGCTTCAATCCAAGCTCTACCAGTTCCATAACCTATCAAATATAATGCAACAATTGACCCCCTATAACGCATTTTGTTTTTTCTAAGTAAAATTAAAAGCAAAATAAAAATCATAATGTTCCATAGGCTTTCATAAAAAAATGTAGATAAATGCCAAACTCCGTTTATTTGTGTTGACAAAGGAAACCACATTAAACTTTCTTGTGTGACTTCAATTCCATAGCAACAACCAGCAAAATAGCAACCAATTCTTCCTATCGCTTGCCCTAATATTAAACTTGGCGCAGCAATATCTGCTACATCTAAAAAATTCTTTTTATGAATAAGACAAAAAAGCATAACTCCAATAGCGCCACCTATTACTCCACCATATATAGCCATGCCGCCGTCCCAAATTCTAAATACCTCAGCAAAAGTATAAGTTTGTTCACTAAAAATTACATAATAAATCCTTGCTCCTATTATAGCCAAAGGTAAAACATAACATGCTGCCAAAATAAGGTCATCAACAGTAAGACCTCTTAATTTTGCATTTTTACAAGCAACAAAAACACCTACTGCCATACCAATAGCAATAATAAAGCCATAATAAGTAATTTCCAAACCAAAAAATAAAAAAGAGTGTTCTGTAAACCCAAACATATTTATATATTATGATTTATAAAAAATTTTGTCAATAATTTGAAATAAAAAAAACAAGTTAAAAAACTTGTTTTAAATAATTTTGCAAATTTTAAAAAGTTGATTGTTTAAAAACAAATCATTTTTATCGTATTGATCATAACCTACAAGCAAAGTTATATCGCAATTATTTGAATAAGCACAACCCAAAGATAAAATTTTTTGTGCAACAACTATGCCTTGCATAGAGTGGTCATACATCTTTTTCTCTTCCATAAAGCAACAATCAATAGCTCTAATTATATTTAAAATATCTGGAATAATTAATAAAACTTTTTCTCCATTTTCAACCAAGTTTTCACATAAACTTACGCAATCTACTGCTTTATTTAAAGATTTTTCACAACTATCATTGAATACAGTGCTTAAAATAACAGCACTCTTCATAGATTGCATTTTTATTTGGTCTTCTATTGAAGAATTTAAAGACAAACAAACAACCTTATATCCTTTTTTTATAGCATCTTCATAGAGTTTATCAAAATTGTTGTTTTCATAAAAATTATCTTTTAATTCAATCAAATTTCTTCTTCCTACAAATATGTTTTTGTCAGCAAATTTCAAAACTTCGTTTGATATAATTTGTTCCCCTTTACAATAATTTTTCAAAACATATTTTTCAGCATCTAAATTATTGATAGTTAAGATTTCAGTTGCAAAAAATTGATTGCTATTTATTTTTTTTGCTTTGACAGAAACGATATCACCATTTTTTAGATTGTTTGTGAATCTAAGCTCAGATGGTAAAAATACTGCTTGATTTGTTACAAAATCATATAACATAAACATATCATTTGTCATAGATTTTCTTATTATGCCGTAAAATTTATCTATTTCTGTTTCAACATTACCAATAATCGGCATAACTTGTGCAAAAGCCAAAACATCTTCATAAGAAAATAATTTGTTTTGAGGGTTGAAGTTATTGTTAAACTCTTGACCTGTCATACTAGTCAATAAATTGTCTACAACTGCAAGTTTCTTATAAGGTCTTCCTTTTTTGCTACAAACAATATCTTCTATTTGACCTTTATTCAATCTTTCTATAATAAGTTGTATAAGTTCTTCACGTTTTTTTGTTGTAGGCGAAGAAATACCAACCTCACGAGCAAGTCCGCGAAGTTCAAAAATTCCAAGTCTTTTAACTTCAATTTCAATTTTTTTACTTTTATCAAGCAATCCAGAAAACATTTTGGCTCCTTTTACAACAATCATGATAAATTATTTTTGTAAATAAGTCAAGTTCTTTTGTAAAAAATTGACAATTTTCGCTAAAATATATCATTTTTAGAACAACATCATTATTAAATTAATTATTATTCCACCAATTACTGCAATACCGTAAAGAGAAAATGTTATTGCAATATTTTCCCAAACTTTTTTATAATTTCTTGTATACAATATTACAAGTCCAACACCTGCACCTGCACAAAGCCCTGCAACCAGCGCAGGAAATAGTAATACTCCCCCCATATATAATTCAACTAAGAATACTGATGCAGCACAATTTGGTATTAAACCAATCAAGCATGCTATCAAAATTTGCAAATAAGCATTGCTTGTAAACAAAGTTTTTAATGGTTCAAGTCCTCCACTATACCCTTCTATTAAATTGATAATCAAGGTTGCGACAAAAACATATGCAACAATAATTGCAGTATGTTTTAATGCATCTAAAAATATGTTTGTAGCGCAACAATGAGTGTGATTATGTTCGTGCTTATGCTCATGTTCATGATTATGTTCATGATGATTGTGAGATTGTCCTTCATTTCCACACCCACAATCTTGACAATCACAATGAGTTTCCACTTCAACATCATTTGGCAACAGAGAATTTTCTGTCAAGGAAATATGTTCTTCTTTTTCAACATCATCAAATTTGTCGTGATATTCTTTTAACTTTATTTTTTTTCTTGAGAATAAACGAACGAGACCATCTATAACATATCCAACAATGACAGCATATACGAATTTTATTAATATCAAAAAGATTAAATCTTTGATATATCTAGGATTTGATATCATGAGCGGAATAGCTTCATCACTTGTAGCAACAAAAACAGCAAACAAAGTGCCAATAGAAACAACTTTTTTTGAATACAAATCACTCATAATAGAAGAAAATCCACATTGAGGAATACAACCCAAAAAAGCACCAACAACAGGTCCCGCCTTGTTTGTATGGTGCAAAATTTTTGAATATCTTTGATTATCATTGTGTGAAAAGTAACTTACAAGAAGATAAGCTAAATACAAAACTGGAATTGTAAAAGCTGTTTCTTCCAAAGCATGCAACAAAGAATGTAAAAAAATTTCCATATAAGCCTTCTATTATTTGTCTGTTATGTCATCTATTTTAAGTTGTTTTGTTTTGGTTTTTCTCTTAGGTTTTTCAATATTTTCTTCTTGTGAATTTGAAGAAACTTCTTCTGCACTGTTTTCTTCTATTTTATCTGTTTCCTCTTTATTACCAACAATTTTTTCTTTTAGTTCTTCTTTTTCTTGTCTGTATTCAGCCATTCTTCTTGAACTTTCTTGTGGCGAATAAAGTATTATAGTCTGTTTGTCTTGAAAACCAATTTCGCCATCCAAACTTGCAGAGATTATACTTTTTCCAATCATTTCAGCAATTTTGCCTTTATTAAAAGTAGAAATTTCTGTATTGTCAGCAATCAATTGGATATTACCATCGTTTATAGTGCCAATTTTAGCTTCATTTAAGAGATAAGTAACATCTCCACTCAACATACTAACAAGTTTTGCATTATCCAAAATGCCTGTGATTTTACCAGCAATCATAGAAACTACTCTTGCTTTATTTCTTACAAACATAACTTCGCCTTGTGTCATTGTTGCAAGTTCTGCCTTGTCATCAACAAATCTTATAAAACCACCATTCATAGTTCCAATAGAAGCTTTACCTTTTACATAATCTATAACACATGTATTTATAGTTGTTATAGAACTTTTACCCTCTACTTTTGTTATTTTTCCACTTTTAAAAAGACCTATTTTAGCTTTTCCCGTTAAAAGTGTAATTTGTCCATTTTCAACCATTTGAACTTTTGCTTTGCCACTTATTTCATTAAAAGAACAATCAAAACTTTCAAGCACAATAGCATTTCCAGTTAAAGAAACATTTTGACATTTATTCAAAATATGAACACCACTTGATAATGAAAAGTTTGATTCTTCTTCATGAATGATAGGGTCAACTACTTTTTCTTTATGACATAGCCAAGACATAAACACCTCCACAACAGACTCTTTTTCTTTAATAATATAACATAGTTAAACAAAGTATGCAAATGTTTTTTTAAAAAATTAAACAAAATTATTAATTTGGTTGACTTGTCAACTTTAAAAAAATATAATCATATAGCAATGGTGATTTTATGGAAAAAGATTTTTCAGTTTTAAAAAAATCAATATTTAATATAAAGAAAGCTTTTGAAAGTTATATGAATGAAAATTTTTCAAATTATGATATAACTGCTGGTCAAGCACAATTTTTGCACATTTTAAGCAAAGAAAACAATTTATGTCAAGCATCACTTAGTAAACTTGCTGATTGTGACAAAAGTTATACGCATCGCGTAATTAGCCAACTGTTGCAAAAGGGTCTTGTGTTTTACTCATCTATTGAAAATGGAAGCAACAAATTGTCTTTGACTGAAAAAGGAAAAATATATGCGAATAATTTTGAAAAATATGCTACAAAATGGCAAAAATTGTTGTTAGAAGAAATAACAAATCAGCAAATAAAAATCGTAAAAGAAGTTTTAGCGAAACTATCACAAAAATCAATAAAACTCATAAATAATATGGAGAAAAAGAAATGATTAAATTATTAAAATATTTAAAAGCAAAAGAATGGTTTTTCTTATTTTTAACACTTGCATTTTTGGTTGTTCAAGTATGGTGCAACATAACAATTCCTGACTACACTTTAAAATTAAGCGAATTTTTGTCAAAACCTGATATATCTCCTTATTGGCAAGATATTGTATGGGTATGTGTGCAAATGTTATTTTTTGTTGCTGGTGTGTTGATCAGTTCATTTATAGCTCAACTTCTTGCAGCAATAGTAGTAAGTTCATTGCTTGCAAGAATAAGAAGCAAGATTTTTGAAAAAGTAAACAGCTTTTCTGCAACTGAAATAAACAAGTTTTCAATACCTTCATTAATTACTAGGTCAACAAATGATATAACACAGCTTCAACAAGTTTATACTACAACCATAACTCTTGGATTGACAGCTCCCCTTACTGCAATATTTGCAATAATTAAAATTGTTGGATTATCACGAGATTATGGAGCTGGCAAATTATCATTAATAAATGTAGTATCAGTTGTTGCTATAATTTTAGTTGTGTTCTTTGTTATCGTTATGGCTTTACCAAAATTTAAAAAGATACAAACAGGTACTGATAAATTAAATATGGTAACAAGAGAAAATCTTACGGGCTTAAAAGTAGTAAGAGCTGTTGGAGCAGAAAAAGAGCAAGAAGAAAAATTTGAAAAAGTAAATTCAAAATTTGCTAAACTTGAACTTTTTGTTGACAAAATTTTAACCTTAATTGAACCAAGCTTATCATTAATCATGCAAGGAACTTCTCTTGTAATCGTTTGGGTAGTAGGCTTGCTTGCTGGTGAAAATCCACAACTTCTTTTAGTTTTGAGCGCTTTTACTCAGTATTCAGTATTCATAATCATGAGTTTTACTTTCTTGTCAATGCTATTTATGTTTATACCAAGAGGTATTGTATCTGCAAAAAGAATCAACGAAGTATTAAATATTCAAATAGTTTTAAAAGATGGTTCAAATACTTTTGAGAAAAAAGAAGTCGGAACTATTGAGTTTAAAAATGTAAGTTTTAAATATCCTGATGCTGACGAAAATATTCTTGAAAATATATCTTTTTCAGTTAAGCAAGGTCAAACAATCGCTTTTATTGGCTCTACTGGAAGTGGAAAAAGCACTTTAATAAATTTAATACCAAGATTTTACGATTGCACTGATGGAAAGATTTTAATTGATGGTGTAAATGTTAAAGATTACACACAGCATGATTTACACGACCTTATAGGATATGTGCCACAAAAAGGTGTTCTTTTTAGTGGGACTGTTGAATCTAATTTAAAATATGGAAAAGAAAATGCAGAAGAAAGTGAAATCTCAAAAGTAATTGAAATATCTCAATCTAATTTTGTTTACGACCTTCCTGACGGACTTAATTATAAAATAGCACAAGGTGGAAAAAATGTTTCTGGTGGTCAAAAACAACGACTTTCAATAGCAAGAGCTATTATCAAAGAACCAGAAATTTTGATTTTTGACGACAGTTTTTCTGCCCTTGATTATCAAACAGATAAAACTGTAAGAAAAAATTTGAGTAAAGCATACAAAAACACAACAAAAGTTATTGTGGCTCAAAGAATAGGAACCATTATGAATGCCGACCAAATTATAGTTTTAGACCAAGGCAAGATGGTTGGTATTGGAAAACATAAACAGTTGTTAAAAACTTGCCAAATTTATAAAGAGATTGCCCTATCTCAATTTTCTGAGGAGGAACTTTCAAAATGAAAACGCAAAAACTAGAAAAAACAAAAAAAGAAGCAAAAACAAAAAATATTAAAACCCCTTCAAAACATAGGGCAAAAGATTTTAAAGGCACTGTAAAAATGCTTTTTAAAAATTTAGGAAAATATAAATCTTTGTTAATAGTTGCTGTATTTTTTGCATTAACTGCCACCGTTCTAAACATATTAGGTCCAAGAATTTTAAATAATCTTATGGTTATTGTATTTGGACAAAATTATCAAATATCTGAAATTACAAAATATAGTATTATCATTATGTCAATGTATTTACTTGCAAGTATATTAAATTATTTTCAAGGTTATTGCATGGCAAAAGTATCAGTCCAACTTTCAAAAAAATTAAGAAGTGATATATCTAAAAAAATTAATACTTTACCATTAAATTATTTTGATAAACATAGCTACGGAGATATTCTTTCAAGAGTTACAAATGATGTGGATATGGTTGGCGGAACTCTTCAACGAACTTTATCAACACTTATAACTTCAAGCGTAACTATAATTGGAATACCCGTTATCATGTTTACATTAAGCTGGCAATTAACTTTGGTTGCTCTTCTTCAAATTCCATTGGCAATATTAACTATTTTTATAGTTGTAAAAAACAATCAAAAACATTTTGTATACCAACAAAAATATTTAGGAGATGTAAATGGTTATATTGAGGAAAACTTTTCAGCACATAATGTCGTAAAAGCTTTTAATAATGAAGCAAAGTCTCAAAAAGAATTTGACCATATAAACAAAAAATTAAAAAAATCTTCTATGAAAGCTCAGTTTTATTCTGGAATAATGCACCCAATGGTTGTATTTTCAAGCAATATTGTTTATGTATTAATTTGTCTTTTAGGTGGCTATATCGCAATAAAAAACAACGATATGACTTTCCTTGCTACAATCATAACATTTATGACATATACAAAATTGTTTAATCAACCTATATCACAAATCGCTTCTGTTTCGGCTACCCTACAATCAACTATTGCTGCCGCAGAAAGAGTGTTTGAATTTTTAAATGAAAAAGATGAACCTGATGAAAGCAATAAAAAAGTAACTATACCAAAAGTTTATGGAAAAGTTGAATTTAAAAATGTTAGTTTCGGTTACAGTAAAAACAAAGAAATAATACACAACTTTAACTTTACTGCCCTGCCGGGGCAAAAAATTGCCATTGTTGGTCAAACTGGGGCAGGAAAGACAACAATTGTCAATCTCTTAATGCGTTTTTATGAAATTAACAGTGGCGAAATTTTGATTGATGGAATTTCCACAAAAAAAATGAATAGAACTTATGTTCGTTCTTTATTTGGTATGGTATTACAAGATACTTGGCTTTTTGAAGGAACCATAAAAGAAAATATTGCTTTTGGAAATCCAACAGCAACCGACGAAGAAATTGTAAATGCTTGCAAAATGGCAAATGTAGACCATTTTATAAGAACCGAACCAAAAGGCTATGATATGGTCCTTGATGAAGAAAGCAACATAAGCGCTGGACAAAAGCAACTCTTAACTATTGCAAGAGCGATGGTTCAAAATGCACCAATGCTAATTTTAGATGAAGCAACTAGTTCAGTTGACACTAGAACAGAAATCTTAATTCAAACAGCAATGGACAGATTAACACAAGGAAGAACAAGTTTTGTTATAGCACACAGACTTTCAACAATAAAAAACGCTGACCAAATTATAGTAATGAAAGACGGCAATATTGTAGAAATTGGAAAACATGATGAATTGTTAAATCAAGGCGGAGTTTACAAAAATTTGTATACAAGTCAATTTGAAACAGGTGAAAATTTTTAAAGAAAATTTTTAAAGAGGAGAAAGAATGAAAGAACTAGAACTAAAAAATGTTTACAAGGATTATAAACTTGAAAACAAAACAAAATTTAGAGCATTAAACGATATAAGCGTTTCTTTTGATAAGGGAGAATTAGTTTCAATTATTGGAGAAAGTGGATGTGGCAAAAGTACTCTTATGAATTTAATAGGAGGATTAGATTCTGATTATACAGGCGAGATAAAGATAGGAGGTATTGATTTAAAATCTTTTAAAGAAAAAGAACTTGACGATTACAGAAAGAAAAAAATAGGTTTTGTTTTTCAGTCTTTCAATCTTATTCCTCACCTGTCAATACTTGATAATGTAACAATAGCATTAACACTTTCAGATGTAAAAGAAAGTGAGAAATTGGAAAGAGCAAAAGAAATTTTGAAAAAAGTTGGTCTTGAAAATCAATTAAAGAAAAAGCCAACTCAACTTTCAGGCGGACAAAAACAAAGAGTTGCAATAGCAAGAGCATTAATCAACAATCCTGATATAATTTTAGCAGATGAGCCAACAGGTGCTCTTGATAGCGCAACCACCCTGCAAATTCTTGACATTATGAAAAAAATTGCTGATGATGGAAAACTGGTTGTTATGGTTACTCATTCAGAAAAAGTTGCAAAAATTTCTTCAAGAATTGTAGAATTGTCAGATGGGCGAATTATAAATGATAAAATAAATAAAAAATATGAAAAAGATGTTATTGAACAAAACACTGAAATTAATAAAGAAAATCATGTAGAATTAACAAATAACAATAAAAAAGAAAAACCTAAAAAAGAAAAACATCTTTCACTATTCTCAGCCATGAGATTATCCTTACATAATATGTGGGCAAGCAAAACTAAAAACTTTTTAATGGCATTAGGAGTTTCAATATCTTTAATTTCTATGATATTAATGCTTGCATTTGGTTCTGGCCTTACTAATTATATATCTTCAACTGCTGAATCTTATTCAAATCCTTATATTGTAACAGTAAGCAAGAAAAGCAACTCAGACGACCCAATGACTGGTGGATTTATGAATTTCTTAACTCCAAATCCTTTTACCGACGAAGAAATAGATCAAGCTATTTTAGATTTAAACAACTATCTTGGCACAACCGATAATCAATTTAGAGTTGATAAAAATGAAGTAGATTACGGATTTTCTGCATTAACAGGTTTCACTCAAAGTGCAAGCGTAATTTACGGCGATACTGAAAAAGATAAAACTGGAATTTTCTATTTATATACAACACCTTCATATTACGGAGAAGAACAATTACTTGCTGGAAATTTGAGTACAGATAATACTTATACTGACACTGAAACAGGAAAAACTATTGGCGAAGTTATGTTTTCATCAAAGATAGTTTATGATATGGGTTACAGTGATATGGAAGAAGCAATAGGCAAAGTCGTAACAGTTAGTGTGAATTATAATAAAATAGAAATTACCCAAAAAATGAAAATTACAGGAATTGTAAACGTAAATTCATTTGATCAAATGCTTGTTATGTATATAGATTACAATTATCTTTCTTCTCTTGTAGAAGAAAAAGGTGGAGAAATTTCCCCTTCTTCATTATTTATAACAACAGATAGTCAAGAAACTACCGATTTGTTAAACGCTTATCTAACAACAAGCGATAAATACACTGGCTCTATTGAAAATCAAATGGCAAATATGTTTACAGAAATGATGTCAACATTTTCTATCGCTCTTGCTATAATTGCAGGTATTTCATTGTTTGTGGCAATGATTATGATTTTGGTAGTTTTGTACATGAGTGTTTCCGAAAGAACAAAAGAAATTGGTGTTTTAAAAAGTATTGGTGCTAGAAAAAGAGATATTAAAAAAATATTTACAACAGAAAGCTTTTTAATAGGATTATTAAGTGGAATTGTTGGAATTGTATTCTCGTTAATTATTGGTGGAATATTCACAATTTTATTTAACGCTTTACTTGGTTTCGCACCTCTTACATTTAATTGGTATTATTTTGCTATTGCATTAGGATTAAGCATTTTGATAAGTGTTTTGGCTGGTTTATACCCTGCATCAAAGGCAGCAAAACTTGATCCAGTAGAATCACTAAGACATGAGTAGTTTAAAAATAAAACAAAAAAAACATTAGCGATTGCTAATGTTTTTTATTTTCTTTTGTGTCTTCGTTTTTTTTCTATATTTTCAACTTTGTAGTCACTTTCAATTTTATTATCATTTACATCATTTGGTTTTGCTATCAAATTGTTTTCTATAAAATTTATTCCAAATTTAAACTTTGACAATTTTCCAATCAAATATTGAGCAAAGAAAATCAAAGCACCAACAGTATTGCAAACCATATCCAACATAGTATCAAAAATCAATGGTTGACCATAGCCTTCTATTTTTTCTCCTTGCATTGTTTGGTTGAACAAATTATCAGCACCCCACTCAAATATTTCCCATAAAACTTCGACGGCAAGTGAAAAGCATAAACAAAATACAGCAACAAATAAAACATTATATTTGGAATAGTTGCCAATCTTTCCAGCAACAAAAATTCCTAAAATTGCTACAAAATACCCCATCAATATGTGAATAATAATATCATACCAGTTTACTACATAGTAGACATTAAGCACACTACCTATAAGTCCTGCAAATATCAAATACAATTCTATAATTAAGAAAACAACATTGTTTATCCTTCTGCCAAAAATCAATTCAAAAAGAACAGGCAATAAAGACAGAATAGCTATACAAACAGCTGGGATTATTCTATCATTTGGGTCATAAACAAATTTATAATAAATTGACATGGCAACACAAGCTACAAACAAAAGCAACATGACAATAAAATTTGTCACACGAAATATTTTTTCTCTTTTATTCAAATCTTTAAACTTAACCCAATTTTTTCTTTTCATTTTACCTATCTTACAAATTATTTTCTTTCAAAATCTTTTCAAGTTTTTCCTTGTTTTTTTCAAGTTTTGATTTTTCATTTTCAATCAAATTCTTTGGAGCTTTTGAAACAAAACCTTGATTTGACAACATTTTCTCAGAACGAAAAATTTCAAATCTCAAAGTTTCAATTTCTTTATTTATTTTTTCTTTCTCTTTTTCAGTATCAATAAGTTGACCAAGTGGTATAAAAATTTGACTATCTCCTGCCAAAATTTTTATACATTTTTCTTCTGGTAGTTTGTCAATTATAACACTTTCATTTCCAAAAGAAAGTTTGCAAATTTGATTTATATTTTCTTTTATAATCAAATCATTTTCTGCTATCTTAAACATCAAAGATGTTTTTTTATTATCAGGCAAATTGTATTTTGCTCTTGAATTTCTTATTTCCCTGATTATATTAATTATAGTTTCAAAATTGTTTGTTAAATCTTTAACTTTAACCTTTGTTGGAAATTTGCTTATCATAATACTTTCTTCATGAATAGGAAGTTCTTGATAAATATATTCTGTAACAAATGGAATAAAAGGATGAAATAACTTCAAAAGTCCATCAAAAACATAATACAAAACATTTTGTGTAATTGTTTTTCTTGTTTCATCATCACCATACAAATCAATTTTTGCAAGTTCAATATACCAATCACAGAATTTTGCAACAGTAAATTCCATTAAGTTGCTTGCACAAACACCGAGAGCATAACGATCAATATTTTTGTTTACTGATTTTATTAACTTATCAAATTCTTGCAAAATCCACTTGTCTTTTTCTTGTAAATTTAATTTTGACAAGTCAATATATTTAAAGTTGTTTAAGTTTGCAAGCACAAATTTGCTAGCATTGTAAAGTTTGTTGATAAATATTTTTGCTTCTTTTGCTTTTTCTTCGCCATATTTAAGGTCTGTGCCCATACTCATACCATTGATTAAAGAAAGTCTTAAAGCATCAGCGCCATATTTTTCTATCAAATCAATAGGGTCAACACCGTTTCCAAGATGTTTTGACATTTTTACACCTTTTATATCACGCACAATACCATGTATTACAACATCTTTAAATGGAACTTGCCCCATAAATTTAAGACCAGAAAATACCATTTTTGAAACCCAGAAAGTTATAATATCATATCCTGTAACTAATGTAGAAGTTGGATAATAATATTTTAAATCTTCTGTTTGATTTGGATAGCCTAATGTTGAGAAAGGCCACAATGCAGAAGAGAACCATGTATCAAGCACATCTTTTTCTTGCTCCAAATGTTTACTTTTGCAAATTGGGCACTCAACTGGATCAGTTTCGCTTGCAAAAATATGACCATTTTCACAAGTAAAAACAGGTATTCTATGTCCAAGCCATATTTGACGTGATATACACCAGTCTTGTATGTTTTCAAGCCAATTTAAATATGTTTTTTCATATCTTTTTGGGTGGAATTTTAAATCTCCATTTTTAACAGCATCTATTGCAGGTTTTACGAGATCTTTCATTTTAACAAACCATTGAGTAGAAATCTTTGGTTCTGTAAAACTATGACATCTTTCGCATGTTCCTACTTGATTTTTATATTTTTCTTTTTTTACCAAACAGCCACATTCTTCAAGTGCTTTTTCAATTAATGGTCTTGCTTTAATTCTGTCTATACCTTTAAATTGTCCAGCATTTTCATTTAAAAGTCCGTCATCATCTATACAAACAACAACATCCAAATTATGTCTTAATCCGACCTCATAATCATTTGGGTCATGAGCTGGCGTAATTTTTACTGCACCGGTTCCAAAACCAATTTCACAATAATCATCTGCTATAAGTTTGATTTTTTTGTTAACCAAAGGCAAAATCAAATCTTTGCCAATTTTATCTTTATATTTTGGATCATTTGGATTTACAGCAACAGCAGTATCACCAAACAAAGTTTCAGGTCTTGTAGTTGCAACAGTTACATAACCATCACCATCTGCAAATGGATATTTTATATACCAAAGATATGTATTTTGATCTACATGCACATTTTCATTGTCAGAAATAGTAGTTTTGCAACTTGGACAATAATTAACAACCCTTTTCCCTTTGTATATAAGACCTTCATTGTAATATTGACAAAATACATGTTTAACAGCTTTATTTAAGTTTTCATCCATGGTAAAAGCAAGTCTTGACCAATCACAAGAAATTCCAATTTTTTGAAATTGATTTACAATAATGTTGCCATATTCTTTATACCAATTCCAACCCATTTCCAAAAATTTTTCACGACCTACATCTTCTTTTTTCAAGCCATCATGGCGCAATTTTCTTGCCAAAACTTCTTCTGTTGCAATAGCTGCATGATCAGTTCCAGGAACCCAAAGAGTGTTGTAGCCCTTCATTCTTTTTGTTCTAACCAAAACATCTTGTATTGTATTGTCAAGAGCATGTCCAACATGCGCTTTTCCAGTAACATTTGGTGGTGGCATAACAATACTAAAATGTTCTCTTCCATCTGGATTTGTTGTAAAATAATTATTTTCTAACCATTTTTTATATATTTCATTTTCAAACAATTCTGGTGTATAATTCTTATCCATAAATCTCCCCAATAATAAGTTTATTTTATTATAATAAATTGCCAAAACAAAAGCAAGTAAAAAGCAAATAAAAGGGCTATAAATTAAAGTTTATTCTATATACTTTAATAATGCCCTTTTAAATTATTCTATTGTATAACCATCTTTGCTGTCTTTTATAACAAAACCAGCAGTTTCAATTTGATTTCTTAAACTATCAGCCAATGCAAAATCTCTATTTTTCTTTGCTTGCCATCTTTGTTCTGCAAGTTGTTTGATTTGAGTTGGAATTTCTTTTGTTAATTCAAAATCAAAGCCTAAAATTTTATTGAAATCCATCATTAAATCATAAACTTGTTTGCTTTTTGGCTCTTTTAATAATTTTTGACAAACAGCAAGTGCTTTTGGCATATTTAAATCATCATTAATTGATTCTAAAAATTCATTTTTATAATTATTAATGACAGTTTCATCTACAACATTTTCTCCGTTTTTATTAGAAACAACCAAGTTTTTGAATGCTTTTAATGCATTTTGTGCACCTTGCAATGCTTCAAATGTAAAGTTTTGTTGTTTAGAATAATGTGCATTAAAATAAAAATATCTAAAATCTTCTGGATTAAAACCTTTTTCTTTTAAGTCATCTAAAACATACATGTTATTCAAACTTTTGCCCATTTTTCCACCATTTACTTGCAAAAATTCAACATGCATCCAAAAGTTTACAACTCTATGTCCACACAAACAGTCACTTTGAGCAATTTCATTTTCATGATGTATTGTTTTGTGGTCAACACCACCCGTATGAATATCTATTTTTTCACCTAAATATTTATTGCCAATAGCAGAACATTCTATATGCCAACCAGGATAACCAATTCCCCAAGGACTATCCCATTTCATAATATGTTCTTTTGGTGCTTTTACCCACAAAACGAAATCAGCAGGATTATGTTTTTCATCATCAACATCAATTCTTGCCCCTGCCATTTTGCTGTCAATGCTATTACCTAGCTTGCCGTATCCTGGAAATTTCTGTATATCAAAGTAAACTCCCTTTGTTGTTATATAAGCATAGCCTTTTTCTATGAGCCCCTCAACAAATTTTATAATTTCATCAATCACAGTAGTTGCAGGAACAATATGCTCTGGCAAATCAATATTTAATTTTTTTGCTTCATTAAAAAATATTTCTGTATAGTATTTTGCAATTTCCCAAGGAGTTTTTTGTTCCTTCTTACTGGCAACAAGCATTTTATCTTCACCTTCATCAGCATCGCTTGTTAAATGTCCAACATCGGTTATATTCATTACGCCGTCTAATTTATAACCATTGTATTTCAATACCCTTCTTATATTATCCATAAAAAGATATGCTCTCATGTTTCCGATGTGTGGATAAGAATATACAGTAGGTCCGCAACTATACATTTTAACAAATTCGCCATTTGGCACAAAATCTTCTTTTTTTCTAGTCAAAGAATTAAATAATTTTATCATAACTATTCCTTTATTTTATATGTTCTTTTTATTTTAAAGGTCAATTTTTAAACAATTTTATTTAAAAAATCTACCAATTTTTTTGCATGTTCTATATTATCTACACTTATTGGTCCAACAATTTCAGAAATAGATGATACATATTTATACAAAGTGTTCACTCCTTCAACTGTTAAAGTTAAAACATGACATCTTTTATCCATTTTTGATTTGTTTATTGTAAGCAATCCTTCATCTTCAAGTTGTTTTGTCATTAAGGCAAAATTAGTTTTCTTAATACCCAATTTTTCAACTATCATACCAACAGATAAATTTTCATACAAATAAGCAAAATATAGTATTTTAAATTTTAACATTGCCCTTTCAGATTTTTTCTTTAGTATGTTTTCAAGAAGCGCTTCAAGTTCAATCAAACATCCGATTTTATTCATCATAACCGCTACCTCATGTTAAGTATAATGCAATTTTTTTCCCAAAGCAAGTGTTTTTGCTTGTTTTTTTAAAATTATAATATTAAAATATAATCATGATAATTGAAGGACCAATTGAAGAAATTATTTTCCGTAACGAAGAAAATGGTTACACTGTTTTTTTGCTTGATTTCAAAGGTGCATTAACAACTTGTGTAGGAAAATTGGTTAGTGCAAATATAGGAGAAAATCTTTCTCTTGATGGAGAATTTGTAAACAATTCAAAATATGGTTATCAATTTTCTTTCAATAGTTACGAAATTACCCTTCCTACATCATTAGTTGGAATTGAGAGATATTTAAGCTCTGGTCTTATAAAAGGTGTAGGCCCTGTAACAGCAAAAAACATTGTGAACACTTTCAAAGAGCAGACGTTTGATATAATAGAAATGAGTCCTTCTTCACTTGCCCAAGTGAAAAACATATCAATAAAAAAAGCACTTGAAATAGGTGAAAAATTTAAAGAATTAAAAAAAATGCAGAACTCAATTATGTTTTTGCAAAAATATAATATTTCAACAAATATGGCAATGAAAATTTATGAAATTTATGGCTCAAACACTATAAATATTGTAAAATCAAATCCATACAAATTGGTTGAAGATATAGACGGAATCGGATTTTTAACAGCAGACAAAATCGCTAAAAGCATTGGAATAAATCCAGACAGCGAATTTAGAGTTCGTGCAGGTATTTTGTATACTCTTTTTAGCTCAATAGAAAAAACTGGTCATACATACCTACCTAAACCACTTTTATTTTCACAAACTAGTTCACTCTTAGAACTAAACGACATTGTTTTGACAGAATTATTTGAAAATGCTCTCGATGGTCTTACATTAGACAAAACTATTATGAAATTTTGGCACGATAATGTTGAAATAGTCATTCTTACAAAATTCTATTTTTATGAAAGTTCAATTGCACAAAAATTGGCTGTTTTAAATTTTACTCAAAAAATAAAAAAGGTTGAAATTGATGACGAAATTTCTCATTTTGAAGCAAAAAATAAGATACAATTTCATCAAGAACAAAAAAATGCAATAACAACAGCAATAAACAACGGAGTAAGCATAATTACTGGTGGGCCGGGAACAGGAAAAACAACAATTATAAAATGTATAATTGAAATTTTAAAGCAACAAAAACAAAAGTTTATACTCATGGCTCCAACAGGAAGAGCAAGCAAACGACTATCGGACAGCACAAATGAAGAAGCAAAAACAATTCATAGAGCATTGGAAGTTGCACAAGGTGGAGCTTCCAATTTAGGAAAATTTGTTTATAATGAAAACAATCCATTAAAAATAAACGCCGTTATTGTTGACGAAATGTCTATGGTTGATGTATCTCTTATGAGCAGTTTGTGCAAAGCTCTTCCAAGACAATGCAAATTGATTTTGGTTGGAGACAAAGACCAACTTCCAAGCGTAGGAGCAGGAAATGTTTTGGACGATATTATAAAAAGTCAAATCATACCTGTTTGCACATTGACAAAAATATTTAGACAAAACAATGATAGTCTGATTATAACAAACGCACACTTAATCAACAATGGTAAAATGCCTGTAATTGACAACAGTTGCAAAGATTTCTTTTTTGAAGAAAAAACTGACCTAAATTCTGTAAAAAACTCAATTATAGATTTAGTCACAAAACGCTTACCAAATTTTACTAAACTTGATAGCACACAAATTCAAGTTTTGGCACCATTAAAAGCTGGCGTATGTGGAATTTCCAATTTAAATAGAATTTTGCAAGAAACTATAAACCCACCTTCTATAAAGAAAATGGAACTTGTCGTCGGAGAAAATATATTTAGAGTTGGCGATAAAGTCATGCAAACTGCAAATAACTACAATTTGGTTTGGAAAAAAATGAATGGTTTTATAGAAGAAGAAGGCGAAGGTGTTTTTAACGGAGATATTGGTTATATAATTGACATAGATTTTCAAAACAATGAGACTTGTGTAGAGTTTGAAGATGGAAGAATTTGCAATTATCCAAGAACTGAAATATCTCAACTTTCCCTTGCATATGCAATAACCATACACAAAAGTCAAGGCTCTGAGTTTGATATAGTTGTCATACCTATCATAGCTGGTGCGCCTATGATTTTGACAAGAAATTTGATTTACACAGCAGTAACAAGAGCAAAAAAAATGGTAGTGCTTGTTGGAGAAAAAGCAAACTTAAAGAAAATGATTTCTAATAATCATACAATAAAAAGATACACTATGCTAAAAGATTTGTTAAAAAATGCGAACGATAAAATAAGGGAATTATATGAATAAAATAAAAAATGTTTTTAAAAAACTAGGCGACAAAATTTTAGATATTGTTTTTCCTATAAACAATAAATGTATATTTTGTAATGAAGAAATTGTTGATTTTGAAATAACACCTTATTGTGAAAACTGCGAAAAAGAAGCATTTAATAATGAAAACAAATGCGTAAAATGTGACACTCAAATCAAACAAGGCAATATTATTTGCGATAGTTGTCAAAAACATAAAAGAAGTTTTATAAAATGTTACTGCCCTTTAAATTATCAAGACGATGTTAGAAAAAGTATAATTAGATTTAAAGATGATAATGCGACATATCTTGCAAAAAGTTATGCAAAACTTATATTTGATTATATTAATAAAGAAAATATAAATTTTGATTTAATTACGTTTGTCCCATCACATAAAACAAAAGTTAAACAAAGAGGATATAATCCTGCACAAATTTTAGCAAAAGAATTGGGATTATTATATAACAAACCAGTTATAGAAACACTTGCAAAAGTATCAATAACTCAGGCTCAAAAAACTTTAACTTTTGCAAATCGTCAAGAAAATTTAAAAAATAGCATGGTTGTGATAAATTCAAAAGCAATAAAAAACAAGACTATTTTAATTGTAGATGATATAATTACAACATGTGCGACAATTGATTGTTGTTGTAATTTACTAAAAACTTATACAAAAAATTTATATGCTTGTGCAATAGCAAGAAATCATATTTTAAAAAACGATGGTAATAAAGATTTAATTAAAAAAGAAATAGTTGAAATATAAAATTAAAAAAATATCTAAAAATGTAAAAAAAATAAAAAAAACACTTGACTTGCATAAGAAAATTTAATATAATTAGGCAGTAACATTTGTTATGGCCTCATGGTCAAGCGGTTAAGACATCGCCCTTTCACGGCGGAATCAGGGGTTCGATTCCCCTTGAGGCTACCAAAAATAAAAACGGAGTTGTTGCTCCGTTTTTTTTGTTACAATAATAAACGAAATTAATAAAAACAAATAAAAAACTTTTAGAGCATATCTAAAAGTTTTTTAAAATTATTTTCTTTTTCTTTTTGCAGTTTTAATTTTGTTACCACAAGCAATACCAAGTCCACTTCCCAAAAGCCCAAATATAACAAAGAGCCATTGTCCAACAGCAGGTATAAGATTATTAGTATTTAAATCCTTTGTTAAATCAATACAACCTGCTAAAAGCAATACAAATGATAATAACACTGTAAGCATACCTACTATACTCAAAATTCTAATAACAATATTTAAAATTTTGTTTGTCATGAAGAATTGTAAAACTACACCAATTATTATCAAGCTTAAAATTATAATAGAAATTATAATAAAAGCTTCACTTGCTTGCCAAACATCATATTTAATTAAGTTGATAAGGTCAATCCACTCACCAAAAGACGCAGTTTCTTCTATTGAAGTTTCAGTAGAAGCAATAACACCAAAAGCAAGTGAAATCATTGCAAACAAGCATGAAAAGATTGTGACAGATTTTAAAATTATTGATTTTATTTTTGAATTCATATTTTCCCCTCCTTAAATATAGATTACAATATTTTTATGCAAAAGTCAAACAAAGTGTAAAAATTTTTTACTTATCTGTTGTGTCATCCTCTGATTCACTTTCTTCTATTTGAATATTTTCTGGATAAAGCACCCTTTTAGCAATTTCAAATCTTGTTGAACGATATGGGACAAGTTCAGTACAGTATCTATCAATAACATCCAAGACTTCATCATTATATTTTTGTTCTTTCTCAGAAGCAGGCACAATTAAAGTTACACCATACTTTGAAACCTTTTTACCAGTTATCAAATCTTTATACACAACTTTTTCAAAATTTAGAGTTGCTTTATAACCAAATCCACCTATAACCTCATATTTATTTCCATGAACAGTCATCTCAATTTTTGGAACTGTTTGACGAACAATTGATACTAGGTCAATAGTAAAAGGTTCGGAAAATGATGATTGAATTGCATTTGCTATTTGAATAGGATAATCTTTTGGTTCTTCTTTTCCAGAGCATTCAGCTAAATAAAATTTTTTACTAACTCTTTTTTTTACGCTATTTGATAAAAAATTTATTTTTCTAACTTTAAAATAAATGCTTTTTTCTTCATATTGTTTAGACAAAACCAAACCAGCATTTGATAACATATCGTTTTTTACATCATAAACTATTTCTTTGCCAGTGAATTTTTTTTGAAAACGCAACGTAAAAAATTTCAAATGTTTTTCTAACTTAGCAATTAAGGCTTTTTCATTTTTTCCAATTATATAAAAGTGATGTTTTTCTTTGTTTTCATTTTCAAGTGTAGAAAAATCTCTCATACTTTCACCTCAAAGATAGTTTACTTTATTTAAACAAAAAAATCAAATGTTTAAAGTATGTTTTTTTAGAAATAATTATAAAAAAAAATATAAAGGAGAAATTATGGAATTTGATGATAGTCAAACAAAACAAAATTTAGCAAAAGCTTTTGCTTTGCTCAGCCAACAAAATTCTAAATATAATTTTATGGCAAAACTTGCAAAACAGGATGGATTTTATTATATTTGCCAAATTCTAAAGAATTTTGCAAAACAAAAATTAGGACAAGCAAAAAAAGTTTATGATATTTTACTTGAAAATATAAAGAAAACAAATGATAATATAAATATAGAAACATCTTTTCCCTTTGAAAAAAATCAATTGCAAAAAAGTCTCCTAAATTCAGCTAAAATTGAAGAATATGAAGGCAAAAATCTTTTTTTACAATTTAAAAAAGTTGCAGAAGATGAAGGTTTTTCTATAATTGCAAACATATTTCAATTAATATCAAATATATCAATAGAAAATTCTAAAATATTGAAAATTTTATCAGAAAATTTTAATACCAAAAAATTATACAACAACAATAAACCTGTAAAATGGATATGCTCAAATTGTGGTTATCAAGCAATTTCTAAAAAAGTTTGGAAGAATTGCCCTCTATGTGAGCAACCAAAAGGTTACGTTGTTTTGCCAGAAGAAAAATTTGTTCAAGGTTGATTAAAAATTTATTTTCAAAATCATAAAAGTTATAGCTTGCTCATAAGTTAGCAATGTGAAGAAAAATCTAAAATTTCACAATAAATTCCTTTACGGAATTGGTGGTTTAGGATACAGTTCAATGTCACAAACATTGAATAATTTTATTATGTTTTTTGGAACTTCTGTAATGGGAATTTCTGGGTCGCTAGTAGGAATCGCTATTGCTATTTCATCATTGTGGGACGGAGTAAGCGACCCTCTTGTAGGTTGTTTATCAGACAATGCAAAAAACAAGTTGTTTGGCAAACGACTTGGCTTTATGTTTTTTGGAATTTTTATAATAGCATTATTAAACATCTGTATTTGGTCTATGCCCTATTCTCTGCCAGAGTTTGGAAAATTTTTATGGCTTTTGATAGGTATGCTTGCTATTGAAACAGCAAACACCTGTTTCGGAACACCATATTCAGCACTTGCAATAGATATAGCTCCTGACTACAACGAACAGGCAAAAATACAAAGTTTTAAAACAGTATTTTCCATTATAGGAATGGTATTGCCAAGCATATTAATGTATTTTTTCATGCCATCAATTTCAATAAGTATTCAAGCGACACATTCGCAAGCAGGATATATAAAAATTGCAATTATAAATTCTGCAATGCTTTTATTCTTTGGATTAATAATGATATTCTCAATGTTAAAATATATTAGAAAAAACAATATATATAAAAACGATTTTTCCAATGAAAAGTTTTCATTTGCAAAATTAATTAATGGATATTTTGATATATTAAAGAAAAAGAATTTTAGAAATGTAATTCTTGGCTATTCCTTTGCAACAATTTCTTCTGCCTTCTTAACTTCTGTTGGACTTCACCTTTTCACATATTGTTATCATTTTTCTTCCCCACAGATTTCAATTGTCTTGATTTCTCTTTTTGGTGGTGCTATTTTGTCACAACCATTATGGGTGTATTTGTCTAAAAGAATAGAAAAGAAAAAAGCTTTAATTTATTCTTTAACAACTATTATTTTTGGAATTTTTTTGATTGTAATAACATTTCTTTTTAGAGATTATATTCCAGTTCAAACGATGTTTTATATTGCTATACCATGCCTTGTGTTCTGTGGTATTGGTGCAGGTGCTATGTATAGTTTGCCGTTTTCAATGTATGCAGATGTTGTCACATTGGAGATAATTGAAACTAAAAATAATAATGCTGGTTCTTACACTGGTTTTTTCACTTTTACTTATAACTTAGCAAATTCAATTGCTTTGCTTATAATAGGATTTTTGCTTGATATAATCAAATTTGATTCATCAGAACCTGTTCAGGCTTTGTCTGTCCAAAATGGACTAGGAATGATAGTATTCTTTGGTTGCACAATTTTTTTATCACTAGCCATAATGACTTTTTCAAAATATTCAGTAAAGCGTTCTGACGTATTAAAAATTCAATTATCATCACAACGTAATAAAAAAGAAAAAATTGCAGAAAATTAATACATGAATAAAAAATATTTAATAAAAATTCTAATAATAATCTTTTTGTTTTTATCTACTTTAATTACAAGTGGTTGTCAAGGTTATCAAGATTATGCAATAATAGAACAAGACCAAAAAATGACTGGTGGAAATTTAACATACGATTACAATCAAGATAGTCACATTGTAACCATAGGTGGAGAAGGCGAGACAATATTATATTATTATAAAAATGAATTAAAAGGCTGGATGGAAGACGGATGTAGAGTTGGATTAAAGTTTATTCCACCCAAAAATTTAGATAGTTTTGATGCAATTGAAATTTCAATAAATGGTAAAAAGCAACAATTAAATTTTATATATGTAAACAATGAAAACACAGGTATTTTTGAAATATATCCTTTGATAGAAAATACACAAGAAATTTTAGAGATTAACGTACTTTGGAACAACAATTCAAATCAACAAACATATAAATTAAAAATTGCAACTGGAACTCAATTAATGCAAAAAGAAAGCACAACATAACATTTTTCTTCATAAACTATTTTTGTGAGGAGGAAAAATGCGAAAAGTAAAAAAACTATCACTTTTGCTATGTTGTTTAATGATATGCCTTGTATCAACACTAGCATTTGTTGGTTGTGGAAGCAATCCAAACAAAATAAGATTAAACGAAGTTACACATAGCATCTTTTATGCACCATTATACGTAGCTCAAAATATGGGATTTTTTAAAGATGAAGGACTTGATGTAACAATAGAAAGTGCTACTGGCTCCGATGCATCAATGACTGCACTTCTAAGCGGAAGCGCTGATATCGTTCTTGTCGGACCAGAAACAGTTGTATATTCGTCAACAACAAAAGATCACCCTGTTGTTTTTGGTCAATTAACTCAAAGAGATGGCTCTTTTATTGTATCAAAAGAACAAATAGATGAAGAATTTAACTTAGATATGCTTAAAGGAAAAACTATAATAGGTGGTCGTGCTGGAGGATTGCCTGCAATGACACTTGAATATGTTATCAAACAAGCAGGACTTACAATAGGTGAAAACTTAGAAAAAGGTGAAGTAAATTTAAGAACTGATGTTGCTTTTAATATGATAGCAAGCGAATTTCAAACATCATCAAATGAATTTTGCACTTTGTTTGAACCAACTGCAACCACTCTTGAAAATGAGGGCAAAGGTTATGTTGTGTCTGCCGTAGGTACAGTTTCTGGCGAAATACCTTATACTTGTTTTGCAACAAAATCAAGTTATTTACAAAATAACTCAGAGCAAGCTGAAAAATTTTTAAAAGCAGTAAAACGAGGATATGATTACATTGCAAACAATGATTCAGAATTGGTTGCACAAGCATTAACTGCTTCATTTGTAGGTATGAGTATAGACGAACTTCAAATTGCAGTTGAACAATATTTAGCAATCAACGCATGGAGCAATGACCTTATTATGAGTCAAACATCTTTTGATAAGTTGGTTGAAATTATCAACAGTACACAAAACACATCTTATTCCCCTGATTTTAACACTCTCATAAACAACACAATAGCAGAAAAATTATCTGCCTAAATAAAAAAAGGTCTTTAAAGACCTTTTTTTATTTTGAAACACTTTGCCAATTTGAAATTCCACCAGTAATATCAAATGTAACATCATGATTTACAAAATCTCCATACCAATAAAGATTTTTTGGTATAGGGCAAATGTTTGTATTTCCCCAAACAAAAGCAGAAAAATCAGAACCAATGTATTTTTTAGCCAAAATGCCATTTTTATCTATTACATATACACAATTACTTATAACACCTATGCTTAAATTCCCTATGAAATCTAAATCTGTCAAGGTTGAATTGCTTGAAATATCTGCAACTGCATAGCAATTTGAAATATTTGTTTCAACATCATTTATACTACCGATGAATGCTCCTGTTGTTGCACTTTCACTGTTAATATAACCTTCAAATCCACTATCGGCGATATTTATAGCACAAGTATAATTTACATTGTCTTTTTTTATATTTCCTATAAAACCACCTACATTATCACCAGTTGCTGTTAAAGTTGCAGTAGCAAAACAATTATTAAAATTCAAAGTTTGATTATTGGAAGGCAAAACCATGCCTATAAAGCCTCCGATGTTTGATTTGCCAGTTATGGTAACAGAACTACTACAATTAATAAAATTGGTATTACCACTTGCAGTTCCTATTAATCCTCCACTAGCAATTATTTCTGCTTCCAAATTTTCTTTTTCTGTAATTATGCCATATGCACTACAATTTTCAACAGTTGCAAAATTAGCACTAAAACTACCAATTAATCCACCTGTTGAATAATAATTATCAGTTATTAAATAAGTATGACAATTAGAAATATTTATCTGGTTTCCGATGACCATACCAGCTAAAGCTCCTACAGAAAGTCCTGATAATTGTGGTGCAGAAATATTAATATTTTTTAAATATATTGAGTCGTTTAAAGTTACAATTAAACTAAATAAACCTTGAATAGCCAAAGATGACTGTGCCCTTTCTACGGTCTTTAAACCTTTAATAGTAAAGTTACCACCATCATAATTACTATTAAACTGCTTTGTTAAATCGTAACTCCATCCAATAGGTTCCCAATAATATTGTGAAAGATCAATATTTGCTGTTTGTTTGAAACAAGTTGACGAATCTGGAGTCTTTAAGGTTGTAGAGTTCTCTGTCTTTATAGATATAGAATTATTAATACAATAAGCAAGATATGCCAAATCTTTTGCAGAAGAAATTAAATATGGGTCATTTTCTGTTCCTGTACCTTTTAATGAGTCACCTCTTAACCCTGGATCTGTCCAAAATTCAACATCAACAAAAACTGGATAACCATCATTTAACAAACTATCAAATCCCCAAACAGCACCAAAGTCCCAATAATATTCATCAGTTATATCATCGGAAATGTAATATGAAATGTCTTTTGCTTTTTGGTCAAGATTTTCAACATAAGTTGTATACAAAGTTCCACTTCCTACACCTGCCATAGTAGAAGGACAATCGCCACCGTACTCATTATCTCTATTTTGAATATTTCCAGTTTCAACTACACCAAATACAGCACCAACATTGGTTGTTCCATTTACAGAAGCAACATTATAGTTTCTGTAAATGTTTGTTTCAATCTGACTAGAATCAATTGAAATTCCACCTAAAATACCACCTACATTTGACTCACCTGAAACACTTTCTTTATTGTATGTGTTAGCAAAAGCCAAATAAGTACTAGATGCAAATCCGATAATTCCACCAACATAACTCTGTCCTACAATATCACCTGTATTGTAGCAATCTTGCAAAGTAGATTTAAAAGATTCATTATTATAATATTGTTGTTTACCACCACCTGAAAAATGTCCTACAATTCCACCAACATATTCAGTACCACTAATTAAACCGGTATTATAGCACTCACTGATGTTCGCTCCGGTACTTCCAGCAATTCCACCAACTTTATTTGTTCCAGTAATATTTCCATTATTAACACAATTAATAATCTGACTTTGAGAAAGAATCAAATTCATACTTAATGAAGCAGATGCAGAGCTAACAATACCACCTGATATTCCATTTGATTCAACATTTGCATTGTTAACACAATTTGTTATATTTAAATTCCCTGTTACTTTTCCAACAATTCCACCTGCTTCTGCTGAATTTTCTTGATACATGCAATAAATTTCACCCTCAACTGTACAATTTGAAATAGTAGAATAATTATCCCCACCTTCAAACATTGCAACTATACCACCAGCTATTGCAACACCATTAATAGAAGAATTTTTAATATTTATATTTTTTATTTCAACCGAAGTGTTATCGTTTACAAAAACAAAACCAAATAAACCTTGCGGATAATTTGCCATAGACAGAGTCCTTACTGTCTCTATTCCTGATATAGTAAAATTACCGCCGTCATAATTTCCAGAAAAACCATAAATATTAGAATTATCAGGAGCCCCACCTATTGCTTTCCATATATGACCGCTTAAATCAATATCAGCAATTTGCTTAAAATAATATCCGCTGTAATAACTATTATAACCATTTGAATCAACTTTGTGATTTTCGCCTTCTCCACTCATTACTAGATATGATAAGTATGCAAGTTGGCCAGGCGTTTCTATCAAATATGGATCCTTTTCTGTTCCTGTTCCACCAGCAAAAGAAGTTGCTCTATTCTCTTCGTTTGTCCAAAAATCTGCTTCTTCAAAAATTGGATAATTGTTGTTGACTCCTTCTTCAAATCCCCATACAGCTAAAAAGTCCCAAATATATGGCATATGATTAATATCTGACATGTTATCATTAAACCATGATAAACTTTTAATTGATTCATTTAAAGTTGCTTCATAAACAGAGCTTGCCGTAACACCACCACCAATATCTGGTATAGAATTTGGACAATCTCCACCATAAAAACAATTTTTAATATATGAAACATTGTTTGAATATCCAACAATTGCACCTAAATAGTTGTTGCCATCTGTTCCGTTTTTAATAACATTACCAATGTTTATGCAATTTAAAATATCTTCACTATTATTTGCTTGCCCTACAATTCCTCCAATATAGTTATTACCTGATACACTAGCAGTATTATAACAAACTTTTGCATAACCATTCCCTACAATACCACCTACATAATCTCCTGTTGCAGTAACAGTGCCTACATTATAACAATTTGTAGCAGAACCATTTCCAATTATACCACCAACATAACTTCCACCAATAATAATACCAGAATTGTAAGATTTATTAACATCACTTCCAGCGGCAATACCACCTACGTATTTGCCTTTGCCTGTTATATCGCCAGTGTTGTGGCAACCATATACAGTAGAGTTATAATTATAACCTAAAATACCAGCGACAAATTCGTTTCCTATTATTTGCCCATTATTGTAACAATCTTCAATTGTAGCTCTATATCCATTAGCAATAATACCGGAAGTATATGCAGATTTAGTTATGACACCTATATTATAGCAATTTTTTATTTTAGCATTTGAAAAACTATAACAAATACCAGCACCCGTTACTTGACCCTCATTAAAGCAATTTTGTATTACAACTGAAGCCTCTTCTTCCATTGCTCCAAAAAGACCTGCTATTCCACCAGCACCTTCCGTGCCTATTATTTCACCAGAATTTGAGCAATCCTCTACAAGTCCACTTTGCATAACAAGACAAGCCCCTATAATACCACCAGCTCCACCACTATCAGCAGGACAATCACCTATAATAGTAGCAGAATTGTGACAATTCTTTATTGTAACATTGTATGCATAGCACATACCTATGATCCCACCTACTGCACTTGTTGCTTTAAAATTTGAATTTTCTATATTTACATTTTCAATGGTAGTATTTGATTGCGAAAAGTTACTTATAAAGCCAAACAAACCTTGAATACTAGCAGAAGCTGTTTTTATTCCAGTTATTGAAAAATTTCCACCATCATAATTTCCGGCAAAAGCATTGTTTTGCATTGAATTTAAATCACCTGTTCCAATAGGATTCCAATAATATGCTGACAAATCAATATTTTGAGTTTGTTTAAAATATTTTCCATCAAAATAACAAGTAAAACCCAAATCATTTGTATATTTTTCTGCTCTTGAATCTTCTGTAATGCCATTTACAACCGCAGCAAGATATCCCAGTTGTTTACCATTTGAAATTAAAAATGGGTTTTCATCTGTTCCATCTCCACCAGCAAATGTCAGAGCTCTAATTCCTGAATCCGTCCAATATTGTTTTTCTGTTACTTCAAAAACTGGATATCCATCATTTTGTCCGTCTACAAAACCCCAAACACCATCAAAATCCCAAGAATATATTTTATCCCAATTTGCTGAATCTGTATACCAAGTTTCAGATTTTGCTAATGTTGTTATGTTTGAAAGATAAGAAATATCAGCAACATAATCATTTCCAATTGCTTTTAATGATGAAAGATTCTCTCCACCATAGTAACAATTCGTTATAGGATAATCAACATCACTATTAATTAAAACTGCACCAACAATCGCACCTACATAATTAGTTCCTACAACATTGCCAACATTAAAGCAACTTATTAATGAACCTGATGAATCAATAACGTCTGTTCCATATATACTAATTTTCCCAATTATTCCACCGACATAATTAGTTGAATTAATTTCTCCTTTGTTGTAACTATTAACAATTTTCAAAATTTGTTCTCTTGAATTGCTATTAACTATACCTATAAGTCCACCAGTGGCTGAATTCTCTGTTTGGTTGTTGTTTAGCACTTGTCCTGAGTTGTAACAATCTTTTAAAACTAAACTTTCAAATGTAGGAACAGCAAAACTTCCAACCAATCCCCCAACATAACCATTTCCAATAATAGAACCAATATTATAGCAATTTGCAACATTACCAACTGCCTTACCGACAATACCACCTATATTACATTCATAAGAAATATCTACATCGTTGTTGCAATTTTCTGCAGAACCACTACCAACAATACCACCTACATAAATTTTGGTAACGTCGGACCCAGTTTCACTTAAAGATATAGCTCCTTTATTTAAAGAATTTATTACTTCTCCTTGACCAAGCAAACCACCGATAAATATATTTCTGCTATTTTCATTGTTTATTTCAACAATATTTAAATTACCATAATTTTTACACGAATTTATTTCTCCTGATCCAGCTACACCACCTACATAAATATCATAATGAGTTGTAGAGATTGCAACATTTATATTTCCGTAATTACTACATGATGAGATGTAATTGCTGTTTCCTGCAATACCTCCGACATAATTACCAACTGCTGTTATTTCACCGTAGTTTGTGCAGTTTAATATTTTTGCATCGGTGTTTCCGTTTATTGACATTGTACCAGCAATTCCACCAGCATAATCGCTGGTAGCAGATATTTGAGCGTGATTAATACAATTTGAAATTTGAAAATTGGTTACATTTGAATAGTTGACTAAAGACATTGAACCCGAAATTCCACCAACAAATTTATAACCTTGAATAAAAGAATTTTCTATTATAATATTTTTAATAATTAACGAGTCTGCACTTGAAGAAATACATCCAAATAAGCCTTGGTATGAGCAAGCGTTTTGCTGTTGCGTCGTTGCATCTTGTGGAACTGCTGGTGTAAACAACCCAGAGATAGTAAATTCTCCCCCATCATAATTCCCAGAAAAATATCTTTGAACAATGTTCCCATCTTTATCATAATAAACACCAATAGGTTGCCAGTAGTATTCAGACATGTCCAAATTATTATTTTGTTTAAAATATGTATTTGCAAAATTGTTTCCATTATAAACAAGATACGAAAGACGAGCAAGTTCTTTTTCTGTTGAAATAATATAAGGGTCATTTTCTTTTCCACTGCCCAATGAAAAATCATCAGCAATATTACCTTCATCTATCCATGAACCTTCTGTATTTTCTGGTCCAGTGACAGCATTTGTGTCAATAATCAACTTATTTTTGTTAAAAATATTTTTGCTTAATAAAAGCATGCTTATTCCACTTACAAAGGAAATAAGTAAAGTCAAAATTATAATAACAAAATTGAGTTTAAGTTTTTTTGCTCTCACTATGCCCCCCTAAAATTGCACAAATTTAAGCTTACCTAATCAAGAATAAAAGTCTTTATAATTTGCTTCTCTTTTTTTCTTAACATTGTTTTTTGCAATGTTTCTTTTCTTTATGTATACTATCAAAAATATAGCGACCCCAACAACTACAAGGCTAGGTATAGTTATCCACAACCATAAAAGACTATTTTCTCCACCATTGTTTGAAAAAATTGTTGGTATTTCTATATTTATTTTTTCTAAATTATCTTTTTCGTATATCTTTGCTATATTAATATTTAAAGTATATTCCGTTGTGCCATCTTCATTTTTCACAACTTTTTTTACAATTTCTTCTTCTGTTACTGAACTATCATATAAATTACTTAAATTTTGAACTAATTTATTTGTATCCAAATCATAACCTTTTTTAGTTACAACTTTAAATTCAGCATTAGTTAAGTATTTTGAAATTTTTATTGCTTGATCCTTAAACAAAATTCCTTGCACAGAGATAGAGTCAATATTGTTTTTATCTATATTAATTAGATTTATATCAACTCCACCTTCATTTGAAAAAACCGCCTCTAATTTAAAATTTTGATTAAAAGGAGCTTGTCCAAAATTTATTTTTATTGATGCAAGAGTACTATAATTACCATTCCACCAACTTTCATTTTCTTGTCCTTGCAAAACTTCTTCACCATTTACAATATAATAAAGATTCCAATGACTAAACAAATAATAACTTTGTTCTTTAGGTTCTGCATAAATTCTAGAAGTATCACTGTTTATAGTGTAAGTTGTTAAATTTTGTTCAAAAGAATTTAATGAATTTCCAAACGACAATTCACCCGGAAATTCACCATCAATTTGCTGAACTACAAATTCACCTTGATAAGTATTTGTAGCAAAATGTATATCGTAATCACCACAAGTCCAATCATTTGCAATAAATGTTATATCAAAACCAGAATTATTTTTTGAAATTGCTTGTGACAAATCTTCCATTCTTGAAGAATTGCTTACTAAAATTTCAGAAATTCTATAAAAATTAGCAACATTTTCAATGACTTTATCATTTTTTACATCATCTTTAAGAATAATTTCTATTTTGACTTTCTCGCCATAACCTATTGTATAACTTTTGTATTTTTCACCATTAATTACAAAATTTATATCTTCAATGATTGAATCTTTATTTGAAGCAAATGATAAAGAAAATTTTTGAAATCTTTGCAATGTGATTTTTGAATTTTTAACACAAAATATAGTTTTAAAATCAAAACCAGAATTGAAATTTTCATCATTACTCAAAAAGTTTGAATTAAAAGCAACATCTAATTGTTTCATATATGTATTGCTATTATAGTCGTCGCCATTTACTCCTACACCTTTCAAGTTTGCTGTCCAGTAATTATAATTAATATTTGATTTTGAAATTTTACTTGCACTAGAAACTTGTCCTACTATTGCCCCCATTTTAGCAAAACTAGAATTAATAGTTGCAGAAGATGCATTATCTTTTATTATACTGGTTGTATTTTGTGCAAAACCAATTAATCCCCCACAATAAGCATTTTCCCCTGAGCCAGTAATATTTATGCCACCAAAAAACAAAGACTTATTAATTGTACTAGATGAAAATGTCCCTACTATTCCACCAAAATTGTGTGTAGAAGTTGATTTGACTGTAAAATTAAAATTGGCATTAACTATAATATTTTTTAAATTAGAGCCAACACTTTTTCCAACTATGCCACCAAAATCAACACCTTTGTTTAAATCAAGATTAATGTCTTTATTTCCATCAGCGTTTACAATATCAATTTCGCAATTTTCTATTTGAGAGTTAACTGCTGTTCCTACAATTATTCCTGAATATAATTCACTATAATCTTTTGCAAATTGATAAGTGATTTGATTTGTTCTATCACCATAATTTGTTATAACTCCACCAATTTTTAAATTTTTAATTATTGCTCCTTCTGCATAAGGAATAAGACCTAAATTATATCCGCCATCAACACTTGAAAAATCAATGTTGTAAATTGTGTACCCATTACCATCAAGCAACCCATTAAAAATTTCAGCATTTGTTTTTGCATTTATTGTCAATGGTGTTGTTATATCTTCTGTCAAAGTGATACTAGAATACATCCAAGGCTGTGAAAAAACTTCCTGCGCATTGCTATTATTTACTTTTACAGGAGGTTTTGTTTCAACTGGTTCTTCTGCATTTGAAAAATTAAAACTAGGAGAGAATAAAAGAGAACTTCCAACAATAGAAAGTGAAAAAATCAATAATATTGCAAAAAATTTAAACTTTTTCATTTATCCCACCTTATAAATTATATAAATAATTTATCATATAAAGTTATTTTTTCCAAATAAATATCAAATTATTTTAAATAATGTCATATTTTTTACAATTTCAGCGTTTTTTTGCAAGTTTTTTTATCAATCTCTCTTTATCCTTTTGCACCACAGTTTTTTTGGTTGTAAATGTTTTATCTTGTGTCAAACTTACAAGATAATATCTCATTTCATCAAGAGCATGGTCATCTTTTTTTATTGGCAAATCTTCATCACCCCACCAATAAGATTTTATTTCTCTAATTAAATTTACGCAATTTCTAAAAATAAAAAGATGTGATTTTCCTGTAGCATCTTTTAAATAACGTTTGACAATATTTATGCCTGTAAACATATCTTTATTTACTCTTGGGTTTACAACAATATCGTTTTCATAAAATAATTCCACAACATTTTTTGAACTAGCAAGCGTTCTTTGTGTTGCAGCAGAATCTATTAATGCTTCCAATTGCCCATTACGATTGGTTTTCCAATTGAGCTTTTTAGCTATTTCTTTAATTTTTTGCGAGTGGTAATCAACCTCTTTTCCTTTTTCAAAATGCTCAGCAACTACATAAACATTGTTGTCGTAATCTCTTGCATAAAAATGTGCAGATAAGGGATTGTTTAAACCAGGGTCAATAGAAATGTTGTCCTGCCAATCTTCTGGCACATCAAAAGGTTCAATTACATTTATATTTTCGTCAAACTCACTATATACAAGTCCACCACATTGCATAAATTTCCCGTATCGCCTACTATCTAATTCTTCTTTTGACATAGACTTAGTCATTATTTCAATTTCTTTTTTATTAAGATAAGGGTTGTCTGCCCACTCCATTTGAATAAACCATACATTGTCATCATTATGCTCATTAAGATAGATTTCATTATAAACCCAAGTAAGACCTTTTAGCGGTGTCATTGTTCCAAAAAGTTCTCCCTGTTTATCAAGGATTCTCATTTTGCATTCCATGTAAATATCATAAGGCGGTTCTTCATCAAACCAAACAAAGTCAAGAGATGCACCTTGAAACTTTTCTCTACCTTGGTCACAACTACGAAATCCTATTTTACTTAAAGAACCAAAAATATTTCTTACCAATATAAAATCTATAACACCACTTTCTGCACTATCCTGTCTACCTTTTGTCATGACAATTTTCTCTATCCATTGTTTTTTTAAATAGTGCAAAATTTTGCTTTGAGCAACATCTCTTTGAACTTGTTTTGAAAGACTTACAACCCAGCACGAAATAGGTTTATTATCTTTATACGGATGAATACCCCTAGCTAGCCAAACAGTTTCAACAGCGCCACATTCTGTTTTTCCAGAGCGATTTCCACCAAAAACCCATCTATTTTTTTTGTTATTTTTATGAAATAATATTTGTTTTTTATGAATTTTATCTCCTGTATTATAATGAGATAAAAAATCATCTTCTTTTCTCAATTTAATTTGATTTTTTACTATATTTAATTTATATTTTATTTCATCCATTTTTTCACCCGTCAAAATAAGATAATTAAGTGTTTTTATCGACAAAAAATTATTATTAAAAAAAATACATATTTTTTAAAATAAAAATATGAAAAAAATTAATTTATTAATTATTTTATTTGCATTTTTTGCTACATTTTTTGTAAACAGTTTTACATATATTTCTTACGCAAATCAAAAAGTTACATATTATGCAAAAATTACAAATAATAATACTTATTTTTATTCAAATCCAATTTCAAATGATGAGAATAAATTGTTTGTTATTCCTACTTCATATTTCGTATTTCTAACAGAAGAAGCAAATGAAGATTTCTATGTTGCTCAATATAAAGATTTATATGGTTATGTGAAAAAAGAAGAAGTCTCAGTAATGGATGGAACTCCAAAAGAGCCCTATGCAAATGTAAATTTTACAGTATTTGATTTTGACGGTATAGACCTTTTTCCATCACCTACTTTTACTAACAATACTTCATTAACTTCTATTCCATACCTAACAGTAGTAGGCACATACTATGGAGAAATTTATGGAGAAGATATACCTCAAATGAATAAGCCTTGGTTTTATTGCAAATACAGTAAAAATCAAACAAATATTTTTGGATACGTCTACTCAGCTTTTTGTTATGAAAAAACAAACATAGAGCAAAACACCGAAACATTTAACATAGTAGAAAATCCTGTTTTCACAAATAACTTTTCAGTTGATGAAAAATTAAGTGATGTTGCAATGGCTTTTATAATTATTGGAGTTTCCTTGCCATGCCTAGTAATCATGTATTTACTTATCAAACCAACAATGCAAAAAGAACGACAACCTAAAAGCAAAAAAATGTTTAAAAAACATAAAGGAGATTATTTTGAATTTGATGAAAATGATTTAAATTAACCAACAGCAACTTTATCAAATCTGTAATTATTCAAATTTACATTATCATCATTTTTTGAACACAACAACCTGTTATAAACTTCAATAATCCACTTTTCTGATGAAATATATTCAAGTAATTTATTTTCTGAAAATCCAAGCTTTTCAAGAGTTGTTGAAAAATTAGATAAAGCTTGATTTAACCTGCGAAAATAAGTTCTTTCTGACAAGTTGTGTCTACTTGCTATAACCAAAGTTTTATCATTATCCATATATTTTTCAATTAAAATTTGAGAATGTAAAATAGGACAATTTTCAAGCGCCATTTCTGTTAAAACCTTTAAATTAATAAGTTTAACCTTTCTATCGCTTAAATCAATTATGTATTGTGCAACATTAGAAATATTATTATCTTTACAGCCAAAGCCAGACATGTAAAAAGAGTTTAATGCCCTTCTTTCAACTAGTCTATCAATAGCATCAGCAATTCTGTCTAAATATCTATAAACCATTAAAATTGTTTTTGCACATAAATTTAATTTCATAATTCCTCCCTAATATGGAAAAATTATAAAATCAAACTAAATAAATAGTCAACGTTAACTGCCACTCTTTTTAACTTTTTTTACAATATTTTACAAAATTATACAAATATAAAGTCATAATAGCGTCAAATTAATGTCATTTTATGACAAAAATCTACAAAATTTTCAAAATAAAAAATAATACAAAATTTTAGAAAAATTACAGTAAAAACTTGCATTAATAAAAAAAATATGATAAAATAAAAAAGCAATTTAAAATGCATCATAAAAAATGAGCTGGTGTGGCGGAATGGCAGACGCGATGGACTCAAAATCCATTGAGGGCAACTTCATGTGGGTTCGACTCCCACCACCAGCACCAAAAAAAACTCCTTCAAGGAGTTTTTTTATTACTTAAAATTAGGAGCAATTATGCAATTAACTAAAACAGAGATATTAAACAATTTTGAAAACTTTTACAAAAAAGAAAATATAAAAATAGATATTTCTTTTTCAATGCCAAAGGGCTATGAAAACGCATACGGAACTTTCGATGCCGTTAAAAATATTTTTTTGCAAATTTTAATTTATTAAAAACAAATTACTGCAATTTATTTTATTTATTCCACGAATTAAGACATGCTAAGCAATATATTAATAAAAAGTTGTTTTCAAAAGAATTGCAAAAAAGTTTGGATTACGTTGTTCTTTATGATGGAACATGTTATAAACTTAAAAACAACAAATGGAAAAAAAGTAAGTTGAAAGCAAATTTAGATTTTTTAAATTTATATAAAAGTTTGCCATATGAAATTGATGCAAATAAATATGCATTTAAAAAAATGAAAAAATTAATAAATAAAGACGAATATAACTCATTAATCAAAATCTATAAAAACACCCTTTCAACAATTAAAATCAAGAAAAAAGAAATCCAAAATCTCTTTAATACTATAGATGAAAAAATAAAATAAAAACCAAAGATAAAACTTTGGTTTTTATTTTTACAATCTACCACTAATAAGGTTGCCTGAAGAATATTTTTTCAAGCCGATTTTAAACAATATAAATGCAAGAGCATCAACGAATATAGCAAAAGCAACCATACCAACTATCCACCATATGTTAAAACCTAAAAAAATATATTCCATAGGAATAAAATACATAAACCCACAAGGTATTATTGTATACAACAAAACTTTTGATACCGTGTCAAAAATAACAGGAGGATAAGCTCCAAATTGCGTTATTGCACTTGAAATCATATCAGCAATTGCATTTCCTCTTTTTATATAAAAAGCAAGAGTTTGAAAGCACACTACAACACCTACATATATCAAAGCTCCAATTATTAAAACTGGTATAACTGCAAGGTACCACCACCAAGTCGCTCCTGCTATTATGAAAGCTATAAAACAATATATAATATCCCCAATAGCCGAAACTGATGTTGAAGAACTACAAACGTTTAACAATACATTTTTAGGTTGAGTGAGATATACATCAAGTTTGCCCTCATAAATCAAGTCACCTATTTTATAAGCGCCATTAAAAAACAAGTGAGCGACTCCGTAACTTCCAGCGCATATTCCAAAAAGAACAACTATTTCTTTAAAACCATAACCTCCAATAGATTTTGTAATATTAAAAACAATTATCCACTGTAAAAGGAAAAACGCATTGTTAAGTATCATCATAACAATTTGCATAGCAAATGAAGTCTTATACTGTGCTTGTTTTTTCAAATTCAATTTTACATATCTAAAAATCATGAATAAATTATTTTTAACCCCCATTTGCAGTCACCCTCCTTTTACCTAAATTATAAATACCTATACCTACCAAAATAAAAACAAAAGCCCATACTGTTTGTGAAATTGCCACTTGTGCAAAAAGTTTCCATGAAAAATTTGCCACCAGACTTGCAGGTCCACTCATAATAGAATAAATTGGACTATATTTTATAAAAGGTTGAAGCCAGTTAGGGAAAAATTCAACAGGGAAAAACAATCCAAGAAGCATTACAAATTTAGAAAAAATCCATGTAAACGGTGTAGAATCTTGTATCCAAAAAGATATTAATCCAATAATTGAATAAATAGTCCAGCTTAAAAAGGTTGACAACAAAACACTCAACAAACAAGGAAATATTTGAGCCCAAGTGAAACTTGGAACAATGCCTACAAAACCAAACTCCATTATAACTGCAATAGGCAACAAAAATATCAATGAAAAACAACTTTTTGCCATAAATGAAGTTATTTGATATAAATAATAGTTGTAAGGTTTATTTAGCTTATAGGCGATATTTCCGTTTTTAATTTCATCAGAAATTTCTTTAACTATAAGACCATACCTGCAAGTATAATAAAGCAATTCTGTTATAATCAAATACCAAATCATTTGTTCAAGCGAATATCCTTTAATAATTTGACTTGTCCCATTTTGACCATAAATATAATTCCATAATTGAAAAAATATATAAATCATAATCAAAAATGAAACAGCTCTAAAAACAATATTTAGTGTAGTATCTTTTTCTTGCTTAAAACTAGTTTTAAAAACAGAAAGATATTTATTAAACCATTTCATCATTAGCACCTCTATAAATAGTTTTTATAATATCTTCAAGTGGTGTTGTTGAAATTGAAATGTCTTGCAAATCGTCTGCTTTGAAAAGACCCATAAGTTCATCCATTGAAGTAATATTCATATCAACTTCAATTTTATACATAGTGTCTTTTGCTTTTAAAACTTTGATTCCTTCTTTCTCTTTTATTTTTATATTTTTCTTTAAATTAACTTCAACAATTTTTTTGTTTAAATAATGGTATTTCAAATTTTTCATGCTGTCATCTAGCATTATTTTACCATTATTAATAATTATTACTCTTTTACAAACTTCTTCTATATCCCCAACATCATGAGAAGTAAAAAGAATAGTTATCCCCAACTCTTTGTTCATCTTTTTAACAAGATTTCTTAATGTTTCTTTTGCTATTGGGTCAAGTCCTATCGTAGGTTCGTCAAAAAATAACAGTTTAGGTTTATGCAATAAACTTGCCACCATTTCACATTTCATTCTTTGCCCCAAACTCAAACTTTTTACAGGTTGATTTATAAAATCTTTAATTTCAAACACACTTGAAAGTTCTTCAATTCTTTCAAGTAACTCTTTTTTAGGAATATCATAAATTGAACCAACAAACAAAAAATTATCCATAGCTGACAAATGCACCCATAATTGTTCTTTTTGTCCAAAAACGCAACCTATTTCTTTGGAAAGTTTGATTCTTTCTTTACTTGGATTGTAACCTAAAACTTTTATCTCTCCACTTGTTGGATAAAGTATACCCGTCAACATTTTTATGGTAGTTGATTTTCCTGCCCCATTTGGACCTATAAAAGCCAAGCTTTCTCCTTCTTCAACAGAAAAAGAAATATCATCTACAGCCTTTTTTATTATTTTTTCTTTTTTCTTAAACAAATGTTTCCACTTTTCTTTTCCTTTATATTTTTTCTTGCTTATAAAAGTTTTTTGCAAATTCTTTACTTCTATTATTTTCATAATTTATTCCTTTTTATTTTAAATTTTAAAACTCTTTGCTTTCATGGTTTGAACTATTTTTGTCATAAAAAATGTTAAAAAGTTCTACCATTTTTTCGTAAAATTTATCAACATTTAAATTTGAAAATGACTCAAAGATAATATCTGCACAATCAACTTCTTTCTCTTCTTCTATAAATTTAGCAACAACTTTTTTGTCATTTATTTTACTATAAATTAATTCTATTATTTTTCTCATGACACTTTCTTCTTCAAACTTTTTAAAATCTCTAACCTTAAATTTATAAAGATTACTTTCTTAAATCATCATTTTATTGTTTGAATCAATTATTTCTTTTTCAGACATCTCATTTAAAATAATTTCTTTAAAAACTTTTTTAAAAACTTGCTTAGTATCAAAATTATTTAAAAATTTTGTAACCTGACTATTTTTTTATCTAAAAATAAGATATACATTTTTTTGTATAGATCTTCCGAAATTGAATCAACTATATAATATTTTTCATCAATATTTCTATTTATATTTTTTTCTTATTTAATTTTCTCCTTTTATTCTTTTTCTATAACAATAAGTGGTAAAATCATTTCTCGTTTCGTAAGTGCTGTATGGTGACCTTTAAACAAAGTGTGATTTTCGCTAAAAACAAATTGTTTGTAATTATTTTTCATTACCAAAATATAATCACCTAGCATTTTTAATTTTTCAGTTTTTGGACCAAAAAATTTCTTTTTAATCAAATTTTCCACTTTAAATAATTTTGCATATTTTCTATACTTTTTGACTGCATTTAAAAATTTTTCTTCATCTTTCACTTGAAATGCAACTGCTCTTGCTTCAAGATAAAAAGGTGTTTTTATAGACTCTTTCAAATCTTCATCTTCATACAATTTTATATATTCTTTTATATCTGTTTGCCCATGGTCTGGAGTTATTATTATTACACTGTCTTCCAACTCATCAGCAAGTTTTTTTACATAATTATTAATCTGTTCTATTTTTTCTTTCGCCTCAATGCTTGTTACACCAAATCTATGCATTGTAGCATCAGGCTCTCCAAAGTAAGAATAAATAAAATTTTTATTGTTATTTTTTACAGCAGTTTTAATATAATCAAACATTTCATCTATATTTTTATAAACATAATTATTTTTTTCTCTTTTTATGTAAGGTGGAAAAACAGTAGTAACTTTAAATTCAGAATTATTTTTATCAAAATAATATTCAAATTTCATGTAATCATCAATCACTTTTGATTTTATTTTTTCATCTGAATAACTATCTTTTCCAATATAAATATCAACACATTTATCAAGTTTTTTAAAATACAAACTCCAACCAAACAATCCATGCTGTGATGGGGATGAAGCACTATACAAAGTTGTTGTAGCATTCGTGGTTGTTGACGGAAAAACAGATGTTATTTTTTTTAAAATGTTTTTTCTCAAAAAGCTATCTTTTTTTAAATTTTGTTTTAATGGATAAATACCTAGCCCATCAAAACAAATGTAGATAACATTCTTATAATTATTTTCTAATATTTTTTTTAGCTCTTTTATTTTATCAATTTCATTTTTATTTCCTAAAAATTCACTCAATGTCGCACTAACATTTAGTATTGAATTTTTAAAATTCGGTTTTATCATTTTACTCTCCTTTTTCTTTGAAGTCTTCGTCTATTATAGCCCACATTTCTGCGTCATATAGACTATCATCTCTACGACAGTCATATTTTCGCAATGTGCCTTCATATTTCATTCCCACCTTTTCCATAACCTTTATACTAGCTTTATTTACAACATTAGCAAAAGCCTCAATTCTTTCAAATCCTATATGGAAAAGATGATTTATAACTGCTTTCACTCCTTCCGTAATATACCCTTTGTTTCTGTAATTTGCATTTAACATCCAAACCAAATCTGCCATTCTTCTTTCTTCATCTTGTTTGTAAACACAAACTCTACCAATCATCTTATTTTCTGATTTTAAACAAATTGCCCAATCATAAAAAGATTTGTTAGAATATTTTTTTGTAAGTTTATTTTCAATATAATCAATAGCCATTTCAACCCCGGTATATTGTGGCAAACCTGCTAAAAACTCTAGTACATCTTTATCAATAACTAGTTGATATAAATCTTGTGCATCTTCTAATTTAACAGGCCTTAAAATTAGTCTCTCCGTTTCTATTTCAATAGTTCCAGTATTATTAATTGTGTAATTCATAATTTTTACTCCCTTTGTTTTCATAATAACATATTTATAGAATTTTTTATAAAAAAACACTCATCTTTTTTTTGCGATGAGTGTAAAACTTATATTTTAACTTTTAACAGCCTAGAATAAAACTAAACTTTATATTAAAAAATACGGCATTTTTTTACCCATGCAAAAACTTTATCATATGCAAAATACACTGATTTACATTTTTTATTCATATGTAAAAAGGTTCTAATTGCCATTATTTTTTTCCTTTATGTTTTGACTATAACACATAAAAAACTTATTGTCAATACTAAAAAAAATATTTTTAAAAAATAATTTTTTAAATTTTTTTATACATATTTATAATTTTCCTTCATTTTCTAAATACAAATTTTTAATAAATTTTTTGTATTGTTCTTTTGAAGATTGCCTAAACAAATTTTCTTTACACAAATTTTCTATTTCATCTAAACTCAACCAACAAACAGATTCAACTTCAATTTCTTGCAATTTAAACGGAAAATTTATCAAATTTATATCTTCGTATAAATATATATCAAAAATTGCATGCTCTTTGTAAATATTACCTAACAATATTAATTTATTCTCATTAAGAACCAAACCAAGTTCTTCTTCACATTCCAAAATTACTTGCTGTTTACTAGTATTACCACTAGTTACATGTCCACCTGTAACTGCAAATTCTCCCCCTTTTTCTTTACTACATTTTTGAATCAAAAACTTATCTCCTGCTTTTATCCAAACAATAGACAATTTTATAAATTCATCTTTTAATAAATTTTTATCTCCTCGAACAATAGTCTTTCCAATTTTTTCTCCGCTTTGATTATATAAATCTAACAATTCCATAAAAAACCTCCTTGTTTTATATATGATTATTAGAAAACTTATTATAATATAAAAAAAAATATTTTTCAATAGAAAAATACATTTATTTAAACACAACATTATGCAAAACTAAATTGATTTTGAGTGTATAACATTGCTCTATATTCCAAATTCAATCTTTCCGCAAGCAAACAAATAATTTGTTTAACAGAAATATCTTGAACATTTTGACCACCAAAAACACATGATAAATCTTTATGGTCACAAACTTTTTTGCAATTATCACACAAAATTTTTAATCTTCTTTCTATTTGGCCAACCGTAACATTATAAGTTTTTGCTAGCATTGGATACAAACTTTTGTTCATATTATATTTTTTAGAACTATCCATAGAAACCTGCAAAACACTGTCTTTTAAAATAGGATAACCTTTTACATTTGGCATTATTCTTATTCTAAGTAAAATTGAATTTAATCTCTCTTCATAAAACATTGCTTTCTTTAGTTCAGCATTAGTCATTTTTAACCTCCTGCAAAATTATAATATATATTTTTTAAAATACAAAATATATTTTTACAATTTTTTACAAAATTTTAAATATTTTTTAAAAATTGTATTTTTTTAAAAAAATATTTTATATGTTTTTAATTTGTTTGTATTTTTTTGCTATATATAGTATCATACATACAAGGAGATAATTATGAAATTTAAAATTGTAGCAGACGCATCATGTGATGTGCCAGAAGAATATTTAGAAAAATATGATATAAGCATAATTCCTATTGAAGTTGCTTTTGGAGAAGAAATTTATCCAGAAGGATTAAGCAAAACTGATTTTTATAAAAAAATAGAAGAAAGCAATGTGATACCAAAAACAGCAATGCCAAATGCTTACAAATTTGAGCAGTTTTATAAAGATTATGCAAATAAAGAAGATGTTTTTGTTTTTACTTTTGTAATTTCTATGGAAATGAGTCAAACAAAGATTCAAGCACAAATGGCAGCAGAAACTCTTGGAATGAAAAATGTCTTTATTGAAGAATGCGGTTGCACAACAGTAGCACAAGGTGCTATTATTAGTGAACTTTGCAAATTTATGGAAAAAGAAAAAAATATTGACAAAATAATTGAAGAATTTTACAAGTTAAGAGAAAAGTGCAAACTCTATGCTATTATAAATGATTTAAAATATTTAAAAAACAGTGGTAGACTTTCTTCATCTTCTGCTATAATAGGTTCAATGCTTAATGTTAAGCCTATTGTAAGTATAGTAAATGGAAAAGTAGTAAACATTGCAAAATGTTTAGGAACTGTAAAAGCAGAAAGTTTCTTGTTTTCAAAAATTAATACAATAGATGACAACCATGATTTTTATTTAATTCATTCCCATAATTTACCAGCTGTTGAACGATTGCTTGAAAAACATAAAGATAAAATTGCAGCAAATCAAAAAGTAACAAATTGCGAAATTGGATGCGTAGTTGGTTCACATGTTGGTCCAAAATGCTATGGAATAGTATATTTTGAAAAATAAATTAAGATACGAAAACACGCATTTGCGTGTTTTTTTTGTAAACTTTTATTGTAAAAACGAATATATAAAAAATAAATAAAAATTAAATTTAAAAATAATTTGATTTATTTATAAAAAATAGTTGATTTTTTTCTAAAAATTTGTTATATTATAAACGCAAACCTTGTGATAAGCGTTAATGCTTGGCAAGCAAAAAGTTTGCGGGAGTGGCTCAGTGGTAGAGCGTTGCCTTGCCAAGGCAAATGTCGCGGGTTCGAATCCCGTCTTCCGCTCCAAACATGGTACCATCGCCAAGTGGTAAGGCCAAGGTCTGCAAAACCTTTATTCCCCGGTTCAAATCCGGGTGGTACCTCCAAAAGCGACCTTTTCAACTTTTGAGGGGTCGCAATTTTTATAAATTTTATTTTTATGCTGGTGTGGCGGAATGGCAGACGCACAGGACTTAAAATCCTGAGGTGGCAACACCGTGTGGGTTCGACTCCCACCACCAGCACCAAAAAAATCTAAGCAATTGCTTAGATTTTTTATATTTTTCTACTTTTACTACAAGAAAAATAAATAACTTGATAATCTTTTGTTAGCAAAGAAATGATTTCTCTTATCACATTAATCTTTTCATCATCGACATTAACAAAACTATCATCTAAAATCAAAAATGGCTTTTCCTTTTTGTAAATGTCTTCCAACATACAAAATCTTTGACATATAAAAACCAAATCTTGACTACCCTTGCTTAAAAAACCTACAGCTTTTGCACCATTGTTAGTCAGTACATGAGCATCTAGTTTTGTATCCAAAGCAATATCGTTTTGCAAATTAAATTTTTCAAATAATTTTTTAAACTTGTTGTTAAGAGGATTTACAAATCTTTGACTTACATTTTCTCTTGCATTTTCTAAAAATTTAGAAGTCTGTTTTAAAATATTAATTTTATTTTCACTTAATTTAATATCATCTTCTATCTTTTTTTTGTTTTCAATTAAAACTGACAATTCTTCTTTAATCAACTCTATATCTGCCAAAGCTTCATTAAAAGAAGTTTGTGTCGCAATATAATCATTATCTATATTTCTTATTAATTCATTATTTTTTTCAAAAACCTTAATATCAAAGTTTGGTATTATTTGTAATTTTTGTTTTAGAATTTCTATTTCTGTTCTTAAATTTTGAACGTTCTTCTCGTTATCATTGCTTATTGAAGAGCTTTTCTTTTTGCCTAATATAAAACTGATAAAGCCACCAATAAACAACAAAACAGCTAAGACATATGCAATAACTAAATTAAATAAATTTAGCATTCCACAAATACACAAAACAACTGATGCAAAAATCATTATTAAAGATAGCAAAAATTTCAAATTAAATTTACTACTCTTTTCACAATTAGTATCGTTTGTCAAAAGTTCACTTAATTCTGTATTTTTTTGATTTAATTTTTCTTGCAACAAAGTTTTTTCATTAAGCAACTCTACTTGTTTCTTTCGTTGCTCATCTTCTGCTTTTGACACTTGATATACTCTATTTCTATCTTCTTCAATTTTTAATAATTTCTCTTTTATTTCTTTTGCTCTATTTTCTTTAACAACAAGCAAATTTTCACTTGTTTCAATTGATTTTTTTACTTGATTTAATTGATTTACTTTTGGAGTATATGCGACAATTTCTTTGCGTTTTTTCTCAATAATATTCAATGCAATGTCAACATTTTCAGCATCATTTTTAAATTTTTCAAGCCCTGCCAAACTTGAAATTGCCTGATCAGTTAAATCAAAATTTAATTTTGATTGTCCAAAATAAGAAGAAATAACAAAAGTTTCTTCTCCTACTCCAAACAGTTCCTTGCCAATCTCTTTTGAATAATCGTATGAAATCCTTTTTGTATCTTCATCGTATAATTGAAAATAATCTTGTTCTGGTGTTTTTCCAAATGTTCTAAAAACAGTATAAGTTTTTCCCGATGTTTGAAATGTTAAATTTCCTCCATAATTTCCACCCTGCCAAGGAAAATACTTGCTCCTTTGTGATTCAAAATCTTTTTTTCTTCCGTTTGCTTCTAATCCATAAAAAATAGACTTAATAAAAGTAGACAATGTGGTTTTTCCCCACCCATTATCTTCAACAATCTGTGTTAAATTTTTATCAAATACATAGTCAAAATTTGAAAGTTTTCCAAAATTTTCAATATGCAATTTTATAATTTTCATATAGACAAATCATCTCCTTGCAATGCTTCAAGACCAATAGTTAAGATAGAATTTTTTACATCTTCATCAATTGAAGAATTTTCAACTAAATTTACAAACTCTGCTTTGAAAGATAATGTTTCATTTTTAAATTTTTCAAAATTTAATTTCACCCTTGTTCTATCTTCAATTTCTATATAGAAAAATTCTTTTAGCAATTCTTTTAGCTTCTCAATATTTGGTTTTTCATTTTCATAATAGTAACCATTTAATACAACTCTTGTAATATCATTTTTATTATACTTTTCCATATTTTCAATAAAAGATTTTTTTAATATTTCAAAGTTTTCATATGGCGTAATATTAAAATCAACAATTTGATATTTTGTTTGCATAATAGATTTAAAATAAAAATTTATTGTATTTTCTATTACATCTAAAACCACAAATCCCTTATCTCCGCATTCATCAAAACCATTAGCAAATAATGCACCGCTATAAACAACGGGAGTATTAATTACTTTTTCAGCAGAAAAAGCATGCTCATGTCCCAAAGCAATATAATCAAATTTTTTTGTCATGAAAGTTGTTAAATCAAAATAATCGTTATCTTTTTTGTTTGTTATCTCTCCATGCGCCAACAATATGTTTATTTTATTTTCATCAAAATTTTCATAGCTTTCTTTTGGCAACCAAAAATCAATATTTTCTGTTCTATAAACACAATTTTTTCTATTTAAAATAATAAAGTTCGACGGATAAGAAATAAATTCAAAATTTTCGTCATGATTACCTGCAATATATAAAACAGGTTTTGAAAATTTTTCAATTATGTTAAAAAAAGAGTTAATAACTTTTCTGCTTACTGTTTTGTTGTGAAACAAATCGCCACATATCATAATCAAGTCATATTCATCACAAAAAATATCTGCAAGATTTTTTAAATGTTCTTGCAAAAGAAACTTTTGTTTTTCAGGTGGAAGTTTTATATTTTTAGCCCCCAAATGCAAGTCTGCACAATGTAATATCTTTTTTATTTTCATAATTAAATTATAACATATACATTATTTTTATCAAAATAAAAATAAATCAATAATACAAAGAAAAGAGAGCTTAATTTTAAGCTCCCTTTATTAACTTCATTGTTATTTCGCTGTCACTGTAAATTTTTAAAGTAACTCCACCACCATTTATAGATAACGGATTGTTAAAATTATTTTCATAACCTTCTACATTGATTTTATCTTTTCTCAATTCTTCTTTTGTATTATAGAACTCAACTGAAAAATTAGATGTTGGGTAATAGTTTAAATTTGTTTTACCTGATGTATTTAAAATCTTTAAAGAAGCCAATGGTTTTTCAGGTAAATCTACTGAAATTTCACCTTTCTCACTTACAAGTTCTATTGATGTTGTTTTATTATTTTCAATAGCAACATTAATTTTGCCTTCATCGCATTTTATAAAAGAATCGTTACTTAATTTCTCAACAGAAACATTTGCATTTTTTGATGCAATAAATATTTTTGCATTTGATGCATCTTTTATGTTAATGTCGCAATTTTCAGCAAAAGGCAAACTCATAGAACCAGAAATTTTATTTATTGTTAAATTCATTTCGTTCATTGTATTAACCAATTGATTAGATTCAAGATTACCATTAAATTCGCCATCAATATTTATTTTTGTTTTTTCAGCACTTAAAGTCATATTTGCTTTTATATTGTTTGCTGAAAAACTACCTTCTTTTATATCCAAATCAAAAACTGATGAACTAGTTTCTGAATTTTGAATCTCTATATTTTGAAATGAAAAGTTAGCACCATCTCCCTTAATGTTTATATCATAGCCATCTTTAAAAGTAATATTTTTTAAAGCAGTAAAATTTCCTTCTTTTTGAGAAATAACAAATTTTGAAATATTTGGTTCAAAGAAATTGCCTAAAACAATATTACCTTTTCCTGTTGTCAAATCTAAGTAATTAATATCCAAAACACTTTTGCTTTCGTCTAACAATTCTTTTGTCCCAAGACTGATATTCCCTTCCTCAATTTTTACTGTTACACTATTTTCATTTAAAACGGTTTCATCTTGTGGTATCAAAAGTTTTATATTGCAATTATTATTAAAATACATAAAACCTTCTGCATTAACTGTTTTAATCACAAGATTGTATTTTGAAGAAGAATCTATATCGTAAGTAATATCATAAGAAAAATCTGTTTGCTGACTAGAAGTAGCAAATCCTGTTTGATAATTTTCAATAACAACAGTAGTTTCACTTACTACTGCATCTCTGGCAATTTCAAAATTGGTCAAATTGCCTTCCACAATAATATTTGTTGGCTTTGATAAATCTATTCTTTGCCCATTATCAAACTCTGATACTTTATACTCTCTAACATTGCTAAAATATTTGTAGCCCATAATATTTAAGCCAGGATTGAAAATCATTATAACAACAAGCACGAAAAACACTGCCACAACAAATAAAAATAGCATTAAAAGATAAAACAAAAAGCCTTTTCGCACTTTATTTTCTGCCATATAAACTCCTTTAAAATATTATAGCATAGCAATTACAATTTATCAATACTTTTTTAATCTAAAATAGCCTTTATTCTTCTTATCCCACTTGAAGAAGACTCTTCTTTGATGATTTTAAAATGATGCAACTGTCTAGTGTTTTCCGCATGTGGACCTCCACAAATTTCTTTACTTACATCACCAATAGTATAAACTTTAACTTCTTCACCATATTTATTAGTAAAAGTTCCGTGAGCACCACTATTTCTTGCATCTTCAATACTCATAACATCACAAGTTACATCAAGTTCTCTTGAAATTGCATTGTTTACAAAATCCTCTACTTCTTTCAATTCTTCCGCCGTCATTTTATGGTCTAAATTAAAATCAAATCTCAATCTTTCAGGCGTTATATTTGAGCCCTTTTGAACTACATCTTTTCCAAACATTTTTTGCAAACCTGCAAGCAATAAATGTGTTGCTGTATGCAAATAAGCTGATTGTTTTGATGTATCTGCTAGACCTCCTTTGAACATTCCAGCAGTAGCTTGTCTTGATTTTTCTTGATGTTCTTTAAACATTTGCTCGAAACCTAATTTATCAACTTGATAACCTCTTTCTTTTGCAAGTTCTTCTGTAAGTTCCAATGGAAAACCAAATGTATCATAAAGTCTAAAAGCAGCTTTACCACTTATTATATTCTCAACATTTTCGCCTGTCTTCAAAGCAAATTCTTTATGTCTTTCAATACCGTTTATAACTTTTTCAAATTCTTTATGTCCTTCTTCAATAGCTTTTGAAAATTTTGCAACTTCTTTTAGCATTTCATCTTTAATAAATTGTCTGTTTGCTTTTATATCAGAATAATCTTGACCATATTCATCAACATACAAATCAACAATACCAGCAAACAATTGACTATCAAAGCCAATATTTCTTGCACAATTTATAGAACGTCTAATAAATCTACGCAAAATATATCCTTGCCCTACATTTGAAGGAACAACTCCTCTTGCATCTCCAAGTATAAAAGTAGATGAACGCAAATGGTCAGCAATAATTCTATAAGATTTTGTAGCAATCTCATTATCCAAATATTTTATTTTCGCATTTGCATTTATAAAATCAATAACACGCTTTAAACAGCCACTAGCATAAACATTTTTTTCACCATTTAAAATAGCAACAGTTCTTTCAAGTCCCATTCCTGTATCAATATTTGGTCTTCCAAGTTTTTCAGCTTTTTCACCTGCTTGTCTAACAACATATTGCATAAAAACATCGTTCCAAATTTCCAAATATTTTCCACAACCACAAGAAGGACTGCAACTTTCACAACATTTTTCTTTTCCAGTATCATAAAACATTTCACTGTCTGGGCCACAAGGTCCAATTCCACCACCTAATGCCCACCAGTTGTCTTCACTTGTAAAGAAAATTTCTTTTATTCCACATTCTTTCCATGCATTGTACGCTTCGTCATCTCTTGGAGCGACATCATTTCCAGCAAATACAGTAACTGCAAGTTTATCTTTGTCAAGTCCTAAATATTTTGGATTTGTCAAGAAATCAAAACTCATTTTTATCATTTCAGTTTTGTTGCATTTTCCAAGAGTCCAGTTGCCAAGCATTTCAAAAAAAGTAAGGTGGCTTCCATCACCAACTGAATCAATATCATTTGTTCTTATACATCTTTGCACATCATAAATTTTTTCGCCAGCTGGGTGTTTTTCCCCAAGCAAATATGGAACGAGAGGATGCATACCTGCAGTAGTAAATAAAACTGTTGGGTCATTTTCAGGTATAATTGAAAATCCTTCTATTTTTTTAAAACCATGTTCTTCAAAAAAATTAAACCATTTTTCTTTTAATTGTCTATCAGTAATCATATTCTTCTTCCTTTTCAATTCAAAATTTTATCACAAATAAAAACTTTTATCAACTATAAAAATAAAAAATCATTTAATAAACTACTTTTTTTAGATAAAGACCATCTGCCGGCATAGTTTGCCCAGCAAAAATTCTATTTTGTTTTTCTAGCGCCATTTTTACATCTTCTATTGAAATTTTATTCAAAGCAAAATCAACCATGGTGCCAACCAAAATTCTTACCATATGCATCAAAAATCCACTTCCTGTAACTTCAACATAAACAAAATTTTTCTTTTTAGAAATTGAAATATCGTATATAGTTTTTTCAAAATCTTTTGCATTAGTATTGCTTGAACAAAAGCCCTTAAAATTATGTTTCCCCATAAGTATTTTTGCACATTGTTGCATTTTGTCAATGTCTAAATATTCTTTAACAAAAGCAACTTTATTTGCAAGAAAACAATTTTTTTGTTGATTGTAAATTTTGTAAATATATGTTTTTCTTTTTACAGAAAATCTTGCATGAAAATTGTTTGGTACTTTTTTTGCGCTTATAATTTCAATATCATTTGGCAAAATTCTATTTAATATCATCTTGATTTTTCTTACAGGCACAGTATCATCAATATCAAAATGAACACATTGCCCTATTGCATGAACACCAGCATCTGTTCTTCCACTTGCAAAAACTTCAATGTTTTTTTTAAATGCAACGAAAAGAGCTTTTTCAACTTCTGCTTGTACAGTCTTCAAGTCTGCTTGTTTTTGCCAACCACGATAAAAAGTTCCATCATATGATAATTTTAATAATACTCTTTTCATAGACTAATTATATAAAAAAAAGATATTTTCTGCAAGTTTTTTTGTTTGGTTTTATAGCATTTACAAACAAAAAAATGTTTGACTAAATATTCTGTAAAAGATATACTTATATAGAGGTAAAAATGAAAGAAATTTTAGATGGATGCCAAGCAACTGCAAAAATTGCTTACAAGTGCAGTCAAATTATTCCAATATATCCAATCACACCATCAACACCAATGTCTGAAATGGCGACTTCTATGCAAAAACACAAACAAAAAAATGTGTTTGGGCAAGATGTGAAAGTAATTGAAATGCAATCAGAAGGTGGCGTAAGTGGCACTTTGCATGGTGCAATTTTAGGAAAAGCTTTGTCAACAACTTTTACATCTTCGCAAGGATTGTTATTAATGCTTCCAAATCTTTACAAACTAGCTGGCGAAAATTTGCCTGCCGTTATTCATGTAAGTGCAAGAGCAGTCTCATCACATGCTCTTTCTATCTTTTGCGACCATAGCGATGTAATGGCAGTTCGTTCAAGTGGTGTTATAATTTTAGCATCAGACAGTGTTCAATCAAGCCATGATATGGCTATGGCTTCTCACATGCTTGCATTAAAATCTTCTTTACCTGTGTTACATTTTATTGATGGATTTAGAACATCACATGAAATACAAAAAATTGAAACTTTTAATGATAAGCAAATTAAAGATTTTATAGACAAAGATTATAATTTGTTTAAAAATAAAAATATTCAATATCAATATGGCACAGCACAAAATCCAGACACTTTTTTCCAAAACAGAATAGCATGTGATAGTTTATATAACAATGTAGAAAAAAATATTAAAGAAGTATTTGATTTAATATACAAAGAAAGTGGTAGAAAATATCAGGCATTTGATTTTTACGGCGATAAAAATGCTGAAAAAATCATTGTGGCAATGGGCTCTTCTTGCCAAACAATAGAAGAATATATAGACAATAATAAAACAGAAAAAATTGGATTAATTAAAGTAAATTTATATAGACCTTTTTTAAAAGATTTATTTATACAAGCATTACCAAAATCAACAAAAATAATAACTGTATTAGACAGAACAAAAGAAAATGGTTCCACTCCACCACTTGCACTTGATGTTATTTCATCGTTGGTTGAAAACAAAATTGATATCAAAGTTTTGTCTGGAATTTATGGTTTAGGTGGCAAAGAATTTACGCCAGATTGTGTTTGCAGTATTTTTGAAAATATGGAAAACAAACAAAAAAACAATTTCACAGTAAATATAATTGATGATGTAAACGACAGTTCTCTTGAACTTAGAAAAGCAAAATACAATGAACACTCAATGTCTATAAAAATATTCGGCTTAGGTTCAGATGGCTCTGTTTCAGCTAGCAAATCAACAATAAAAATTTTAGGAGAAAATTTTGATAAATATGTTCAAGGATATTTTGAATATGATTCAAAAAAGTCTGGTAGTTTGACTCAAAGTCACATAAGAATATCTGATAAACCTATAAAATCCCAATACTTGCTTGATAGTGCGAATATCATAAGTATAAACAACTTTTCTTTTGTTCATAGATATGACTGCTTAAAAAACATTTGTGACAATGGAATTGTTTTGTTAAATTCTATGTTTACAAGTTCGCAGTTAAACAAAGTCTTGCCACATACTTTTGTAGAAAAACTAAAAGAAAAAAATTGCAACCTTTATATCATTGACGCACAAAAAATTGCTTTACAATGTGGACTTGGAAACAAAATTAATATCATAATGCAAACAGCTCTTTTATTTGCTGGTAAACTTTTAGATAAATCACAAATAATAAAAAATATAGAAAATGAAATTATAAAAAATTATTCAATAAAAGGGCAAGAAGTTGTAAACAAAAATATAAATGCATTAAAATCAACTTTTGAAAATATAGAAAAAGTTGACTACTCTACATTTAATGGAGTTAGACAAAATAACGCAAGAAGTATTGATGATGATTTTTATAAAAAAGTTGTTTCAAAACTAGAAGCACTTGACGGCGATAGTATCCCTGTAAGTGGTTTTTCTTCTGACGGAAAAGCACCTTTAGGAACAAGAAAATTTGAAACAAAAAATATGCCTTTGAATATACCGAAATTCATTAAAGAAAATTGTATTCAATGTGGAATGTGTACACTCGCATGCCCTCACTCTGCATTATCATCTGTGCTTATTGAGGAAAACGAAATACCAGAAAACCAAAAAGATGATTTTGCAAAAGCATTGGGCTTTGAAAATATGTTATACAAAATTTTGTTAAACTTGGACAACTGCACTGGTTGTGGAATTTGTGCAAACACCTGCCCTGCCTTAAAGAAAGCATTGACTATGGTAGAAACAGAAAAATACAAAGAAAAAGCAAATTCTCAGTTTGAAAAATATAAATTATTAAAAAACGCAAAACAAAACAAATTATCAAAAGAATTTGCAAAAGGTTTGCAATTTGAAAAATCATTATTTAAAGCGCCTTCGGCTTGTTCTGGCTGTGGTCAAACTGCATATATAAAAATATTAACAATGCTTAATGGTAGCAATATGATGATAGCAAATGCTACGGGTTGTTCTTCAATATACTCTGGCAGTTATGGTTCTTGTCCCTTTGAACTAGACGAGCAAAACAAAGGAATAACATGGGCAAATAGTCTTTTTGAAGACAACGCAGAGTTTGGATTAGGAATGACACTTGCAAAAGAATATACAGAAAATGGTAATAAGAAAATTTGGATAATAGGTGGAGATGGCTGGGCATACGACATAGGTTATGGTGGACTTGACCATGTCCTTGCGAGTGGTGAAAATGTAAATATATTGGTTTTAGACAACCAATCTTATTCAAATACAGGTGGACAAACAAGCAAAGCAACACCACTAGGAGCAAGCATAAAGTTTAGCGAAAATGGCAAAACTACCTTAAAGAAAAATTTAGGCTTTATGGCTTTAAATTATAAAAATGTGTTTGTAGCACAAGTAGCAATGGGAAAAGATATAAACCAAACTATAAAAGCATTAAAAGATGCTCAGGACTACGATGGCCCAAGCATTGTTATAGCTTACTGTCCTTGTATAAATCAAGGTTTTGACTTATCAAATTCAATGCAACAACAAAAAGAGGCAGTTGATTGTGGATTCTGGCCATTATACACTTATAACCCACAAAACAAAGTTTTAAAATTGCAAAGTGCAATTACAAATAACGGATATTTTGACTTTTTGAAAAAAGAACGTCGTTTTAAACTAACAATTGAAAATGGAAAAGAAATTCTTTTAGAAAAGCAAAGACAACAAGCAAACGAAGAGTTTGAAATATTAAAAAATAAAAGTGAAAAAAATGTGCCAAACTAAGAGCACATTTTTTATATTTTATATTTATTTAAAAAATTGTAAATAACATTTTTATATTTTCTTTCATTTACTTCAAAACTTTTAGTGTGCCCTGCATCTTGTGCAATGTACAAATCTCTTCTTTTTTCATCAAGACTATTATAAAGATTATAAGCCATTTCTGTTGGTACAAATTCATCTTTTTCACCATGTATAAATAAAACTGGCACATTAGATTTTTTTAATTGTTTGATGCAATCAACTTGCATTAATTTGTAATCATTTTTTCTATTCGCATAAAATTCAAAAATTTTAAAAAAAATCTTTAATTTAATTTTTATTCTATTAAAAAGATAATAAATTTGTTTATAAACATTATCAAAGCCACAATCTTCAATAACTCCAACAACATTTTTACAATCTTTTTCTCCTACGTAATTACAAACGGCACTAGCCCCCATTGATTGACCAAACAATAGTATTTTGTAGCACATGTTTTGTTCCAACAAGAAATCACACCAATATTTTAAGTCAATTTTATCAAGCCAAGACATACCAACAAAATCGCCTTCACTTTTGCCATGAGCTCTATTGTCTATGGCAAGCACATCAAATCCCATATCCAAAAATATTTGAGCATACTTTGCCATATCACGATAATTTCCACCATAGCCATGAACTAAAACAGCAATTTTATTTTTGCCTTTATTTAAATATTTGCCAAACAATTTAAGCCCGTCAAAAGAAATAACACTTACATCTTCAAATTTATATTTATTCCAAAAATCTTTTTCATAATCAGTGTTAGGTTTTCTTTCTATTTTCTTTTTAAACTTACTATTTCTAGAAAAAACAAAATTGTATATTCCTGCACCTACGACCAAATATACAGCAAGTACAACCAAAACGAATACTAGTAGTGCAAGACAAAACCAAGCAAAAAAAATCATAAAGCCTCCAAAAAGTTATTCAACAATTGCTTTTACACTATCACCACTCTTTGCATCTTGATAAGTAAGCCAATATCCAAAGCCTTCTTGGTTTTTATCATCAAGAGGAAGCCATGTAGGATATCCAGCAAGTTCTCTTGGTGGTGTTTTTTGATATACCCCCGGAACACCATAACATATATATTTTACTTCGTTGTTTTGATATATAAGACCAAAGACATAATAATCTCCACTATCTAAATTAACCTTTACCCATTTTGAATCTGGGAAAATTTTATCTAAATATTCTTCTTCTTTGTTTTCTTTAAAGAGTTTATCAATTTGTGGTTTTATTTCTTGATAAAATGTCTGCTCAATTTTTTGCTCAATTTCTTCATTTAAATATTTGTCTTCATCACATTTATTAACCATTTGTTGTGAATAAAAATATTTCTTATATTTGCAATTTGAACAATCTTTGCATTCAAACTCTTTGTCTATTGCTCTTTCTATCTCAACCTTTTCTTCATCATCATAGTCAACGCCATAATCATCTAAAACTTTTTCAATTTCGTCTACATTTTTTGCACTTTTAACAGCATCTACAACTTTTTGCAGTTCGTTTTCACCATTACCAAAAGTTGCGCCAAACAAAATAGGTTTTGCTTCTCCGTTGTAAACATTTACAACTGCACAAGAAAAATTTTTTGACAAAACATTCGCATCAAAGAAAAAAGTATAAAGCATACCTTTTTCATGCGTAAGTCCAGCTTTATAAACTTTTCCGTCACAATAAACACCAAGCGTTAGAATACCTTTTGGCTCTACTCCGAAATTATAAAGCCTAATCCTTCCTTTAACATTATCGCTTTCTCCTTCTACTGTCAAAACAGCCTTTTTATCACTATTTTGTGTATCGTTTAAAACGATACTTTTTTTAATTGTCATAAAAAACACCTCTTTATATATTATACAAAGAGGTGTAATTTAATGTTTGTAGAAAAATATTTTAAAATAAACAAATTTGTAGTAAATTGTAAAAACTAATTACACAATTTTTTTAAAATTGATTTTACAATATCTTTAACAGAAAAGCCTGCTTTCTTATATATTTCAGCACCCTTTCCGCTACCTTGATAATCATTAACTGATATTAAAATATCATTTTCATTTAAGTATTTATACCAAGTTTTATCGTTTGATGCTTCAATTACAATTTTTAACTCTTTTCCCAAAACTTTTGCTTTATAATTTGCTGATTGTTTATCAAAGATAGACAAACAAGGCATAGAAACAACTGATGTGTCAAATTTTTTTGATAATTCTTGGTAAATATCAAGAGCAAGAGAAACTTCTGTTCCAGAAGCTATTAATGTAATTTTTGGATCTTTTTTGCATGATTTTAAAAGATATCCACCCATCAAAGCCTCACGGAATTTCCCCTCAACTTCTACCATCTCGTTTCTTGATAAAATGATTGCAACTGGTCCGTTATTGTTAATAGCAAATGAATAAGCAGCCAAAAGTTCATTTCCATCAGCAGGCCTAAACACTGTCAATCCTTCAATAGACCTAAGTTGAGCAAGTTGCTCTATTGGTTGATGTGTTGGACCATCTTCGCCAACCATAATGCTATCATGAGTAAATAAATAAATTATATTTAATTTCATCATTGCACTTAATCTTATAGATGGCAACATATAATTTGAAAAAGCAAGCATAGTAGAACAGAAAGGGATAAAATCTTCATACAAAGCAATCCCGTTGCAAATACCAGCCATAGCGTGTTCTCTAACTCCAAAATGAATATTTCTACCTCTTCTGTTGGCATAAGAGAAATAACCACCATTTTCAATTAATGCTTTTGTTGAATTTACAACATCAGCACAACCACCGACAATCTGCAAATATTTATCAGCAATATCGTTTAAAATAATCTTATTTAAATCTCTACCACTTTTTCCTTCCCATTTATAAGAATTTCTAGACATTTTTTCAAAATCAATTTTCTTTCTATCAAAAAAGTTCGTAAACTGTCTGTACAATTCAGGATTAGAATTTGCATAAACGGCAAGTTCTTGATTCCATTTCTCATGAAGCAGTTTGCCTTTTCTTGATGTTGCCATACACCAATCTCTTACATCATTTGGAACAAAAAAGTTTTCATAAACACCAAGTTTTGCATTAAATGCTTTAAGTTCGTTTTCGTTTAAAACACCACTATGAACAGCAGATGTACCTTCTTTGTCTGTGCCAATACCAATGGTAGTTTTAAAAATTACAAGACAAGGTCTGTCAGATTTCTTTGCTTTTGCAATAGCTCTTGAACAAGAATTAAAATTATTGCCATTTTTAACAACCAAAACTCTCCAACCCATCGCTTTAAATTTTTTAACAACATTTTCACGGTTAGACAAATTAATACTACCTTCCATAGTAACTTCATTAGAATCATAAAGAAGAATAAGTTTGTTTAGATTCAAGTTACCTGCTAGTGAACAAGCTTCTTGTGCAACTCCTTCCATTAAACAACCGTCACCAACTACACAATAAGTATAATTGTTTATAATAGGAAAACCAACAGTGTTAAATCTTTCAGCAAGCATTTCCTTTGCAATGGCCATGCCAACGGCGTTGGCAACTCCTTGCCCCAAAGGCCCTGTTGTTGTTTCTACACCATCTGTAACTTTATATTCTGGATGACCTGGTGTTTTTGACCCTAAAACACGCATTTCTTTTAAATCTTGCAAACTTACATCAAAACCAAAAAAGTTAAGCAAAGTGTAATACACAGGACAAGCATGTCCAGCAGAAAGAACCAATCTATCCCTGTTTAAAAAATCAGTATCAGAAACATCAAAGTTGTAATGATTTTTAAACAATGCAAGCATAAAAGCACTCATACCAAGAGAAGCACCCAAATGACCACTTTTTGCATTTGTAATTGATTGTGCAGTTATAGATTTAAGATAATTTAAAGTTTTTTCAGAAAGTTTCATAAAATTTCCCCCAAATTTTTAATAATGCTCTTAACAGCTTTATTTGCATCATTTTTTTTCAAATCAATAGTAATATGTGAATTTTCTTGCAAAAATTTATCGCTATTAAAAAAATTTATTTTTTCTATTGCACTCAACTTTTTGTTATTCTCAATTTTCAAATAACATATTACAGAATTTGCAAAAAAGTTTATGTTGTGTTTAAAATAATCGTAATTTATTGATAGAACGCAATCATGAAAATTGCTACATTCTTTTAATGCCTGTTTTTCTTTTTTTTTCAAATAATCTAAACCTACTTTATTCAAAATTAAATCTTTTTCTTGAATATAATAATTTACAATGTCACCACAATCAGTAAAATGCATTTGCAATTGCTCAGCAAGTTTTTGCGAAACATTTTTGCAAAACTGATTGTCCAAACTGACCAATAAAATATTTATACAATTTTTAGGCATTTCCATATTTTTATATTATCATAAAATAATCATTTATCAAACTTTTTAAAGCATATTTATAAAATATCGCTAACTCTTTCTTTTCTTTATCTTTATACCCCAAATTAAAATAATACAAAGTCCACAAACTGCAATAACAATAGTAAAATCTACCTGTGGCAAGTTGATAAAATAAACCCCTAAATTTCCATTGCTAACAGCAATAGCAAAACTTCCACAATCTTTGGTCATCAATATTTCACAATTTGCTTTTTCAAGTAAATCTAAAACTTCTTGATTTGGCAAATTGTAAGAATTATCTTCACCTACACTTATACAAGCATATATCGGCGTTGTAGCAACTAAAAACTCTTCACTAGTTGCAGTTTTTGAGCCATGATGAGAAACTTTTAAAACATCAATATCCAAATCTTGATAAATTTTATTCATCAACTCTTCTTCAATTTCTTGTTCACTATCACCTGTAAAAAGAAAAGTTTTACCTTTACATTCTATTTTAATAACAGCACTATAATTGTTAGAATTTGAATAATTATCTTGACTAGGAGAAAGAAATACAATACTTGCATCACCTTCAAAAAATTCTATTCCGCTTTCATTAAATACCATATCAACATTATTTTGATAAATACTAGATATAGCATCCTCATAAATTTTTGTTTCCACAACTTTATAACTTAAATTAGGATACATTTCCTTTTCTGAAATAGAAAAACATTTTGGTCTATAAACAATACCTACATTAAAATTATTTAATACTTCGCTTGTTCCACCCACATGGTCTGCATCTTGATGAGTTAAAACCAAATAATCTATTGTAGAAATATTGTTAAAAGATAAAAAATTTTTCAAATAAAAAATTAAATTATCGCTTTCGTAACTTTCACCTGTATCAATAAGCATAGTTTTATCATTTGGAAATCTTATTAAGGTTGCATCACCCTGACCAACATCAATAAAATGCACTTCTAAATCACTATCATAGCAAGAAGTAACAATATTGGTTTTGGCAAAATATTCTTTGCCACCACAACAAAAATATAGCACCAAAAAGACAAGGACAATAAACAATGTTAATATCGTCCTAACCAAAAAATCTATTTTATTTTGTTTTATTACTTTTACTTTATTTGATAAATTCTTTAATTTCATTTTACAAAAATAATATCATTAGGAAGTTGTTTGCACTTCTTTTGTGGCTTTTTCTTAAATAAAGCTATAATATCAGGCATAACATCAATAGTAGCTTTATAACCCTCTTCAATCATATCTTCAAGACCGTCAGTTCTAGTAGATTTAAACCTTTTTGTTTCTGGGCCCACAACTACATCAGCATTTACATATCCCCTAACTGCATTACTTTTCATTAAAATTCTTATAGAACATGTAAGAACATCTAAAAACTTTGTGCTATCTGTTCCATAAGTACGCGACTTGTTGACATCAACAGCAACAACATAATCGCAACCAAAATATTTAGGAATATCAGCAGGTATAGTGTTTTGCAAACCACCATCAGCAAGAATCATATTGTTATATTCAACAGGTTGAAATACACCTGGAACTGCACAACTGCCAGTTACTGCACTAGCCAAATTACCCTTTAAAAAACAAACTTCTTTTGTAGATTTTAAATCAACTGAAACAGCAGCAAAAGGCAATTTTAAATCTTCAATATTAATATCTCCTAAATTTGCCTTTAAAATATCAGCAAGTCCATCTAATTTTGATGTAGTAAAAGGCAAAACATTTTTTCTTATATCTTTTGCTTTGACATTTTTTGCAATGTTATACATTTCTTTATAAGAAAAATTGTTCGCATAAAAAGCTCCGACCAAACTACCAGCGCTTGTTCCGGCAACAAAATCAAATTTTATACCAAATTCTTCAAATGCTTTAATAGCACCAAGATGAGCAAATCCCCTTGCTCCTCCTCCACCAAAAGCAATTCCAATCTTAGGTTTTTTTCTTCCAAAAATCATAGACACTCCCTTAAGAAATTATAACACTTTTGAAACAAAAAACAAATAAAAAATAACAAACAAATTGATTTAAAAAGTTTATAATAAAAAACTAAATATAAAAAGCAAAAATTAGACAAAATATTAAACCATAACAAAAAAATTAAAACAAATATATAAATTAAAGAATTAAAATAAAAACATGTCAAAAATCTTGCATTTTTAGCAAAAATTTGTTAATATAATTCAGTAACAAATATGGCCTCATGGTCAAGCGGTCAAGACGCCGCCCTCTCACGGCGGAATCAGGGGTTCGATTCCCCTTGAGGCTACCATAAAAAAATAAGCACAAAAATATTGTGCTTATTATTTTTTTACTATATATCGTATTACATTTTTCATCAAAACAAAATTTATTTTTTATAACAAAATTTATAAACGATAAAAAACCGAAGAATAATCTGTTCGGCTTTTTATTTTATCTTTAAAGTTACTTATTATTTAAATAAACTTTTATTAATTACGCAATTGTGTCATCACTTACAAGATTTTCATCTTTGTCTTCTACAACAATTGGCATAACTGAGCGATATTTTTTAATACCAGTACCAGCAGGAATTAGTTTACCAATAATGACATTTTCTTTAAGCCCCATGAGTTTGTCAACTTTTCCTTTAACAGCAGCATCAGTAAGAGTTCTAGAAGTCTCTTGGAAAGATGCAGCAGAAAGGAAGCTTTCAGTTGAAAGAGATGCTTTTGTAATGCCAAGAAGAATTCTCTTAACAGTAGCAGGAATGCCACCTTCTTGCAAGATTCTTTCGTTTTCTTCATCACATCTATAAACATCTACAACTTCACCAGGGAGCAAGTTTGTATCCCCAGCAGACTCAACTTTAACTTTTTTGAGCATTTGTCTAATAATAATTTCAACGTGTTTGTCATTAACAGCAACACCTTGTCCTCTGTAAGTAGCAATAACTTGACTTAACAAGTAATCTTCAAGTCCTTTAACACCTTTCATTCTCAAAAGGTCAGCAGGATTTATTGCACCAGCAGTTAACTGAGTTCCTGGTTCAACTGTTTCTCCATTTTTAACGAGAACAACAGCAGGTTTCTTAACTTCATAATCTACATCGCCTTCTCTCGAAGCAACAGTAAAGTAGAAATATTTTGCATCTTGTTTGATTGTAACTTTTCCCGCAACTTCACTAAGCAAACTTTCACCTTTAGGTTTTCTTGCTTCAAAAATTTCTTCTACACGAGGAAGACCTTGTGTAATATCCAATGCAGAAGCAACACCACCAGAGTGGAAAGTTCTCATTGTAAGCTGAGTACCAGGTTCACCAATTGATTGAGCTGCAACAATACCAACAGCTTCACCAACTGTTACAAGATTTTTACCACTCAAATCTCTACCATAACATTTTGCACATACACCATGCTTACATCTACAAGTAAGGTTAGATCTAATTTGAACTTTCTTAATACCAGCTTTTTCAATTTCTTCTGCTTGTTTAAGAGTTATCATTTCATTAGCTTCTACAATAACTTCATTTGTAGTTGGATTAACAATTTGGTCAACTGCAACTCTGCCATAAATTCTTTCAGCCAATGTCTCTTGAACAGCGCCATCAACAACAAGTTCACTTACCCAAACACCTTTAACCTTTTCGCCAAGTTCGGCAAAACAATCTTCGGTTGTAACTACAACATCTTGTGAAATATCAACAAGTCTTCTAGTCAAGTAACCAGAATCGGCAGTTTTAAGAGCAGTGTCTGTCAAACCTTTTCTAATACCACGAGCAGAAAGGAAGTATTCAATTGGTGAAAGACCACTTCTAAATGATGATTTGATAGGAATATCAATTTTTTCACCAGATGCAGTAGTTTTAATACCTACCATACCGCAGACAGAGTTGATTTGGTCTTTTGAACCACGTGCACCAGAAAGACACATAACTTTAAATGCATTATGGTCATCAAGGAAATCAAAAACTTCTTTTTCAATTTTAGATTTTGCTTTTTCCCATATTTCTATATTTGCACGCAATTTTTCATCATTTGTTATAAGACCACGTCTTAAAAGTTTTTCATTTTCAAGAACTTCATTTTCAGCTTCTTTAACAATTTCTTGTTTCTTAGGTGGTTCTTCAATATCAAATGCATTAACAGTTATGGCACTAAGTGTTGAATACTTATATCCCATATTTTTGATTTTATCAACCAAAACTGAACATCCAGTAGTTCCCAAAACATCATAAGCTTTTGCCAAAATTTTACCCAAATCTTTTTTAAACATTGTTCTATTAAATTCAAGTTCACAATAATTTTCTTCTTTTGTTCTATCAACAAATCCAAGGTTTTGTGGTATTTCAGCATTGAAAAGCAATCTTCCAACAGAAGTTTCTACAATTTTTGAATATTCTTTTCCATCAACAGTTGCTTTTAATCTTACTTTAATTGCTGCTTGTAAATGAACATTTCCAGTTTGATAAGCCATAATTGCTTCATCAACAGAAGAGTAAATAGAGCCTTCCCCTTTTGCTCCTGCTTTAAGCATAGTCATATAAGCACAACCAAGTACAATATCTTGTGATGGAGTAACAATAGGTTCACCATCAGAAAGTTTTAAAAGGTTGTTTGAAGCAAGCATCAAAGTTCTAGCTTCTGTTCTTGCATCAAGTGACAAAGGAACATGGACAGCCATTTGGTCACCGTCGAAGTCTGCGTTGAAAGCAGCACAAACTGATGGGTGCAATTTGATTGCTCTACCTTCTACAAGAACAGGTTCAAATGCTTGAACTGACAATCTGTGAAGTGTAGGAGCACGGTTTAAGAATACTGGATGGTCTTTAATAACATCAGCCAAAATATCCCAAACAATTGGCTTTTCTTTGTCAATCATTCTTTTTGCAGATTTAATATTATGTGACTTATTCAAAGAAACAAGTTTGTGTATAATAAATGGTTTAAACAATTCCAAAGCCATTTCTTTTGGAAGACCACATTGATACATGTTAAGTTCTGGACCAACTACAATAACAGAACGACCTGAATAGTCAACTCTTTTACCAAGCAAGTTCAAACGGAATCTTCCTTGTTTACCACCAAGCATAGCAGTCAAAGATTTTAAATCCCTTTGCTTAGAAGATTGAACAGCTTTTCCTCTTTTACCATTATCAATAAGATTGTCAACAGCTTCTTGAAGCATACGTTTTTCATTTCTAATAATAACATCAGGAGCTCCAAGTTCAACAAGTTTTTTAAGACGATTATTTCTATTGATAACTCTTCTATACAAATCGTTTAAGTCACTAGTTGCATATCTACCACCATCAAGTGGAACCATAGGACGAAGGTCAGGTGGAAGAACAGGAATAACATCCAAAACCATCCAAGTTGGGTTGTTTCCACTTTTAATAAAAGATTCAACAACATCAAGTTTTTTCATGGCTTTGATTTTTCTTTGTCCTTTTAAAGTTAATAAAGCTTCTTTAAGTGCTTTTGATTCTTTGTAAAGGTCAACTTCGCTTAAAAGTTTTTTAATAGCTTCTGCGCCCATACCTACAACAAAAGCATCACTGCCATATTTTTCACAAGCATCTCTGTATTCTTTGTCAGATATAACTTGTTTGTAAACAAAGTCAGTGTTTTTAGGGTCAAGAACAACATAACCAACATAGTAAACAACTTGTTCAAGGGCTTTTGGAGTCATTTCAAGAATTGTTCCTATTTTAGAAGGAATATTTCTGAAAAACCAAATGTGAGTACATGGAGCAGCAAGTTCAATATGTCCCATTCTTTCACGACGAACTTTTGCTCTTGTTACTTCAACACCACATTTATCACAAATTACACCTTTATAACGAACTCTTTTGTATTTACCACAATGACATTCCCAGTCTTTTCTAGGTCCAAAAATCTTTTCACAGAAAAGACCATCTTTTTCTGGTTTTTGAGTTCTGTAATTTATAGTTTCAGGCTTTGTAACTTCACCATGAGACCATTCACGAATTTTCTCAGGTGAAGCAATGCCGATTTGTATGGAATCAAAATTGTTAAGTTCAAACATAACATATCCCCTTTTTTAATTATTCATCAAAGTCGCCAAAATCATCAAATAAATCTAAGTTGTCCAAAGAATCATTTTTGGTGCTCTCTTCAAAAACTTCTTGAAGTTCATTATCTTTTTCTTCATCTTTGTTTTCAGAAAGAGCATCATCAAAATCAAGAATTTCTTTATTCAAATCTTTTTCTGTATCTTGTGCAAGAGTAGGTCCATCTTGTTCATCTTGACTAAGTTCAGCCAAAGAAATTTCTTTATTGCCTTCTGTCAAGATTTTGATGTCAAGTCCAAGAGCTTGCAATTCTTTTATAAGAACTTTGAAAGATTCTGGAATACCAGGTTCAGCAATAGGCAAACCTTTGATAATTGATTCATAAGTTTTAAGTCTTCCGTTAAGGTCGTCAGATTTTACAGTAAGCATTTCTTGAAGGACATGACTAGCACCATAAGCTTCAAGAGCCCACACTTCCATTTCACCAAATCTTTGACCACCAAACAATGCTTTACCACCCAAAGGTTGTTGAGTAATAAGAGCATAAGGTCCAATTGAACGAGCATGGATTTTAGAATCAACCATGTGTTCAAGTTTAAGCATGTATTTAGTTCCAACAGTAGAAAGGTTATCAAAAGGTTCACCAGTTCTACCATCGTATAATTGAACTTTTGCATCAGGCCTAAAATTGTTGTCTACAAGCATTTGTCTGATTTGTTCAGCAGTAGCACCATCAAATGCAGGAGTTGCAACTTTAATACCCAAAGTGCCAGCAACAAGTCCCATATGAACTTCCAAAACTTGTCCAATATTAAGACGAGATGGAATACCGATTGGGTTTAAAACCAAATCAAGTGGGCGACCATTTGCCATGTAAGGCATATCTGCTTCTGGAAGAACAATAGAAACAACACCTTTGTTACCATGACGTCCAGCCATTTTATCACCGACAGAGATTTTTCTCTTTTGAGCAACAGTAACTTTAACCATCATTGTTACACCAGGTTCGAGTTCATCTTTATTTTTCTTAGAGAAAACTTGAACATCAACAACGACACCACCTTTTCCATGTTGAACACGCAAAGATGTATCTCTAACTTCTCTTGCCTTATCACCAAATATAGCACGCAAAAGTCTTTCTTCTGGTGTAAGTTCTGTTTCCCCTTTTGGTGTAACCTTACCAACCAAAATGTCGTTTGGATGAACTTCTGCACCAATTCTAATAATACCATTTTCATCAAGGTCTTTAAGTGCATCTTCACCAAGATTTGGTATATCTCTTGTGATAATTTCATCACCAAGTTTAGTTGTTCTACATTTAATTTCTTGGTCAAACAAAGTTATAGATGTGTAAACATCTTCTTTAACCAATCTTTCACTAACCAAGATAGCATCTTCAAAGTTTTGACCTTCCCAGTTAAGGTAACCAATAAGCACGTTTTTACCAACGGCAAGTTCTCCATGATCAGTAGAATAACCATCAGTCAAAACATCATCTTTCTTAACTTTTTCACCTTTAACAACACAAGGTCTTTGGTTGAAGCAAACATCATCATTTGCTTTTGAGAATTTTGTCAAAGTATAAATATCTTCATCGCCATTTTCTGTGCGAACACGAATTTCATCAGCTGAAACATAGCTTACTGTACCATCTCTTTTTGCAAGATGAATGCAGCCACAGTCATGAGCAGCTTTCGCTTCCATGCCAGTACCAACGATAGGTGCTTCTGGTCTAAGAAGAGGAACAGCCTGTTTTTGCATGTTTGCGGCCATAAGGGCACGGTTTGTTTCATCGTCATTAACAAAAGGAATCAAACTTGTAGCAACAGAAATAACCTGTCTTGGAGAAACATCAACATAATCAACAAGTGATGCTGGAACTTCCAAAATACTTGCACCATGACGGCAATTAACTCTCTTATTAACAAAATGTCCTTCCTCGTCAAGAGGTTCAATTGCTTGTGCAATGTAACTTTCATTTTCAACATCAGCCATTTTGTATACTACTTGATCAGTAACAATACCTTTTTCTTTATCAACAACTCTATATGGAGTTTCAAGGAAACCATATTCATTTATTCTTGCATAAGTTGCAAGTGTGTTTATAAGACCAATTGATTGACCTTCTGGTGTTTCAATAGGACATATTCTTCCATAATGAGTATAGTGAATATCACGAATTTCAGGATCAGCACGCTCTTTTTTGATACCTCCAGGTCCGATAGCAGATACTCTTCGTTTCTGTGTAATACCAGAAAGAGGGTTCTTTTGATCCATAATTTGAGAAAGTTGTGATTGAGAGAAGAAGTCACGAAGAGCTTTATTTACAGCTTTTGGATTCATAATTTGAGAAGGTGTAACTTCAACAAATTCTCTTCCTTGCAAAGTTTCTTTAATATTTGTAGCAAGTTTTGTAACCCCTGCTCTAAATGCATTTGAAGTAAGTTCTCCAACTGTTGCAACTCTTTTATTTGAAAGGTGTTCAATTTTATCAAGAGTTCCAATTCCTTCAAGAACATCAAGGTAGCAAGAAATTGTAGCCAATATATCATCCATAGTAAGAGTTGTGATGATCAATTCTTTTGCAGAATTTTTTATAGCTTCAAATTTCTTTTCCTTTGTTTTGTTGTCTTTTAAAATTTGTGCAAGCACTGGATAATAAACATCTTCATTTATACCAAGTTCTTCTTGATTGCATGGCAAAACTTCACTTAAAGTAACTCTATTATTACCACGCATTAAGTGTTTTTTGTCAGTAAGTTGAACCCAAACTTCATTAACACCAGCATTTTGAACTTTTTTAGCACTTTCAACAGTAAATTCTTCACCTTTCTTAACTAAAAGTTCTCCATCTACAACAATATCGTCTGCACTAACAAGTCCTGGCAATCTTTCTTTCAAAGCAAGGCGTTTATTAAATTTATATCTACCTACTCTTGTAAGATTGTAATAAGCATCAGTAAAGAAAGAAGCATTAATAAAACTTCTAGTGCTTTCAGCAGAAGGTACATCAGAAGGTCTTGTTTTTCTAGAAAATTCAATTAAACATTCTTCTTGTGTAGTTTGTGGTTCTTTGTTAATAACATTTTTGATGTATCTGTTATTTCCAAACAATTTAACAATTTCTTCATTTGAGAAACCAAAGCATTTTAAAAATACTCCCAAAGAAAGTTTGTTTTTTCTTTCAAGCATAATTTTTAATGATTCATTTGCACCTTGAACAACTTCAATCCAAGTACCATGAACAGGAATCATCTGTGCTTTTAAAGATGTGTTATCATCTTTTTCTCTTTTCAAATAAACACTAGGTGCTCTTACGATTTGGTTAATAACAACTCTTTCAATTCCGTTAAAAACGAATGAGCCTTGTTCTGTCATCATAGGAACATCGCCCATAAATACTTCTTGTTCAACAGCTTGTCCAGTTTCTTCAACAACAAATCTTGCCTTAATTTTTAATGGAGCTGAATAAGTTGTTCCACGACGCTTACACTCATTTATATCATACTTAGGTGTACCAAAAGGCAAAATTTCTGTAATATAAAGTTTTGCTTTTCCAGAATAATCTGTTAATGGGAAAAATTCATCAAGAACTTGCTTAATGCCTTTTTCAAGAAAATTTTTGTAAGAATTTTTTTGTATTTCTAGTAATGGTGGAACTTCCACATATTCTTTACAACGTCCAAATGTATATCTTTCTGTTTTACCGGACTTAACCTTCTTAATATCTATTGACATTTGCTATTCTCCTTATTAACCAAGCGACTTAGAACGAAAAAAAGACACTATGGCACCAAAAAAAGCCATAAAATGCCCATGTTTTCAGTTTAAAAACCAATATTTTTCTTCACAGCGCTCTTATAGTTGAGAAAATTATAACATTTTAAACCTTCTTTGTCAACATATTTTTTAAAAAATATATATTTATTTTATATTTTTTCCAATCTACAAATAAATAAAACATCAAAAATCCAACAACTTTTTCCATTTTTATATTTAAATATATATATTTATATAAGAAATTACAATATATATCAATATAAAAACTTTAAAACAAAAAATGAGTGAAAAATCACTCATTTTTTAACCCAATAAAGGTTGTTTTCAAAAGTCAAAGTTCTAAACTCGGTGTTTATATTTGCAATGTTATAGCCGTTCCAAAGAGGTGTATTTTTGTAAAGATACAAAGATATAGTTGTTTCTTGTTCAGTCAAACTATTCAAATCCTCTTCCAAAATTTCTATATAATTTAAAGAATTTCCTTCTGCATCTGTTGTTTTTGTAATTTCTTTAATAAATATTATTACACTAGTTTCTCTTTGTACTCTGCCAACTGCTATATCATATTTACCAACATCTTGTCCATCAATAGTCTTTATTTTTTCACTATCTAATGGTAAAGAAATGTTTTCAAAGCAACACTCTCCAAAAACAATAGAATTTTTCATATCATCTTTTATGTAGTATGTAGATGATTCATAGGAACTTTGTCCATAATTGTTTATAGTCAAATATTCACTTTCTCCATTAGTAGCAATGTTAAAATTGCTATAAACATCTATAAATAAGTCAACAGTATTAACACTTGCATTACCCGTTGCACCATAATAATAACAATCTGTAATTTTGTTATTATCGTTACCATATTGTTTATAGAATTTTACTGCATCACCTTCTGATTCTTCACCAGCAAATTCCAAACCTCTAAATGAAGTCATTGAATCAATGCTATTAAGGTCTTTAAGCGAAACATTTAATGTTGCCTTTGTATAACAATTTTCCATAGTTAAATTAGAACTATAAACAGCAACCAAGCCACCAATTTCTGCCTTTGGTTTATTTAGCGCATTAGAAGTATTGATTGTTAAGTCGCCATGACAATATGAATTTGTTAAATAAACTTGTGGTGTAGGAGTGCTCTCAATATTTCCTATTATACCTCCGAGAATAGCAAATTCTCTTTGACCTTCAACTTTCATGTCTGATTTAACGGCAATTTGATCAAGCATTGTAGCAGAAGCAATTGAACCAACAGCTCCACCTAGTCTGCTAGAAGAAGTTATCGCACCACTTACAATACATTTTGATATATTTGAAATTGACGAACCAGCATTACCTATTAAACCAGCTATACCTCCCACATTTTCAACTGTTGAATATATAGAAGATATACCAATTTTTTTAGCTTCAACTTTGAAAGATTGTTGCATAACTGCATTTTCTATTGTACCACCAGCAACCAAACCAGCAATACCACCTACTGCCAATGGAATCTGGTCAATTGAGAATATAGTTTGACTATCTATGCCATTATTATAAACAACTACTTGTGATACTTTTCCTACAACTTCGCCAATAGCGATACCACCATAACGATAAACTTTTATTCTAGTTGTTGAAAGTGAAGAAACTTCAATATTTGAAGCATTACCATTAGCACCTATTCCACCAATAGCTAAACCAGTTCTATCACCACGGACTGTTTTAATATTTTCAACTTCTAGATTTTGTGCAGAACCTGCACCTAAATATCCAAACAATCCACCTGCATAAGATGCAACAGATGTGTTTCCACCTTCTTTATAAACTTGGTCAGTTGTTGGAGAGTAATTTGCAACAGCTCCTACATTTGAATAAATGTTTTTAAATGAATATTGACCATTTGCTTTACCAACAACACCGCCAACAAAGTTTGAACCAACAACTATTAAATCTTCATCACTAGAAACAGTTATATTATATAGTTGTCCGTTATTTACATTACCAACAACACCACCAACTGTTGTTGCATTTGAGAATAATACCGAACTTGGTGATAATGTTAAGTTTTTAATAACACCAGATTTTGAAGAAGAAATACCAAGCTCTGCAAATAAACCTGCATTTTCAAGTTTTGAATTAGATTGTAAAACAATGGAAGATATCTCCATACCGTTGCCTTCAAAATTACCTATATAAACTGTATTGTAGATTTGTGAATTATAAATATATGATGAATAATTAACATCTGAAATTAACCTATAATTTGCACTGTTTTGATTTGTAATTGGAACATTGTTTTCAATAATTAAACTCTCCATTGTTTCTGCATTGTAAATTAAATATGGATTGTAAATAGTACCTCTTGTAGCAAAACTTGTTGCAGAAGATGAAATATCATCTTGATAAATATAAGTTATATTTCCAGTTGTAGCATCATTTTCTGAACTTACAAAATTGCGAACAGACAAAGCATCTATATTTGGAGAGGCAAGTTCTAGTCTTCCTTTTGGCAATGTTTTGTATCCGACATCATAAATAACATTATATTGTTGTCCAATTCCGTTGTCATTATCAACCAAAACACTATCATTTGTTGCAATAAATTCAACGTAATTTCCGTTTACATCTCCATTTGAAGAATAGAACCAAACTGCATTTGTTCCAACCACACCAGAATAAGCATATGACTCAAAATGCTCCATATTATCAAAATCATCAATAGCAGCAACACCTTCAAAGACAACTGGGTTAAGACTTACATTTATTGACTCATCAAATCCACAACCCTTGCACGCGTTTTCTCCTAAATCTATATGATTGTGAGACAAATAATAGCAATTTTCAAACACACCTTTTGTTGTTGAAGCATCTCCACTTTCCTCAAAGTTGTAATTATACATTGAGAAGCCTGCCGAAGCATTGTTTCCACTTTGCAATACGCTTAAAGAAAAGCTGTTTTTTATAGTCCCTGCATTAATATAAGCAAAACCTGCCATGTTTGAGCCACTTTCACCTTTTCCAAAATACATGTCTGAATAACAATCTTGAACAAGACCAGCATTATAGTATACAAAGCCAGCAGAATAGTTTGCAGAAGACAGATAGCTGTCTTTATTTTTTGAATAAACAGAACTATTTGAAATACCTGAAGAAGTATAACTTGTTATAATTTGACCATTTTCTAAATTTCTATAAACAAGTCCACCTACGTGGTAGCCTTCACCTAGTTGATTTCCACTTGATTCTAATATTCCACCTTTAAAATAACTAGAAGCAATTTTTCCACTATTTACTCCGACAATGCCGGCAAGGTTAAATGAACCATAAGCATAAATTGAAGTATTACAATTTGTAATATAGCCAAAGTTTTGTCCAGCAATTCCACCAAAATAAGCTGCATCAACTCCGCCTACTGGACTTTCAACTGTAAAGAATTTATTTGTTGGAGCAGTCACTTTACAATTTGTAATTATGCCGCTGTTGTCTGCAACTAATAATCCTATACTATTGTTTGCACTAGTTGTTTTGAAAATAACGCCATAATCAGATGAGCCAGTATCAAAAGAAGACAACAATTTTACATTAAGATTCTTAATCACGCTGTCACTACTTAATTCTGTAAATATACCCAACTGTCCTAATGAACCAAAATCATAAGTTCCATCAAGAACAATAGAATGTCCATTTCCATCAAGTGAAGCAAAGTTTCCATTTAATGGCATGTATTGTTGTTCAGCATCGTCAAATGCGTCAACATATTCTTTCGAAGGTAAAATTATGTCATTAAGTAAAATATAATGTCCATCAACTTTCATGTCTAAAAAGTCATCATAATTGAAAATTGGTATAGGAGATTTATCACTGCTTGCAACATAAACATCAAATCTTATTGTCGTGCTAAATCCCATATCGTTTGCATTTTGAGAAATTTGATATCCTGTTTCTGTTGCAGTATAATTAACCTTATAGTATAAATAATACAAGTTAGCATCTGGATTGTTTATTCTTAAAGGAACAAAAGCAAAATTGTTATACTTAAAATAATAATTGCTTTCTTCAACATTTGGATACAATTTATATTCTGTATCTGCTTCCCCAGCGCCAACAGAAGGTATACTTTCTCCATTTTTAATATTGCTAAAATAACTCCATGAGCCATTATTGTTCAATGAATTTACAAAAGAATCAACCATATTTACAACCAATTGATTAGAGTTATCATATTCAATATAATCGTAAATATCAACTTTAACAGTTTTGCTAGAACCAATAGGCATTGTTATAACACCATCAACCATGTTGGTAATAACATCTAAGTCTTTTGAATTGTTTAAATCAGGATTGACGACATAGTTCATTATAATCAAATCAATGGAATTTTTTGCGGTAATTTCATTATCGCCGTCCACTCTTGTTGCAACAACTTTAATTGAAGCTTTAGTTTGGCTACTAACATTTTTATCATCAATTTGAATATAATATTCTCCATTTACATTTTCCAATGTAACAAAATTATTATCATCTGTTAAATAAAGCTGTATACTATCACTATTAAATCCATACGACTGAATATTTAACTTATATCTCAATCCTCTTGCAACTCTATAAGTATCAGGAATTAAACCTTCTTCTTTTTTCTTTCCTTCAATTGATAGAGATACACTTTCTTTTAATTTTAAAGTTAAATCAATAGTGGATGTTTTTATTACTTTATTATCATTATATATTTTAACAACAAACGAAGAACGAGAATTTTCAACAACCCCAGAATTTCCTATATCATATTTAAAATAGATAATTCCACTATAATCTTTATAGTCGCTTCCATTGTAAACTTGCTCAATTTCATCTTTTGTTATCATAAGACCATTGCTGGTGGCCGAACCACTAATAACACCTGATGTAAACAAACTTTTTTGTGACTGAGTTTCATCTGTGTTTTCATCAGATTGTGTAGATGAATTATCTATATTTCTGGCAGCAAGTTCAAATCTAGCATAACCATTTCCTGATTGAGAATTTGCCTCAGCATTTTCTATTATAATATAATCAAAATCACTATCTTCTGGTGATAATGTAATAGCAAGCAATGAAGCATTACCAGGATAAGCAAAATCACTTGATAACCCTATATTTTCTTTCATATCAACAAAATTGTTGTAATTGTCAATGACTACACTTTGCAATGGCATATTTTCCAAAGTCAAATACATTGTTGTATAAATTGAAGGATTTGATTTTGCTTTTAAAACAATTCTATATTGACCATAAATATTTTCATTAAATCTATTTTGATATTGTGCAGAGTTTTTATCAACTGAAATTTTAAGAGAATATTGATAATTTTTTATCAAATCAGTTGATGAACCTGATGAAATACAATTAATTGCAGGAATATAAAATAAACCTGACATATCATTTGACTGAACTATTTTGTCATCAAAATAAATTTCATATAAAATACCTTCATCTTCTTTGCTTGCACTAGAACGAAGTATTATTGTTTCACTTGCTTGATTGTTAGTTGAAATAGTCAAATTGTCATAAGTGCTAAGTCCTATTGCTTCTGCACCTTTTGAATAATTTATCTTTATTTCACCCAATTGCTTATTAACAGGAACAAAATAAGTTTGTCCGTTATAATTAGATTCAAGTTTAGTATAAATTTTTAAATCAAAATTTTGGTTACTTGTTGTTGTTTGTTCTTTTGTAATATTGATTATTTGACCGGCAACAGAAGTAGTAAATTCATTTTTTGCCTCTTTATCAGTTCCACTTTCAAAGATAGAAATATTTGCCGTTATATTTGTGTTTTGAGCAAGATTAAATTGATAATTTCCTATAACTGCAAGTCCATTTTTATCAACATTTAATAAAGAAGAGTTATTTCCTTCTTCATCATTTTGTTTTTCAGAATAAAGATAATTTGGACGAATATACAAAATTTCTGTATCTTTTGCAAACATAGAAATTTTTGTTTCATCAACAGGATTACTATTTTCAGATAAACTACGATACACAATTGAAACATTTTCATCAGGATTGAAATAATTAGTAACAAATATATAGAAGTTTATACCTTTATTTACATTTAATATACTGCTACCGCTTATTCTTGCCCAACCTGTTCCTGAGATTGAAATTTTGCCACTTTGATTTATCCTTAAAATATCTGTATTCAAACTAGTTAATGACAAATCAGAACTTGTAGCAAATGGATATAAAGTATCATTTGCCTCCAAAGTATTATAATTATCATCAAGCAACTTTTGAACATCTAATATTCCGCTATTGTTTTCCAAACCAACAAGTTCTTTTGCATCAAAATAATATGCAAAAAATGCAGTGTCGTTGCTACTATTTGTTAAAGAATTTATAATATCGCCATTAGAATTTTTGATATTTCCTTCAATTTTAAATTCTTTATCTTCACCCTGTGTTTTAAAATATAATTGTTCTTTTATTGTTTTGTTGCTATTTTCACCTAAGTCAATTATAACAGCATTACCATAATAAACTGTTGGATCTAAAGGTTCAATATTATCTTCCAAACTTTTTTGTGTTCTTGTAACATAATTTATAAAGTGTATTGTTTCTAATGAATCAAGCTCTGTTCCTTGCAAACCAAAAGCGATGTTGTTTAAATTATCTAAACTTGGAACTGCTGCTACTTCTTGTCCTTCTTGAACTATTTTGTTAATGTACAAAATAATCATTGCAGAACTTTCACCAGTTTTTTTATCGTCAATAGCTTGAATATAGAAAATAGGTTCAATTGAAATATTGTCGCCTACAATTATATTACCAGAAATCAATCCGATATTTGTTTTTGAAGACAAACCTCTTACAAAAGTTCTTGTAGTAATACCCAAAAAGCTATTGTTTTTGCCGATATCAGCTTGACCTACAACACCACCAACATAAGACATACCTTGGATTTCACCACCAACGATAATACCTTTTCCTTGTTGATAATCAGAAATTGTATAATTAGCATTAGATTTTTTTGAAATCAAGCCTTTATTTTCTTCATTTGCTACAATTTGACCTGCAACTGCACCAATGTAATCAACAGAGACAGCATCTGTTTCAACACCTTGTGAAGGAACATCTCCACCTGTTTGAGAATTTTCAGGTATCAAATTTGTTTTAATCAAACTATATGCCAAATAATTTGAATAACCATAAACAACTTTTTCGCTGTCTATTTTTTGAATCAAACCTTCACTTTTTCCAGTAATACCACCAGCATAAACATTGATGTATTTGTAATCAATCGTAGTGAAGTCGTTCATAAACAACATATAGTTATACAATTTAAACTCATTGCTAGTTGTTTCAGTAAAATCTTGTGTGATAATACCTTTATTATAGCCTACTAAACCACCTATGTAAGCATTATATTTAGCAGTATTATCGCCGTATGAAATTTGTGTTCCTATAATTTCAATATTTGATTTGCTTAATGTGACGGAAACATTTTCTATTGTACCTTCATTTTGTCCAGCAATTAAGCCTATGTACAAATCTCTGTCAATTCCGCTTTCATTTGTACCAAGTGTAATATCAAAACTTCCTTCAAAAGAAATATTTTTAATAACAGCATTTTCACCAAGTTTGGCAAACAAACCTGTTGTCAAAAGACTAGTATAAGTTGCTGTTTCATCAGAGTCATTAGCATTTTCTTTAAAAGTAACTTCTTTGCAAGATTTAAAATTTAATCCTGTTATGACAGAATAATCTTTTGTCCCAACAATAGTTCCGTTAAATTTACCAAATGGTAAAACATTTCTTTCAACAAGAGTAGAAACATCAACGGTTGAAACTAATTTGTAATATGCGTTTAAATTATTTGCAATTTTTTCAACATCATCAACAGAATCAATATAAAATGGATTTTTCTCATTACCATTTCCAAACTTGATATTAATTGTCAAAACTTTTCCAGTGTATTCTTCCAATAATAATCCAGTATCATCATACCAATCTTGTGCGGCAATTGTCAATTTCGCGTTGAATTCATCAATTATTTTATCGCTGTTATTTAAAAAGTCTTTATTTACAGTTAATAAAACATTAACAATACTTCCACTCACATTAACCATGATGCCTGAATTATCCGAGTTTACATCACCAAAAATGTTGTATGTTGTTCCATCACTAACATAGCTTCCACCTTCCAAAGAAACCTTAACAGCTTTGTTTATAGCAGAGTTTTGAAGAACTCTTAAATTAAATTCGTGAGAAGTCTCCATTGTAGAGAAATAAAGCTCACTTGTTGGAGATAAAGAAGAAAGACTTTCAACTGCATCATATTTAAGTATTCTTACATTTACACTAAAAGAACGAACACCGACATTAAATTGTTCAATATTAGCAATAAGCATAAAATCAGCTGTTGCATCTTTTTCTAAAGTTAATATCAATGATTCTGCATCAAAAGTAGCAATATGCAAATAATTTCTATAAATTTGATAGCTAGAATCTTGATTTGATTGAATATACATTTTGCCATCAGGTACATTTGCACCTTGCAATTTTGCACTATAACCACTAGGCAAAGTCCAATAAACAAATTTTTTATCAAATTTACTTTCTTCAAAATTTCCAGTGGCAGGATTAACAAACAAATAAGGCGATGTATTGTTATCAAATTGAGAAATACTAATATCCAAATATGCTTGTTTTTTTGAAATGGAATTTGCATTTTGGTCATAAACATATACATATCTAGCAGAAGTATTTTCAGGATATTCATCAATTTGTCCATCTTTTAATTTATTAATTGTCAATTCTTTAATAAGCTCATAAACGACTACTTTAACTTGATAAGTTAATTGAATTTGTGAAACAACAAAATTATTTACTTGATAACCATTGATTGTAAATGTAATTTGTGCAACCCCAGTGTCTCCCATTAAAAAATTAACTGTTGTTTCGTTTTTATTTAAAATTGATAAATTACTGTTGACATTTAAACTTAATTCAAATGAAGTAATTGCATTAGCGTTTGTCGTATTATTAGAAAAAACACTTAAATCAAAGCTGTTATTTGCATTTACATTTTCGCTATTATATCTAGCATAAATGGTTGCATTATCTTGATTAAAGTCAACAATTTCTATGTTTGCATTTTTATTTGTAGTTGACAAATTTGGATATTGCAATGTTTCAATAACATTTACCGTTAGTGTTATAGCACTTCCATTTGGTAAAGTAATGGAATAAGATGATTCACCAATAGATTTTGGCAATAAACCAAATTGCAAATAGTATTTATCGCCAATTTGCTTACAAACTTGGCTACTTTTAACAAACTCCACATTTGCCCTATCACCTGTTTGCAAAGCAACTGTAAAATCATCAAAGTATGCATCTGTATAAATTTGATTAGAAAAATCTACAACATCATTATTTTCATTAATTGAAATACTTATTTTATTCTTAAAATCTTGATTTTCAAAATTTATAGAAGTAGAACCTTGCAAAATTTTATAATTGAACTGTGAAGTAATTTTTTCACTATCTTCTTTATTATCTGTTAAAATATTGTAAAGAACTTCTATTTGCAAAGACAAATTGTCAGCAACGGTTGCATCGTCTATACCTTTAATTTCAACATAATTATTTAAATCATCTACAACAACTGTTTGTCCAGCAGTATAGACTGTTTTGTTATAACGAATTTGCAAACCACAATCTTGTGGCATTTTAATTTGTAATTCATTAAAATTGCTACCAATAGGCAAAACCGAAAAATAAAATCTTTGCCAACCTGTTGTGTCAGAAACATAGTGATTGTAGAAAACGAAAGTTCTACTATTCACCATTATATTAGAAAAGCTATCACTGCTAAGCAAAATTTGATTTGGCTTAGATTTAATTGAAACTGGAATTTTAACGTTTATTGCAACATTTTCATCTTTTGAATTTTCAAAACCTTTATAATATAACTTAAAAGTTAGTTCAAAATCTTGCACTTGTGTAGATTTTGTTGACAAATTAATGATATAGCTTGTTCCACCTTCAACCTTTACTGCTTGATAAGTATAACTACTTGCATTAGGAGCAGAACTTTCAACAGTATACTGCAAACTTTCATTGTCAAATGGTGTAGAAATTGTTATGATAGCATTTTTAAAATCAATATATGAATTTGCATCCCAATTTTTAGTATACTCTGGAACAAGAGTTATTTTGTTTTTATTAAAATTTTCTTCAAAATAAATTTCTTCACTAAGTTCTATATTTGAATTTTCAGTAGTAAAAATAGCATAACCATAATTCATTTCAACTTCTGCCTTGTCCAAGTCCGCCAAAACAATAAAGTCTTTTTGCGCAAAAATTTCTTCATTTGAATTAGGATTTTCATAATAAGCAATAAATGTAAATTCTTGACCAACAGAAACTCTTGTTGCATTATCAAAAATATAATTACCTTCATCGTCTTTTTCAATAGAAATTAAATCATATTTTTTGTTGTTATTATAGTTAAGGTCATGTTTTTCTGGTGAAAGAGTAAATTCATTTCCATTTTCATCAGTAAAAATCAAATAATTTTGGTAATTATTGTTTTTAACAATTTTTACAGAAACAAAATTATTGTAAAAAGTTCTTCCATTTTCTGGTGTTACAGACGAAACATCATTTAACTCCAATTTCTCATTATCTGCATTGTAACCATAAAAATAGAATTTGAGATTTTTTTCGTTTGTTTCATCATCAAACAAAAAATCACTATTTTTTATAACAAGGTTATTATTATTTGAAGATAAATAAAGCATGTTGTCATTAGGCTGTAAAGAAGATGAATATTTTGTAATAAACAAATTTACATTGCAAGACTTCAACCCATCTTTTGTTTTTGCAATCAAAGTAGTAGTTCCTGCTTCAACACCTGTTACACGAACTGTAACAATATTTTCTTCGGCAGAAATCACTTCTGCACTAGCCTTTCCAGAAGGCATAAATTCAAGTTTTAATTCATTGCTCATTTCTTTAAGCATATTGTTTATAGTAAATTTAAGCTCAACACTTTCATCTACTTGAAGTTCAACAGAAGATTGAGATACACTTAAAGAAACATTGCTATAATTTTCGTTGCCACAAGCTACAAAAAAGAGGCTTGTTAATAACATTAACAAACTACAAATAAACAAATTAAATTTCTTTATGTTTGTCATAATTTAAGCCCCTTTTTTATTTTTTATTTTAATGTTTTTTTCTTTTTTCTTCGTACATATTTTCTACATATTCAAGTGCTCTTATTTGCACCATTGTTCTAGAAGTAGGAGAAGTAATAACAAATGCTTGTCCTCTTTGAGCTGTAACAATAGAGTTTTGCTCTTCTTTGTTGATACCACCAGAATTTTTGTAAAGTTCTATAAGGTCATTTACATCATTAGGTGAAAGTGAGAAAATAATTGAATATTGACACGCATTAATAACGGCAGTTGATTGTCTTTTAATTTCCTCTGACCCTACAAAGTCATTAATGTTTTGTGTAATAACAATCTGCATTCCACCATATTTACGAATTCTTTTAGCCATAGCTGTCATAAAGTTTAAAGCAATAGGATATTTAGGATTAATAAATGTGTGAGCTTCGTCAACAGCAATTATGATTTTACGATTTGTACCATGAATTGAGTTATAATCTTTATTGTTGATAATTTCATTTTCAAGATACTTAAATACCAAAAGCATTTGTGCGTTTGTAAGCATATCATTATTACCTGCAATAAGAGATTGAAAGTTGAAACATACAAAGTTTTCATTTGTTTCAATAGATGTTGGACCATTCCAAAGGTTTGAGTTTCTGCCACCCTTTGCAAATTTTCTGATATAAGCTTCTATAATTCTTAAATTCTTTGAATAAAATTCGTCAGTGGAAGAATTTAATTTTTCCAATATTAATGAATACAAATCATCAAAAATAGGATAATCTTTTGATTTAAGATTTTTCAAATCAGTGTTTTCATCAATTTTCTTTCTTGAATACATTTCAAGAACCAAAGAGTTTACAATTTCAAACGCATCAGAAGAGATACCTTCAAGAACAGTTCTAAAAAATTGTTCCAAGAATTGCAAATGTTGATTAAATGAATCGTCTTTCTTTTCAACTTTAAAGTAATCTGATTTTGAAGCATAATCTTCTTCGTCGTCATCTTTATCAAGAGCTCTGATAACGTGGAATGGATTTATTATACCTTGAAGAGACGAACCAACATCAATAAGTTTTCCTTTCAAACTTTCAGTTAATTTGTAATATTCTTTTTCTGGGTCACAAATAAATATTTTAGTATTATCTGCCGCAAAATTTGAAAGCAACATTTTTATAGCATATGATTTTCCTGAACCAGATTTTCCAATAACCATCATGTTAGAGTTAACTCTTTGTGAATCTCTTTGAAAGAAATCAACAAAAACAGGATAAACATTGTCACCTATATAAATTCCATTTTCATCTTGAAGTTCTGATGAAACAAAAGGGAACACACCAGCAAGAGTATAAGTAGGAAATCCTCTTTGCAATTCTTCCATATTATCTCTCATTGAAATATTTGAAGAAATAAAGGCATCAATTTGTCTAGCATAAAGTTCTGAAAATCTAAATCCTTCTTGTTTAAGAACTGCCTTAACATCTTTTCTTGCATTGTCTTCACAAGTTATAAAGGTGTTTACATTGTAAAGTTGTTGGTTGTTGTTTTTAAGTTGAGTAAGCAAGTTTCTTAAAGTATCAAGATGAGTTCTTATTTCTATTTGAGCACTACTCTTTCCTGTTTTGTAAAGCTTGCTTTCCATATCCATAATAGCTTTATCAATTTTTCTTTCACTTTCAAACTTAGGTGCTTTTTTAAATTTCATTACTACCTTTGTTCTGTCAAGAAGGAAAAATGAAGCACCCCATGCATTACCCACTTGCAATGGATATTCGTTAATAACAAAAGTTCTATAAAACTTGTCATCAACGCTGTATCTAGCCGACTTAAATTTTATTTTTTCAGGAGTTGCCCAATCTACGTAGTCTGTATAAGAAATAGATTCAATTTCTCTCTCATTAAATTCTCTGTTGTAATTAGCTCTTAAAAACACAGCAAGTTCTGAACCAGTAAGTCGTTTGGTCTCAACAGGTACTAGTGAACTTGAAAATGAACTTGCCATACCATTTACTGTATTTTCTAGTGCTTCAATATCTTTACCTAAAACTACTATGTAAAAATAATCTTTATAAATTTTGTCTTTTCTATTTTTGCTTTCAATAAAAGCCAATCTTTCTTGGAATACAGGTTCTCTTGCATCAAGCTCTTGTTGAGTCATTTGCTTTTCATAAACTTGTTCCAAAAGTCTGTCAAATTTTTTGTTTTCATTATAAGCATAATTATCAAGCACCATAGCCTTATTTATTTTTATAATTTCACACACTTGACTTTCTTCAAGCCTTCTTAAAGCATTACTAAAACCAACATCAATAACATTGTTTTGATTGTATTCATTTAGAAGACCAAACAAAATAGGTTTTACTTCAAGAACTTGCGCATAGTAATCTCCAAAGCTAATAAATCTATCTTGATAAATTTTTTCAAAAGGTATAATTGATTTGATGTTTGGTTTGTTGTTTTTTGGATGTTTTTCATAAGTTTTTTTCTGCATGGAGTATCTTATGATATGGACATAGGTAACATAAAGTCTATCACTATCAGAAATTTTGAAAAACAAAGACATACCAAAAATTGCCCAAACTATCGCAGCCCAAATATGACCATCAAAATCGGAAGCGATAAGAATAATTAAAATTGCAGCAGCAATTACTGCCAAAACTAAATCCATGACAGTAAAGCCACGGACAAATTCCATTTTTACTTTTGTTCTTCTTGGAATAACTCTTACCACAACAACCTCACAATTTTTAATTAAATTTTTTAGAATTTAAATATTTTTAAAACAAACTTGAATTAAAAAATTATTGACAAAAACAAATATTCATAGCATTCAAGTTTTCTAAATTTATTTTACTACAATTAACGACAAAAATACAAACGATTAAACAACATTTTATATAAATTTCTAAAAATATTTTATTTATAAAATAAAATAAAAAAAATAAAAGAATAAAAAAATAAAAAAAATAAAAGAATAAAAAAATAAAAAACAATGCAAGAACATTGTTCTATTATTTTGAAGAAAAAAACAAAAAATTTAATTTATTGTGATTTATAGCTTTTTTTATTATTTTTTCAGTTATTTTTTCATCTTTTTTTGCAATTATTTCATTATTAAATCCAAAAACGTCATTTTGCAGTGTTTTCCCAATAAGTAGCGATTTATTCGCTATCATTTTTACTGGCAAAACATTATCAATTTCTGACTGATTTTTAGATAAATTAATTTTATTTAAAATTTCAGCTTTTTGTTCAATATTTTTGTAATTTAATTTATTTTTATATTTTTTTATTGTTTTTTTTGAATTTTTATTATTTTTATTAAATATTACAAAATCTTTACCAATTGAAAAAATATTTTTTTGCAAAATTTCACAAAGATTTGTTTGCAATTTTATCAGTTTGTTGTTTTCTAAAAAACATTCTTCCACCCTTCCAAGACAAAATCCTTTTTTGTCATAAACTATTTTCCCAATTGGATTATTATCATTTTCAATTATCAAATTTTGCATAACAAACACTGAAGAAACAAAAACTCCCTCTTCACTGACAATTTCAATATCTTCAATAGATAAAAATTTTTCTATTTCGCTTTCTTCATCACTAATAATGTAACCGATTATAAAATGATAATTTTCATCAAAAACTGCATTTAAAATATATCCAACCATACATGCTTCTTTTAATGAAACTACTTTTTTTGAAATTATTTGACTTAGCTTTTCCATGTTATAATTTTATTTTTAATTAAAACAAAAAATAACTTTTTGACAAAAATAGACAAAATATTTTTTTGCAAACAAACTATCAAATAAAACATGTAGATAAAAAATGATTGACTTCTTCTATAAAAAAATATATCATTAAGTGGGAGTTAAGAAAATGAAAATTACAAAAAATATGACAATAAAACAATTGCTGGAACTTGATGAAAGTCTTGCTGAGGTGTTAATGGGTTTTGGTATGTTTTGTGTTCTTTGCCATATGGGAGAAGAAGAAACAATAGAAGAAGCAGCTTCTGCTCATTGCATAGATCTTGAATTTTTGCTTGAAAAATTGAATGAACAATACAATCTTAAACACAAAAAATAATAAAACAAAAATAAAACAGAGATAAAATTCTCTGTTTTTTTAAACTCGTTTTTTTATCATTGTCAACAAATTTTCAATTCCTTTGCTTGTTTTTGTTGAAATCAAAACCTGATTTTCTTTTATTTCAATTGGAGAATTTAATTTGTCGCATTTGTTTAATACAACAATTCTATTTTTTGTAGCACCTATTTCATCTAGCAATTTATTTGTTATATCAATATTAACTTGATATTCTTTTTTGTCACCATCTTTTTTCTGTAATGAAACATCAACCACATGCAACAACAAATCTGCATCAGCAGCTTCTTCTAGCGTAGAAGAAAACGCATCAACAAGTTGATGTGGAAGGTCGGAGATAAAGCCAACCGTGTCAGTTAATAAAGCATATTCCCCTTCACCCAAATACAATTTTCTGCTTGTAGTATCAAGTGTTGCAAAATATTTATCATCAGCATAAATGTTTTCTTTTGTAAGCAAATTGAGCAAAGAACTTTTGCCAGAATTTGTATAACCCACCAAAGAAATTTTCGGTAATTTTGAATTTAATCTTTCTTTCCTTGAAACCTGCCTTTGAGTTTTTATTTTATCAATTTGTTTTTTCAAACTATCAATTTCTTTTTCAATTATTCGCCTGTTCAATTCAAGTTTGCTTTCACCCGGTCCTCTCATACCAACTCCGACACCACCAAAACGTCCGCTTGAACCTTGCATTTGTGCAAGTCGTGGAAGAAGATATAAGTTTTGAGCAAGTTTTACTTGCAATTTAGCTTCTCTACTTTGAGCTCCTTGTGCAAAGATATCAATAATAATACCAACTCTGTCAATTACCTTAACACCAAATTCATCTTCCAAATTTTTAACTTGCGAACCGGTTAAAGGATAATCAATAACCACAACGTTTATCGTTTTTTCACTATCTTTTATATATTTTTTTACTTCTTCAACTTTGCCTTTTCCTATGACAGTTGAACGGTTAAATTCTTTTATATTTTGATAAAAACTTTCCACCACATTTAATCCCGCAGTTAATGAAAGTCTTGCTATCTCATCAATTTTTCTTTCCTTATTGTCCGTTTTTTTTGAACAAATAACAATCAAAACGGCATTTTCTTGTATTTTTTTATTTTCAAACATCTCTTTCATAATGTTATTATAACACAAGACGAATTTAAAAACAAAACAAATTAAGTGTTTACACCGACAACTTCGCCTGTATAAGCATTGATAACAACATCAAACTTAACACCGTCACTACCTACCAAAGTAAAGCACCAAAAAAGTTGACTAAAATCTTTACCTTCTTGATTAAGCAATTTTAAATATCCTTCTGCTAAAAATTGTCCGTTTTGATAATAAAAGGCAATTTCATCAATAAGTTGCAAACTTGCACTACTCAAAGCCTGTGCACTGTCTATCGAAAAATCTTTGCTAACTTCTTTTAGCTGTAAAGTTTGCTCATCAATTTTTATAGAAACATTGCTACCATCTTCAATAGCAAATCCTAAATCTCCCATATAAGTGTTTCTTAAAGGAACAAATTCCAACTCTAACGGATAATCTTTGTTGTTGACAGAAATTGTTGCCTGCAACTTTAAATCTTCTTTTTGATTTAAAAATTTTACTTCAACCAAAGAAAAATCACAATTTGCACTGTGTCTTCCATCTATATTATAATCAATTTCTCTTTGACCTACGCTTACACTTGCATTAAAAATATCATTTTCACCTTGATAATAATTATAAGTTATTTCACTCATATAATTTTTTAATTCAAACTTTTGTTTACCACAACCAGCCAACATTAAAGGCAAACACATGATAAACAATAATGCAATTACTTTTTTCATAAAAACTCCTTTTGTAAGTAAAATATGTTGGAAAATAATAAAAAATGTGTTAAACTTTTTTTATGAAAAAATTTGAAAAAAACTTAAAGTATTATTTAGAGAAAGCATTAAAAAACAAGTTCGCATTGGGAGCTTTCAACTTTTGCAATTTAGAAAGCTTTCAAGCAATTTTAAATGCTTGTAAAAGCACAAAAAGTCCTGCTATTTTGGCTGTATCAGAAAGCGCTTTAAAATACATGGAAGAAGATTTTCTTATTCCATTATTCAACGCAGGCAAAAAGCAATACCCTGCAATATTTTTACATCTTGACCATGGAAAATCATTTGAAATATGCAAAAAAGCTGTTGATATGGGCTTTGATAGTGTTATGATAGATGGCAGTTTTCTTCCTTTTGAAGAAAATGTAAAATTGACAAAAAAAGTGGTAGATTATGCTCACAAAAAAGATGTTCTTGTTGAAGGAGAAATTGGACAATTAAAAGGAATAGAAGATGACATTTCTAGCGATAAAAATGTTTACACTTCACCAAATCAAGCTTTTGAATTTGCAACCAAAACAGGTGTAGATATGCTTGCTGTTGCAATAGGAACAAGCCATGGCATCAACAAATATACTAAAAATCCAATTTTGAGATTGGATATATTATCGCAAATAGAAAAGTTGTTACCAAATTTTCCAATAGTATTACATGGTGCATCAACAGTCAACCAAGATTTAGTAAAAACTTACAACAAATTTGGCGGAAAAATAAAAAAAGCATTAGGTGTAGATGAAAACTTGTTAATAGAAGCTATCAAGAAACATAATGTTGCAAAAATCAATACAGATACTGATATAAGATTATCTTTTTCAAGCCAAATAAGAAAATACCTTTTTGAAAACAAAGAGGAAATAGACCCAAGAAAATATATAGGAGAAGGACGAAAAGAAGCACAACAAATTATTACTGAAAAAATAGTAAAAATTTTAAATTCAAACCAAAAAAAATAAAACTTGAAATCAAGTTTTATTTTTTGCATATTTCAACCTTGTTGCTTCTCCCCCTCTAATATGTTTTTGTGCAAAATTAACATTTAAAATTTGATGAATTTTCAAATACAAAATTCTATCAATCTTAAACAATTTTTTTGAAATATCATTATGCACAGTACTTTTGCTAAGTCCATAAACTTTTGCAGTTTTTCTTATTGTATCATGAGTGGAAAGTATATGATTTGCAAGCATTAGCACTCTTTCCAGCAAATCTTTATTCATAGATGCCTCCATGCGATAACCTATGAATAAAAAGTGAAAAATATGTCAAATCGTGTAGAATAAACAAAAAAACCTGCAAAATATACAGGTTTGTTTTTAATCTTTTTTATATTCTTCAATTAATTTGACTATTGCTTGTATGTTGTTCAATTCTTTAAGTCTTTCATCTGGGATAGATACTTTAAATTCATCTTCAAAAGTCATAAGCATTTCAACAATATCAAGTGAATCTGCCCCCAAATCTTCAACTACGCTAGCATCATCTGCAATATCATCAGTAGATATACATAATTGTTCAGCTATAATTTTCTTAACTTTATCAATTGTTTTCATAATTCCTCCATCAATATTATAACATAAATAGAAAAATATGCAAACAAAAAAAGCAGAAAATCTGCTTATTTGTTTTGTAAATCTAAGTAGTTGTTTGGATCTACTGGATTTTCGTTAAGATAAAGTGTAAAGTGCAAGTGATTACCAAGATCAGCTTCTGAATTTGAAGAGTTGCTTGCTGATCCGATTTTTTGTCCGGCTGTAACTTTGTCACCTTCTTTAACTAATGGGTTTTCTGCAAGTGAACAATATTTGCTTACAAAACCATTTTCGTGAGTTATCTCAACTACATGGCCGTTTAAAATATCATAACTTACAGATGTAACACTACCATCTAAAACAGCAAAAACATCACTATTTTCAGATGCAAAATCTATTGAAAGATGTGCTTCCCATTGATTTAAACTTGGGTTTTCTTGCAAATGAGTAGAAGAATAATCTTTTACAATTGTAGCATCATTCATTGGCAAAGAAAATTCCAAATTTGTGTTTCCTGTTTGTATAGCATTTTGAGAACCAGCAACAACACCAATAATAATGGCTATTGTCAAAATAGTAACTCCCACACAAACATACATCCAATAGTTTTTTAAAAATTCAACAAACTTGTTTCTTTTAGTTATTTCCATTTTAACCTCCTGCCAAATTTATTGCCACAAAAAATTATTTTATACATATTATTTATTTTTTTTTAAAAACCACTTAATATCAATGGAAAGCCTACAACAATTTCATTTTCATTTATAACAATCTGCATATTAATTTTTTTGCCATCTACATATCTAAAATCGTTGTATTCGTTTGTATATCCATATAAAATTTGATTTTCATCTATTGATTTGCCTTTAAATGTTGTAGCATGGATTTGCTTACAAAAATCATTTATATTAAAATTTTTGTCAAAATACAAATTAAATCCTTTAATATTATTTTTATTTGTTTTGTAAAAATTTTCAAAATCGCTATATATTGTCAAAATATATTGGTCTCCGTTTTTTATACAATCTAAGCCTTCAAAATCTTTATCAACAATAAAACAAACTGAATTTACATTTTGCATAGGTATAGTTATATCTGTTGAAAAATAAGATATTGAAAAAAGTAAAATAGGTAAAAATAAAATGGTAATCAAAATTTTCATAAAATAATGATTACCATTTTTATCAAATATTAAATATAAAAAATGTAGATTTTTGTTATAAAACAAACATTAAAGTAAACATAACTATTGACGAAGCAAAACATAATGCACTTAAAAAAAAGAACAACACCTTTTTACCTTTTTCAGACAAGCCTTTTTTATAGTTTTCTGTTGGCTTAACATCTGATTGAGAATTTTCAAATTTGGTAAAAGTTTTTTTATCCTCTGTTACGCTTTCTAATTGCTCCACTTGTTGTTGAGTTTGAACTTTATTCGGAAATTTAAAACTTGGTGGTGGTGGTGGAATTTTAATGTTTGCCATAATTTCTCCTTATTGTTCCATTATAATTTGATTTTTTTTATAAGTCAAACATTTTCCAAAGGATTCTCTCCCCATATTGATAGCACATCATTTTTGTCTTCCAATGTTTCAAATACAAAAGTTAAAATATACTTTTTCCATGAAACATAATTTTGTCCCATAATCACAAAGGAAGAAAAATTGATTTTTTGTTGTGGGGAAATTAAATCGTTATAATAAAAATAGCCATCATCATTTTTTGTCCAATTGCTATTTTCTATTATATCTACTTCTTCCATATTATTTAAAGATGTAAAAGCATAAACTTTTGCTCGCACATATAAATTGGAATTTTCGTCAGTATTTTTAACAGAAACAATTTGTGCTAACTTTTCATTGGGCACAAAACTACCTGAAAAATTGACTGATATTGATGTTGCCTGATTTTTTTTCAAACTTCCTTCTATGCTCTGTCCCAAAACCAAGTCGCTTGAAAAAGAATTGTTATTTTTAAAGAAAAAACCACTTACCCCCAAATATACAGATAAAGCAAGCAAAATAGCAAGACCTATACAAGCAAAAAGCCAACCAAAATTTGATTTATTTATTTTCATAAATTTATTTTGGTCGGCAAATTAATTATTATACATGCTTATTTCTTCTTCTTGAACGCTCTTTCCTAAATTTGTCAATTTGCAGTTGTTTAAACTGGTTGCTTTCTTCAATCAAATTTTCTTTGCAAACTTGCCATTTATATTTTCTATTTCCATAACTAAAATCATAAGACAGTATAATTATACCTTGTAAAAGATAAATATAATATGAGAAAAATCTCCAACCAATCAAAACCCATACAAGAATATTATTCTGTCCAACAATAGAGCCAAACGCCGCCGCAAATGAAATTTCGTTCATACCAGTTCCGCCTGGCAAAGGGAAAAATGATGAAGCAAGGTCAACCAAATAACACATTACAAAAACAGGAACAAACATTTGAGCTTCAAGTCCACCGTTAAAAAATGAAATTATAAAGAAAGGAATACAATAATTCAAAATCATTTTAAGCAAACTTAATCCAACAATAATAAAGAAATCTTTTGGAGATTTTGCATATTGTTGCATTACGTCTTGAAAGTCGCTAATATACTTGGTTATTTTTTCATATTGTTTGTCATAATTTTTTATTATTTTCATTTTATAAAGAAGTTTCAAAATTTTTACAACCAATTTTTTTCCAAAACTTTTGCAAACACATAAAAATACAGTAGCTACTAGTAAAACAGAACCTAAAACAAAGCCAATTACACTAGTAACGGATACAAACGCGTTTTGGGTAGGAATTGCAAAACTATATATTAAACAAGCAATACTTAGAAAGAACCAAGCAATTTGACCGAAAATATATTTTCCAAGTGGAATAGATAAAGATGTATGAAGTGGCACTCCATGGGATTTTAAGTAAGTCATTTGAAATGGTTGACCACCAGTTGCCATAGGTGTTACGCAATCATAATATCTTCCAATATAAGTCAATTTATAAGAAAATCCAAAACGCCATTTTCCAGTAGATATTTTCATTAAATAACTTGATGTAAGTGTTTCAGAAAATACTAAAAAAGCAAACAATAAAACAGCTATAAACAAAGCTATAAAATTAAATTTAAGTCCTGATAAAGGTGCAAATTCTTCTTTTGAAAGTTGATAAACCAAAATACCAGCAACAACAGCAATATTTATAAAAAAGAAAATAAGATTTGTTATCTTGCTTTTTTTACTACTTTTTTTAGAAGCAGATTGCTCTGCCTCTGCCATTTTTTGTTTCTGTTCTTCTTCCGTTGTTGCTTTAGCAAAAATAGATTGATGTTTAATTCTCATTTGTTGAGATTTTAATGGTTTTTTAACAATATTAATTTTTTGAAGCTTTTTATTTTTTTCTTTGTCCGAAGCAATAGGAAAAAACTTTTGTCCTTTTTTTATAGATATTTCTTGATCAACAAAAGATATTGAATTTTCATCAATACTTTTTGTTTCTTCAATTTTGTTTTCAACTTCTGGTAAAACTAGTTGCTCTGCAACTTTTGATTTATCATCAGTTGTAGCCACCTTATCTTTATTTCGCATAACTAGCAATAGTTTAACAAATAAAAATATCCTTGTCAACTTAACAAGGATATTTAAACAAATTAAATAAGCAATTTTTAAATTAAATCAGAATATCTACTTTCATAATGTTTGATTGTATATTGATTTTTTGCTTCTTCAAGTTTTTGAGATTGAAGGTCGCTTGTAGTTTGATTTAATTCATCATACAAAACATCAAAATAAGTTTTGTCTACAAGTGGATTTAGTCTTGTGTTATAAAGAGCATAAATTACACTTTCAGAATTTTTTTCATCTCCTTCATTATAAGTCCAATCCACATTTTCATCGACACCTTTTTGTATATTTGCAATGTTTTCGTTAATTGCTGGGCCAGTGTAAATTAAAATATGAAGGCCATAATTTGTTCTAACCAAAGGTGAAACATCACCAAAGTTTGCATTTCCATTATTATAAAGTTTTAAAGCAGCTTCATTAAAAGGTTCCACAAATGAAGAAACTGCATTTCCTTCACTATCAACTCCTACAACATACATTGATTCAGCATTTATCATACCAGTATCTTCATTGTAAAGATATAGATATTCATTTATCCATTTAGCTTTTGTTTCTTCACTACCAGAACTTAATCCACCTTGAATTAATCTTAAAAGCTCATCACCACTTCCCGTTCTGCCAATTTCTGTGTAAGTATTGTTGCCTTTATTGTCTTTCTCTCTAACTATATATTGAAGGCTATTATACAAATCATTTAAATCTTTTTCATAATCTTTATAATAGTATGTGCCATCATAACCGTTTTCCCCAACTTCTGGTGCATCACCATCATCAGGAGATTGTCCATAAAATTTTTCATAAAGTTGGTTGTATTTTTCTTGTTGCTCATCATTAAATTTTATTAAAACATTAGCAACTGTAAAATATTTTGTGTCATCATTTTGTTTATAGTAGTAAACAGTTGAAGGATTGCTTTGCATATTTTCACTGTATGTTGAATCTTGTTCAATCTCATATTGAACATAACCCTTTCTTACTTTACTTGAATAAAGTTGGACAACATCATTTATTGTAACAGTTGATTCTTCGCTATAATCTTGATATTGTTCACTATATAATTCTACAAGATAATTTTCAAACATAAGGTTGTAAAGTCTATCTATTTCTCTTTGGAATAAACTTAAAGTATCAGTAGAAAGATTTAAACCAGTTTCAGATGAAATTAAAGCCTGTCTATATTTGTTAAAAGCTTTTTGATAATCTTCGTTTGAAGTTGTTACAAATTCTACAAAATTTGAATAAATAAGATCTCTATCTTCTTTATTGTTATAATCATGAGCGTTTTGCTCATCAAAATCATAACTTTCCATAATAGTTTTAGAAACAGATGTCTTTAAAATAACACTGTTTTCTATTTTTGCATTTTTGGTGTAACCTTCAAAAGTTATGGCATCACTTTCTTCTTCTGCTGATTCTTCACCAACAATATCATTATAATAAGAGTCTAAGTTGTCAAAAAGAGCATTAAGAGTTTCATTCCATAAATAATCTTTTTCATTTTCATACAACCCTTCTCCATCATCAGAAATACCACGCAAAGACTTTATTTCTTCAATTGCAATTTTTTTATTTTCAATTAAAGTAAGTGACATATCATATGCTTCTTTGGCAGTATATCCATAATATTGTTCATACATTGCACCATAAGAACTATAAGATTCTATCAATTCTTTTTTTGTTATATTTATAACTTTTCCATCTTTTTCAAGAGTAGCAACAACAGTATCATAATACATTTTTGTGTTTCTAGTAAACAAAGAACAGCCTGTCAAAATTGACATGCTAAATAAAGTAAAACATAATATAAGTCCTATAAATTTTCTTCTCATCATCACTCCGATAGCAACTAACTGAATAAATAATATCACATTACGTTAAAAAATTTCAAGTATTTTAAAGCAATTTAAGAAATATTTAAAATTTTATAATAATTATTTCAATAAAACATTTTTTTAATCATTTTTTAAGCATGCCAAGAAAAATTCAATAAGTTTTTCAAGTTTTGTTTGTATATTTCCTTCAAAATCAAAAATAATTTTTACATTGACATCAAAACTTAATTTACCATTGAATTGTGATAAATTTTTTGCAAGTTGTTCGTCAATTACCTTTTCTTGTCTTTTAAGCACAACTTCACAAACAAAGTTATTTAATTTGATTTTTTCAATAGCAAAATTACCAGCCAGATTACGCAGTAACGCTAATTTGCATAAATTTGTTATTTCTTTTGGAACTATACCAAAAGCATCTTGCATACTTTGAACAATGTCTTTTTCATCTTTTTCGCTCTCAATTTCACTTATACGAGAATAATATGCAATTCTTTCTTCGCTTGAAGTAATATAATTTTCATCAATGTATGCATCAAGCAATACTTCAAGTTTTACTTCGTTTTTGTTCTTTACTTTTTCACCCTTCAATAATTTCACTTCTTCATCAAGAAGTTTTACATACATATCGTAACCTACTTTTGCGATATGCCCGTGTTGTTGTTTTCCAAATATATTTCCAGCGCCTCTAATTTCCAAATCGCGCATAGCTATTTTAAAACCACTTCCAAGTGAAGAAAATTCTTTAAGTGCTTCAAGTCTTTTTACTGATTGTTCGGTAAGCACTTTGTCTTTTGTGTAAGTAAGATATGCATAACTCAATTTATCACTTCTTCCAATTCTTCCTCTAAGTTGATAAAGAGTGCTCAGCCCCAATTTATCAGCATCAACAACAAGCATTGTATTTGCCTTTGCTATATCTATACCATTTTCAATAAGGGTCGTTGAAATTAAAATATCATACTGCCCATCATAAAGTCTTTCTATCACTTTTTCAAGCAATTTTTCTTGCATTTGTCCGTGAGATATACCTACTCTTGCATTAGGAAGCAATCTTCTTATATAACTTGCAAATTCTTCAATAGTTTCAACACGGTTGTATATTACAAATGAAATACCACCCCTAGCCATTTCTCTTGATAAAACATCTTTTACAAGTTGGTCGTTAAATTCACTTACATAAGTTTGTATAGGAAGTCTGTCTTTTGGCGGTGTTTCAATTATAGAAATATCTCTAATTCCTGACAAAGACATGTTTAATGTTCTTGGGATAGGAGTTGCTGACAATGTTAAAACATCAACATCTCTACACATATTTTTTATTTTTTCTTTGTGCTCAACACCAAACCTATGCTCTTCATCAAGAACCAAAAGTCCCAAATCGTTATATAAGACATCATTAGAAAGAAGTCTATGTGTGCCTATTAAAACATCAACCTTGCCTTCCTTTGCTCTATTTAAAATATCTTTAATTTGCACAGAAGTTTTAAATCTATTTACAACTTCAATTTTAACACCAAACCCATCAAAACGGTTTTTTAAAGTATTGTAATGTTGTTGTGATAAAATAGTTGTTGGGCAAAGCACACAAGCTTGTTTTCCATTATAAACACATTTAAAAATTGCTCTCATTGCAACTTCTGTTTTTCCAAAACCAACATCGCCACAAATCAACCTTTCCATTATTTTTCCATTTTCCATATCATGGTCAATATCTAAAATTGCTTTTTCTTGGTCTAGTGAAAGTTGATAAGGGAAAGCATCAGAAAATTGTTTTTCCAAAAATTCATCTCTGATAAATTTAAAACCTTTTTTCTCTTGCCTTTCTTTATAGATTTCAGCAAGCGAAAAAGCCATTTCTTTTATGCTTTGTTTTACCCTTTCTTTTAATCTAGAAAATTCTGCTCCACCAAGATTTGAAAGTTTTGGTTGAGTTTCGCCACCGATATAAGCAGACAAAGTATTTGCTTCTTCGCTAGGCAAGTATAAAACTCCACCATTTTTATATTCAATAACAAAATAATCTTTTTCAATATCGGAAATTTTTAATCTTTCAATTCTTATACATTTACCAATTCCATGAAATGTATGAACAACATAATCTCCCAATTTTGGAAGATAAAATACAGAATGTTTTGATTTTGAAAAGTTTGAAGTCTTATGCTTAAATAAGTTATCACTTCCAATACAAACAATGTTTTGTTGTAAAAATGAACACGAAAAAGGAAAATCTAATTGAGAAATATAAATGTCGCCGTCATAATTAACAGCGTTTTCAAAATCTTTCCAAACTAGCAAATTTTCATTGCAAAACTCAATAAGTTTTTGTTTGTATTTCTCGCTTCCAGCAAAAAGTACTACTTTTAACTGCATTTTTTGATATGACAAAATATCATTTTTAAGCATCATAAAATCAGTCAGATAACTTCTTGTAGGCATTCTTTGAATTTTGTAATTTGTTTGAAAATCGTTTAAGTTATCAAAAACCAAACTTGATTTATTGTATATATAATTAAATTCAGCATAATTAGTTCTATTGTAATAAGAAAGTGCTTTATAACTTTGCAACAAGAGTTCAATTTCTTGTTCAAATTTTTCAGGTTGCTCCAAAATCACACTATCACATAAATCAACACAGCAGTTTTCACCTTTGAATAAAATCGCAGGAAACAATTCAATTTTTTCTATTTCTTGCAAGTTTTTCATATTTTCTAAATCAAAAAAATGAATTTTTTCTATTTCATCTCCAAAAAATTCTATTCTAACTGGGTTATTTTCAGTTAATGGAAAAATATCTAATATGTCTCCCCTTATTGCAAACTCTCCTTTATTTGAAACAAGGTCTTCTCTTTTATATCCTATTTCTGAAAGTCTTTTAGCAATCAAATCAAAATCAAAAACATTATTTTTTTCAAAGGCAATCTTTTTAAAAGAGTTTATATCAAATTTTACAATAGCAGAACAAGGTAAAAAGATTAAATAATCTAAATTTCCAAGCATAAACTTTGAAACACTTTCCACAAAAGGTTTCATGTTGATTTCTCCCTCTTCTTTATCAACAGCAGAAGAAACTATTTCAACATTTTTACCCAAAAGTTCAAGTGCTCGTTTTATTTTGCCTGCTTGTGCAAAATTGTCTGACAAAAAAATTGAGGGACCTTTCAAAAAAGTCAAAATACCTTTTTCTCCTTCACCAGCCCCTGAAATTTTTTTATATTCAAACAATTTTTCTACATCTTTAAAAAAATCTTTTAACATATTTTCTCCAACAAAAGTTTTGTAGCCTCTTCAATTGTATTATTAAATAAGTTTATATCATTTATTTTTGATAAAACAAAGTCTGCCAAATCCAAACTTGCATCTCGCCCAGTTCCTACTCTAAGTCTTTCAAAATCTTCTCCAATATATGAAACTATTGAACGCAATCCATTATGAGTTCCACTGCTACCTTTTTCTCTAAAACGCAATTTGCCTGCCGGCAAATCTATATCATCTACAACAACAATAATTCTAGCATCTTTATATCTTTTTTTCAATAATGCCACAGACTGTCCACTATTATTCATATAAGTTGTTGGTTTTGCAAGCAAAATTGACTGCCCGTTGTAAAAAGATTTTGCAACTAGCGCCTTATCTTTTTCAGTAGAAAAAGTTGTAGATAATTTTTTTGCCAAATTATCAACAACCATAAACCCTAAATTATGATAGGTATTTTCATATTCTCTACCTATGTTTCCAAGTCCAACAATTATTATCATACTAAAACATTTACAATTTTTTCAAAAGGACCAATTTGTTTATTATTTTCTATTTTGCTTTTTTCTATATAAGACAAAGTGATTTGGCAATCTTTGCCAATAATGCTATCTTTGATTATATTTCCTGATTTTAAAATAACACCGCTAGAAACAAAACTTTCACCTTCTATGCTATTATTCCCATAAATAACCACGCCACTTTCAATTTCAACATCGGCATCAATTTTCACTGTTTCTTCATCAAAGATAACAACTCCATTTTTTGTATGGTATGCAATAATTTTATTTTTTAAAATTTTATAAGCATTTGCAAGCATCTTAGTGTTATTTAAAGGATATAACTGCATAATGTCAAATTTTGCACATGGAGATTGGACAAATTCTGTCAAGGATTTTAAATAATCTACTTTAAAAACAAAACCTCTTTGCAACTTTAATGCGTTATAACCTTTTACAGAAAAATAATTTAATATTTCGTTGAAAAGAGATTTATCAACAAGAGGTGTATCGGAATACAATACAGCAATAATTTTTTTGTCTGTTTGAATAGTCTTTAATTTTTCTATTATGTTTTCACTATCATCTATAACGAGAGTTTGACAATGATTTCCTGCCATTAAAACCCAATCAAGCATAGACTTGCCCAGCAAGTTAAACTTAGGCATATTTTTGACTACGTCATCATGATAAGTTTTCACAACAACAAAAAGAACTTCCTGACCTATCCAATCAAGATTTTTTGCGTTGACAACATTTGAAAGCATAGTGCTTTCTTCAACTTCCACTTCATCCAAACTGTCAAAATCAAACATAATTTGATTTTTTGAAACACCTATTTCTATTTCTTCTATTTCCATATTAATAGTATAAAATTAATATCTTTTTTTGTCAACTTTTATAATAAAATAATTTTTGCAGAAAATATATAAAGATTTGAAAGAAAATATATAAAATATTTAAAATTGTTTTTATAAAAAAATGTTTTATGATAGAATAACAACAGGAGATAGCAATGAAAATAAATAAAAAAATAAAAAATATTATTTACCCATTGTTTTGTGCAATTTTGTTAATTGCAACTTTTTTCCTTTCTTATGGTACAAATTATACAAATCAGGCAGCAGATTTACAAAACCCAATTGAAAATACAATTATAGTAACACCAATAGCAAGAGAAGGATATTCTTTAACTGATGGCAATGAATTTTTTTGGAGAGCACTTGAAGGATTTGAAATTTCTTTTGATTCTAGCAAAATAGAAGAAAATTCAACTGTTCCTCCTCTTGCAGATGGCTCTTATGTTATTTCATATAATGTAAGTTACTATGCAGGTTATCCAGGTTCAAATCCAGAAAACAACGATTTTATAACTTATGATGATGTGTTTGTCAGTGAACCTATTTCAAGCATAGAAGAATTGCCAAGTTTTGTGTTTTATGTAGATGATTTTTTAACTCAAACAATTGAAGTTAAAACTGGGACATCAAAAACAGAAGAAAAAGAAGTTTCAACAAAAGGCTGGGGCGTTTACAAATTTTCTTTAAATGTAAATGGACAAGGCGAATCAGTTTCAGAAGTTTATTATGTAGAACCAGATTATATTCCAGAAGGAACGAAACTTGAAATAGCTTATGAAGTAGCAAGCTCAACAACATCAATGCATAATGCATATTTATTTTCTGTTGTAGAAGCAAACACAACTTTTAAATATATTAACAAAGATTGCTTTGTTTGGTATGTATATGGAAAAGACTTTTCTGACCAGGCTTATTGCCTTACAAAATCAGATGCCCAAAACAAACAAGAATTTATTGAATATGGAAAGTGGCTTTATGAAGATAATGCCATAACAAGAACTGGCACTACATTTTATTTTGATGACAATAAGCATTCGGGAAATTGGAATGTTTATTGCGAATATTATGATGAACACAACCCTATTGATTTAAAAATAACTTCATCTGAAAAATCTGTTATGACTGGCGAAATTATAAACAAATCTACAATATTCTGGGCAATACTTGGTTCATGCTTAGGTGCGGTTTTAATATTAAGTATTGTTATTGTTATAAGTATTAAAAAAGAAAGAGTTTGGTAAAAATAAAAAGCTTAACAATTTTAGTTAAGCTTTTTTTTATAAAATATTGTGGAAATTTGCTCCCATAAAATGCAAATAACTATGACTATAAAAAATAATTGCTTGCAAAGCGACTTTGAACGCATCAATATCATCATTTTCAATATAACCTTTTAAATGAGAAACTTCGTAGCCAATTTCTTTTACAGAAGCATGATTGACAAGATAGCATAATTTTGATTCTTGCTCTGTCCAAGTAAACTCCAAATTATCAACCATTAAAACAAGTTCAGTTTGTTTTAAACTATCCTTTTCAACCAGATAATTTTCAATTTTACAGCATTGATTTTGCACAGATTCTAAGGAAGTTGAAACAAGATTTTCTTCTATCACACAAATAGCAATAAGAAAAACAAATATAAGAAAGAAGTTTATATAATGCACTAACTTCATGATGCCACCAACCTTTCCTCTTGAAAGCTTTTACCTTCTCCGCTTTTGAGTTGTATATAACCATCACCCGACTGCTCTATTGTTAATACCAGAACATCTTTTATTTTTGAAGATGTTTGTCTTTTTACTATCTCTTTCACCTTTTCTTCTGACAAATTAGAAAGCGCTAAATTTTCTTTTAAAATTTTTCCTTCACAGATTAAAGTTATAGGAATAAAATTTTCGTCTACATCAACTTTTAAATCTTGGCAAGTTGGTGGAGAAAATTCACTTTTAGCCATTACAGAAATTTTACCATTAGTCTCCACAATTGCATATTGAATTTGCGATAAAGTAAAATATCCTTGTTCTCTTAAAGCAGCAAAAATATCATCTATCGTTAAATTCAACTTTTTCATCGCTTTATAATCAATGCCTTTTGGATTGATTAAGATAACAGGTTTACCACTTAAAACTTTGCTTATAAATGTACTAAATCTTGTAATTAATGTTATTAAAAAATGCAAAATTACGAGAGTTAAAAGAGGTATAACTCCGTGCAAAACAGGAATAGAAACATCTGCCATTGGAATTGTTGCAAGGTCAGCAATTATCAAGGTTAAAACAAGTTCAAATGGTTGCATTTGCCCTAGCTGTCTTTTCCCCATCAATCTAAACACAAGCAAAACAATACAATAAATTAATATTGACCTGATTATAATTGTAAACATGCTTTATTATAAGCAAATTTAAAAAAAATAATCTTTAAAAATCTTAAACTCTTTTTACTTTAACTTTATTTTTTCTAAAATTATTAAATTGTTCTTTTGATTTTATCATAAATGCTTTAATATCAATTAAATTGAAAACACCGCAAAGTAAAATAAAACTTAAAACACTAACAACTCCACCGATTGCTAATGTTAAAAACAATCCTATAAAATGATTGCATAATCCAACTATAAAAGCAGTTAACGACGCAGAAGGAATTATTATTAAAATTAAAGTTGTAATAGTTTTTCCTAATTTTAGTTTTATGCCGATTTTTCTTTTTAGCATTAAAAGGTTTAATACTGCTGTTACAAGATAACTTCCACCCATACCCCAAATAAAAGCATTTATTCCAATAAATTGTGGCAAAAACCAAATAGAAATAAACATAAATATAGTTCCACAAATGAAATTTTTAAACGACTTTACTTCTAGTCCCAACGAATTTAACAAAGAAGAAGTGATATTTGTAAGACCTAATGGCAAAAGCACAAAACTAGAAGATTGCAACAAGGTTCCACTCATAACATTGTCATATAAGAATACTCCTGCAAGTTCCCCCATTGCTAGATATGCTGGCACAAACAAAGCAGAAATAAAAAGAGAGAATATTATAGAATTTCTAATTCTGTTTTCAATATGAATGTGGTCATTCTGTGCAAGTGCTTTTGACATATCAGGTATCAATGCAGTTGACAATGAACCAATAATGGTAGTAGGCACAAACAATAATGGTAAAGTCATACCAATGGCAATTCCATAAAGTGACAAAGCTTGAGTGCTGGTATAACCTATACTCATAAGTTTTGCAGGTAAAATTATAGCGACAAGTGGTTGAATAAAACTACTTGCAACTCTTATACCAGTGATTGGCGTAGACTGCTTGATAAGTGGTTTGAATATTTGTTTTGAAGGTTTTGATAAGGTGCCATTATAAAAGAAAAACAATAAAACAACAAAAATCATTGAAAGAAAACAAGCAAAATTTAAAGACCAAGCCACATTAAATGCTTTTTCAATCGCAGTAAGAGATGAATTTAAAATTAATATGCAAATAAAAATTCTTACAACTTGTTCATAAAGTTCGCTTACACACAATGCAAAATAATTATCTTTCCCCCACATTGCACCACGCAAAACACAATAAACAGAAGAAAAGATTAAACTTGGAAGCATAATTATCAAAATTTGTAAACATCTTTCATCGGTAAAAAGCTTTGCAAACAAATTTTTAAAAATTAATACGATTATACACAAAACTACTGACATTAAAATTGCAAACAATAATGCCGTAGAAACAAGAGCGCCTTGTTTTTTTCTATCTTTTGAAACAACAAATGCAGATGTCATTCTGGAAATAATCAATGGCAAACCACTTGCAATTATAGTTAGCAATACCATAAAAATAGAAAATGCCACTTGATACATACCAAGCGCTTCTGCACCTACCTCACGCGAAAGATATATACGAAACAAAAAACCAATTATTCTTGTTATAACTGAAAATATTGTTATTAATGCAACTGTTCTAAATAAGGATTTCATCTATTTCCCCTCTCATATAACTTATTATTGTTGCATAAAATTTATACGAGAGGTTTTCAATTGCAAAAAAAAATAAATCCATATTACGTAATCAAAGAAAATGAAAATATTGAATTAATTTCAAAAAAATGCGATATTAATGTTATTTCACTTTTGATTAAAAATCAAATATTACCAAAAGATATAAAAAAAGGAAATGTTTTGATTATAAACGATAAATAAAAAGCTGGGAATTTATTTTCATTTGTTTTGTTTTTTCTTTTTAAAAAAATTATAAACATATTTTTCAATTTGTTGATTATATTTAGTTGTTAAATAAATAAGCAAAATTGCAATGACTGCCAAAACTATCCAAACATAAATCCCCCAACCATAAAATGGTATAACTTCACCCGAAGAAAGAAAACTTAATACAAATATTCCTGTTGTTCTTGTTATAAGTTGTGTAACCATAAAAAAAGTCCAACTCATATCAGTAAGTCCAGCAATCATACATAGCACATCGTCAGGAAAAAGGGGTAAAAACATCATTACAACAAAACTATACTTAGCGTTACTTAAATATTTTGACCATTTTTGCTCAGTTTCTTTTCCAACCATAAATACAACTACTTTTTTACCTAAAACTCTTCCTATCAAAAAAGCTACTGCACTACCCAACAATATGCCAGCAAGAGATAATAAAGAAGCCTGGAAAGGTCCATAAATTAAAGTCCCTGCAATCACAATTAATGGAGAAGGCAATGGAAGGAACGCCACTTGGATAAATTGTAAAAAGACAAAAAATACTCTACCATAAATACCCAAATTAAGTATTTCTTTTTTTAATTTATCAACTGAATTTAATTTTTCCCACCACCCTGTAAAATATAAAATTAAATACACTCCTAAAAAAAATAAACCGAGTGCAAGCACAACAAAAAAAATCCTTAATATCTTTTTTTTCTTTTTTGCCATGATTTTATTATGAGTTTATGCAAAAGATATATGCGAAAAAAGCATATTTTTAAATCAAAAACAAATAATATTGCAAAGGAGAATATAGTGAAAAAGTCAAAACAAAACAAATTTGAAGTTCAAAATATACAAAAAATTAGCAAAAAAGATGACAAAAACAAAACATCTAAATCCAAAAGAAGTTCTTTTATTTGGCTTTTTTGTGTAAGCATAATTGCAGTAGGATTGCTTTTGTTTTGTCAATTTTATTTTGGAGACCCGATAACTGAAAACACAACATTTTATCAAAATACCAAGGTTAATGGAGTAGATGTTTCTGGTCTAACAAAACAAGAAGCAACTCAAATTGTTTCAAAAACTTTAACACAAGAATTAGATAACCTAGAAATTAATTTAAAAAATGGTGACCAAGTTTGGACTTTGTCTGGAAAAGATTTTGAATATGTTGGCAACATAGAAAATCCCTTAAATGAACTTATAAATTATGGTAGAGAAGGCAATATTTTCCAAAAGAAAAAAATTGAAAACAAGATAAAAGAAGAAGGACTAGAAATAAATATTCCTTACGAAAATATTTTTGGTGGTATGCAAGAAAAAGTTTTACAAATTTGTCAGCAAGTAGAACAAAAATACTCTACACCACAAATCATATTTAACCCAAATTCTCAAACAATGTTTTCTATTGACAAAGGACAAGTAGGTTACGTTGTAGACAAAGAAGAACTAAATTCTCAAATAGATAAAGCAATCAATCAAAAAAATACACAAACAATAGAAATACCTTTAACAGAAGTTTTGCCTCAGTCTGACTATGAACAGCTTTTAAAAGAAATTGGAAAGGTCAGTGAATTTTCAACTTCATATGCAACTAGTTCAACAAAAAGAAAAAATAACATAAAAAAAGCTTTGTCCTGTTTTAACGGAATGGTTGTAGCACCAAATCAAGAAGTTTCATTTAATAAAACAACTGGTCCACGAACAAAAGAAAATGGTTATGAAAATGCAAATATAATTATAGACGGAAATTATGTTTCTGGAACTGGTGGTGGTGTGTGCCAAGCTTCAACTACACTTTATAATGCATTACTACTTGCAAATATGGAAATTGTAAGCGTTCATCATCATTCTTTGCCAGCATCCTATGTTCCACTTTCTTTTGATGCTATGGTCAGTGAAGGCTATGCAGATTTGGTGTTTAAAAATACTAGCGATTGCCCTATATTTATAAAAGCAATTTGCGATGAAAATAATGTTAAGATAGAAATTTATGGAAAAAAGTTAGAAGATAACATTCAAATAAAAACAAGGTCTGAACTTGTAAAAATTTTGCCTCACAAAGGAGATAAAATATTGACAGATAGTGAAGGTAAATATTCAAACCAGGTTTTATACAAAGGAGAATATTATCGTTTAAAATACCCTAAACAAGGATATGAAAGCAAAGGGTATATTCAATATTACAAAGATGGAAACTTGATAGAAGAAAAAATGATAAGACATGACCATTATCAACCACAAATGGGAATAATTATTGAAGGCTCAGAAGAAATAGAAGAAGGAATGACTTTACCATCAAATGGTGTAAAATTCATTCCTCCACAAAAAATATAATTTTATAAATATTTAAGTTTTTGTTCTATTGCTTTAACTAAAATTTTCTTTTCATTGATCAATTTTCCATCAAACACATCACTAAGCAAACTTTCCAAAATTGCAGTATATCTATAAGGCTTGACAGTTGGATAATATTTTTTAATATCATCTCCATCAACTTTCAAGTCTTTTATTGTTATAATCAATTTATGCGAAATTATATATTTATAGAAAAAGTTATATTTGTTTGCTAAATATTTGGACTTATGAACTAAAAGTTTGTATATAAGAGGAAAATTATCAAAATATTTAAAGAAATACTCTTTATTTTGCAGTCTATTTAAAGCATCATAGTAACCCGACAAAATATTTATATATTGAGTTGCCATTTTTTTATTTAACCCAAAAGAATTAGTTAAAATCAAATTCAAGTAATAAGAAATTGAAATTGGTTTTACAGTATCAATCAAATCAATTAAGAAGCCTTGCGATTTATGTTCAACTCTTTTTACCATTTTTAATTTAATTTTTGGTGTATCAATACCAAAAACTGTCCATAAATTAAATTTATTAAATTGCTTTAAAGCACGCAAATATGCATTTGCTTTTGAATAATTTGGATATCTTCTTCCACTATGCAAAATACAAGTTATTTCATGTATAACTCTTTCACCTGAAATATCACGCACATTTTTGCTGTATTTTATTGCAGAATAAAATGTTTGTTTGTCAATTTTAAAATTTAATTCACATTGAAAACGAAACATTCTCAAAATTCTTAATCCATCATGAGCAAAGACATAGTCAGGAGTTTCAATAGTTTTTAAAACCTTATTTTTTATATCTTGTATTCCGTTATAAAAATCAATAAATTTGTCATTTTTTATATCATAATAAATACAATTGCAAGTAAAATCTCTTCGTTTTGCATCTTCTTTAATATCACTGACAAATTTTACTTTTTCTGGAAGATGTGCGCCACCTTCTTTGTAATACTCAACTCTAAAAGTAGAATATTCATATTTTTCTTCACCACATTCAATAAGAGCAGTACCAACAAATTTATTTTTAATTTTTACGCTATATTTGCTGTCTTTTAATTGGTCTGACAATTCTTCTATGGTAAGTTCACCGCAAATATCAACATCTTCAACAGAAATGCCAAGCAAAGAATTTCTCACAAAACCACCTACTATATAAATAGGTTTAGACAAAATTGATGAAAGTTTTGATAAATTATGAGAAATTTTTAAAATCATACTTTTCTCCTTTGTTATAGCATACAGTTTTTTACAAATAAAGTCAAATCATTATGAATAAAGTTGACATTTTTCTGTAACAATTATATAATTTTTATGTAATAATATATATAAGATTTGTATACATATATTGGAAGGGTTTTATGAAGAAAAAAATAATTAAAAAGGAAAATGAAAAAATAATTGAAGAAAAACAAAATAAAATTGATGATTTAAAAAATTTTGTAAAAGACAATAGCGCTATTAAAACTACTAAGGCAAATACAAAAAAAATAAAATTCAAAATTCTTTTTACAAACAAAAATAAAAAATTAAAAAGCAAATTGCTTATTAAGAAAAGAAAAAATAATATTGAAGAAAAACCAATAGTTAGATTTGACCCAACTATCGAAAAAGGTTTAAGTGAAGAAGAAGTTAAGCAAAGAATAAATGATAAATTAACAAACTCAACAAAAATAAAAACATCAAAAACCTATCTTTCAATATTTGTTAAAAATATATTTACATTTTTCAACATGATGTGGCTTTTGATTGCAATAGCATTGTTCGCCGTCGGTTCTTATAGTGATTTGCTATTTTTGTTTGTTATTGTTGCAAATACTGCAATTGCAATTATTCAAGAAATTAGAGCAAAAGTAGCAGTTGAAAAGTTATCAATGGTTACGTCTCCAATGATTAACACTATAAGAGATGGAAAAAAGGTTCAAGTCAAAGCAGAAAATTTAGTTTTAGATGATATAATAATTTTAGGAAGTGGAAACCAAATACCAACCGATTGCATCATATTAAGTGGAAACGTTGAAGTAAATGAAAGTTTGCTTACGGGTGAATCAAATGCAATTCAAAAAACTGTAAACGATAGTATTTTATCAGGAAGTTTTATAATTTCTGGTGAATGTTATGCAAAGGTAAATAAAGTCGGTAAAGATAATTATATAGAACAAATCGCACAAAAGGCAAAAGAATTTAAAGCACCTGCTTCAAATCTTTTTAAAGATTTGAATAGACTTATAAAATATATAGGCATTGCCCTTGTTCCTATTGGTATTTTGACATTTTTAAAAGAGCACTCTCTTGGCAATTCAGTTCAAACTCAAATAACCAACACAAGTGGTGCTTTAACAAGTATGATACCGGCAGGAATGTTCCTTTTGATTACTATTGCTTTGGCTGTCGGAGTTGTAAAACTTTCAAAAAAGAACACACTAGTAAGAGACTTATATTCAATTGAAATGCTTGCTAGAACCAATGTTTTGTGCCTTGACAAAACAGGAACAATAACTGATGGAACAATGAAAGTTGTAGATTTTATAACTTTTTCAAAAAGAAAATCTTCAAGCATAAAGAAGATTTTATCAAATATTTTAAATGTTCAAAAGACATCAAATTCCACTTCAAATGCTATGATTGAAGCATTTGGAAAAAACCAAGAAATGAAAGCAAAAAATGTTTTGGAATTTTCTTCTGAAAGAAAATTTTCTATAACTCAATTTACAAACAGAAAAATTTACTTTTTAGGAGCAACTACTTATGTTGGCTGTGCTTTGACAGAAGAGCAAAAAGTAATCATTAACGAAGCACAAAACAAAGGTTATAGAGTTATCGCTCTTGCAGAAACCGAAGGTGAATTTAACAAAAATATGTCTGGCAAAGACTCAAAATTACTTGCATTTATTATAATTGAAGAACACATAAGAGAAGATGCAATAGAAACAATACAATGGTTTAAAGATAATGGAGTTGAAATAAAAATCATTTCAGGCGACTCCCCTGCAACTGTTTCAAAAATCGCACAAAGAGTTGGAGTTGAAAACAGTGAAAAATTTGTTTCCTTGGAAGGTTTATCAACCAAAGAAGTTGAACAAATGGCAGATAAATTCACCGTGTTTGGAAGAGTTACGCCAGAACAAAAATACACATTAATCAAAGCACTAAAAAACAAAGGAAAAGTTGTTGCTATGACAGGAGATGGGGTAAACGACACTTTGGCTTTAAAGGAAGCAGACTGTTCAATAGCAATGGCTGACGGTAGCGAAGTTGCAAGAAGTATATCAAAACTTGTTTTGCTTAAATCAAACTTCTCTTCATTGCCTAGCGTTGTAAAAGAAGGAAGACAAGTAATAAATAATGTTCAAAATTCATCTTCATTATTTCTTATGAAAACACTTTTCGCTATAATTTTGACTGTAATTACACTATTTGTTCAGCTTCAATATCCTTTTACTCCAAAAGATATGTTACTTCTAGAATCATTTGTGATTGGTATACCTTCGTTTATTCTAACATTTGAACCAAACACTAGAAAAATAAAAGGGAATTTTATTCCACAAGTATTTAAAAGGTCAATACCACGTGCAAGCTTGCTTTTGTTAAATGTTATAATTGTAATGATATTGTTCCATACTCAATCACAAATCGTGATGTCTGCAAGTGAATACAAAACATTATGTGTTTTAACCTTAACTTACACCGGATTTTTAAATTTAGCAACATTATGTTTCCCAATATCTTTAATTAAAGGTTTTGCTCTTGGTATTTCGTTTGCAGGTATAACAGCTCTTATCTGTGCTATTCCAAAATTATTCTCAATTACTGAATCTTCTTTTACTATATTGATGACTTTCTTTGCAATAATGTTATGTTCAATAATAATTATTGTTTTAATAAAACTTAATCAAAAACGAATTGAAATATTGCGTGACAAACTTATAAAACTATTGGAAAAAGAAAATAGTGATGATGACGAATAAAAAAACAGGAATTGTATTTCCTGTTTTTTTCTTTTTAATTTTCACAAGCAAATTTATATAAATCGTAAGAATTTGCTTCAATACTTATTTTTACTAATGTAGGTTCTGAAATATAATCAACAACTCCAAAATAGAAATCTACTACAGTCGAGTTTTCATCGCTTGAAATTGTAAAGCATACATCTTTGTAATAAACTTCTTCTTCGTTATTGTAATTTTTAGAATATCTTGCAGTATATTTTTCACCATTAGAACGATATAAAGTTTGATTTTCTGAAAATCTAAATTGAACATAATTTGAACCTAAACGATTTAGAAGAATAGAACTTAATTTGCCCTCAGAATCATAATATTTAGCAGGATCGTTAACACCAGAATCTAAATATTCAATTTCATAACCGTAAAAATTTCCAGTAAAAAGTGAAGTTAAAATTGTAGTACATAAAGAATTGTTGTAAATGTTGAAAAATTCATCATACAATTTATCATTCTTCGAAATAAACAATTCTTTATTTTCCTCATCAACTACAATATTAACATATTTAGGAGTATCATCAAATCTTGGCTTTAAATCTATTCTTAAACATGACATCAAAATAACAGCAATACCTAAAATAATAGCAAAAGACAAAATTATAGAATTTATTATAATTCTTTGCTTGCGTCTTTTTGCAATATATTGGTCATTTATTGAAACAATTTGATTTTGATTGCTTTGTAAAACTTCTTCTGCTTTTGCCATTATTTCCTCTCATTATTTTTTATTTTTATCATCAACTTTTTTTGCTTCTTTTTTTGCAACTTCTTTTTTTGTTTTTTCGCTTTTTTGTTCAGTTGCAGTTTTACTCTTTGTAGATTTTTTATCAGAATTGATTTTTTCTTCTTTTTTATTATCTACATCATTTTCAACTTTGTCAAGTGTTTTTGCCTTGCTGGAAATTTCTAACACATCAGGTTTCTTTTCCTCAGTTGTTTTCTCTGACATGTATGTTTTCTTAATTTTTTCATATTCTTCTTGCGTTATTATTCCACTTGCAAGCAACTTTTCGCCTTCTTTAATTTTGGCTTCAATAGCTTTTGCTTTTCTTTCTTTTTCAATTTGTTTGCGAGTTTCTTCTTCTTTTTTGCGTTGAGCAAAATCTTTTTCGTCCATGATTTTTGCCACTTCATCAGCAGTTTTACCTTGAACAAGCAAATCTACTTCATCTTTATTTATTGTTTCATGACTAAGCAAAAGTTTTGCCATTTCGTCTAAAAGTTTGCGATTGTCAAGCAACAATTTTTTTGCACGCTTGTAATTATAATCCAAAATTTGTCTCATTTCATCATCAGCCTCGGCAGCAAGTTTTTCTGAAAAATCAGAACGAGTTTGATAATCTCTACCAATGAAAACTTGCTGATTATTTTCAAGTCCCAAGAACCCAAGGTTTTTGCTCATTCCCCAGTTGTGAACCATTTTATGAGCTAGTCTTGTTGCTTGATTAATATCACTTGATGCACCAGTAGTTATGTCTTTAAAGACAATTTCTTCTGCAATTCTACCACCCATGCACATTGCTATTTCATCCATCAAATGATTGTAAGAAATAAATGAATTATCATTTTCTGGTCTTTGCATTGTATATCCACCAGCCATACCACGAGGAATAATAGAAACTTCTTGAATTTCATCTGTATGTTCCAACAATTTTCCCAAAATTGCATGACCAGATTCATGATATGCAGTAATTTTTTTATCTTTTTCAGTTACTACCCTACTTTTTTTCTGAGGTCCCATAGTAACTTTATTTATACCTTCTTGAATATCAGTCATCGTAATTTTTGGTCTATTTGCCCTAGCAGCCAAAATTGCAGCTTCATTAAGCATATTTTCAATATCAGCACCAGTAAAACCAACTGTAATTTTTGCCAAAGTTTTGAAATCTACATTTTCATCAATAGGCTTGTTTCTTGCATGAATTTTTAAAATTCCTTCTCTACCTTTAACATCTGGAACATTAACATATATTTGTCTATCAAATCTGCCAGGTCTAAGCAATGCAGGGTCAAGAACATCACTTCTATTTGTTGCAGCAAGAACAATGATTCCTTCATTAGGTTGGAAACCATCCATTTCAACAAGAAGTTGATTTAAAGTTTGTTCTCTTTCATCATTGCCACCACCAAGTCCAGCACCTCTTTGTCTACCAACGGCATCAATTTCATCAATAAATACAATACAAGGTTTGTTTTTCTTTGCTTGGTCAAACAAATCTCTTACTCTTGAAGCACCAACACCGACAAACATTTCAACAAAATCAGAACCACTTATAAATACAAATGGGACATTTGCTTCACCAGCAACTGCTCTTGCAAGAAGAGTTTTACCAGTTCCTGGAGGCCCTACAAGAAGCACACCTTTTGGAATTCTAGCTCCAAGTTCTGTGAATTTTGTTGGATTTTTTAAAAATTCAACAATTTCAGCAAGTTCTTCTTTTTCTTCTTCTGTTCCTGCAACATCAGAAAATTTAACAGGATTGTTTGCATAAGATCTTGCTTTGCTTTTTCCAAAAGACATTGCACCTTTGTTGGATGAATTAATCAATCTAAAAATCATCCAAACCATGAAAATTCCAAATGCAAGGTATAAGATTGGATAAATAACATCCCAGAAATTAATTCCATCTACACCTTTTTCATAATGTATTATTGTTTCTGTTGTAGGTTTAGCATTATGTTCATCAATATACTGCAAAATTTTTTGAAGAACGCCATCTCCAGCTTCATAGTTCATATAATAATCGCTATAATCAGGGAAAGCATTTTCATATCTTGAACCTTCAACTAAGAAATAAATTTTTCCATTTTTATAATAAACAGATTGCAACTGTTCTGTTTTCCCCGTAACTTCATTGACATAAGTTCCATCAACAAGTTGTTCAACTTGGGAAACATTTCCAAGATATACGCCTGAATATCCTGTATTTGTAAAAATCAAAATAATAAGTAAAAGAGCAACCAACAATAAGAACAAATAAGAGTACTTAAATTTTGGTTTTTGATTGTTTTGTTCGTTCAATTTTTTTGCCTCCTATATGATTTAATCATATTGTATTCTATCATAAAACGAAAATTAAGACAAACAATACATGGCATTTTTCAAAGTTTTTTTTGATTTATTTTACAATAAGACATATTACAACAAAATTTTAACCGTCAGGTTGTATTCTCAAATTTAACATGAAAGTTATATTGTTTAAATAATCTTCTTTGTCTTGCAAATTGTTATAAAACTTTTCAAATTTTTTCCTATTTTGCCTGAAAAACAAATCATAAACGTTTATTACATCAGTCTTGTTGTCTCGTAAAATTTGCAGTGTTTGATAAAATTCTTCTTTAATTTTCTTTTCAATTTTTAAAGCCATTTCTTGCGAAATTTCAGTAAATTGTGTATTTGATTTTATTTCTTGCCCTCTTGTTTCTACTTCTGTTAATTTTAAACCTAAATTTACATCTGCAACAAAAATTGGGTAATTATTTTGAAAATAAGTATTTATATTTACGTTTTTATTTTTTACAATAAAAACCATGTCAACATTTTTGTCATCTTCAATGTTTACATCTGTTATTTTTATGCTTTCTAGTGATTTTTTGTTATCAAGCAAATTAATACTATTTAAATTGTCAATATCAAGTTTTGCAACCATTTTACCTTTTCTCAAAAGTACTGCTTGCCCATTGTTTAATATCTGGCTTTGGCCATTGATTGGCCCTCTTTCTTTTTCACCACTTGATTGTTCTGTTTGGCTTTGCTGTGACATTGATTTTGTGCCCTGTTCGCTTTCGCCTTGACCTGCTTTTGCTTGACTTTCTTGCTCTGAATTTTCTTGTGAAGAAGATGAATTATCTTGCTTAATATACTCTATATAGCCTATCAACGAAGACTTTTCTACACTATAATATCCTTGATAAAAAGCTTCAAGAGAAGTATCTGCTACGTACACATCGTTGGCATTATATGAAATAAGTTGGTCAAGCTTTAAACCTAAATTTTCTTCCAACGAATTTGTTGCTTTTAATAATTCTTTAGCTGATGAATTTGTGCATATAAAAACAGTGTTTTCAGGCAATGACACCACTCTGGAAAGATAATCAAGACTTGAAGATATATCTTGATTTAACATAGACTGGCTCACAACAGTAGTTTTTGCGTGAGACAGACCAATTTCTTTTCCAAGAGTCAATTGAGCATCAAATATTGCTTCTGAAATTGAATTACCTTTTCCCGAAACAACAGAATTTGTTTGTTTAAATTCTTGATTTGGAGTTGGAATAAAAGTGAGCAATGACAATTCATATTCATTTTCTATTTTATCAAGTCCTATTGCTATAACAATAGCTCTTTCTCTGTTTTGCCCAGGAGAAAATAAAGAGTTTGGTGTAAAAAATATTAAAATTAACACCAAAATTAAAACAAAAGGATTTTTTTTAAAATAATTATACACTTTTTTCATGCTTCAACTCCTTTTTGTGTTTGTAGGACAATGCAAAAATAATAGACGGAAGTATATAATTGCTTAAAATAGAAAAATAAGGTAAATAATTGGTTGTAACCATTATCATAAACTCATATTTACCAATCAAAACAAAATAAACTATAAAAAATAAAATATCAAAAACCGCAATAGCATATTTTAAAGACAATTTTGGAAAGACCATAACAAAACTCTCACAAAAAGCATATTGAAAAATTTCCATTTGAAATAGACCAAGCGCCATAATTGTAACCATTGCTATTATATCAAGTCTACCTATTGCATTAAATTGAACGGAAAAAACTAGTAAATCTGCAATAGCATTATTATGCATAAAGGCAGTGTCGTGATATTTGCAATAAAATATCAAAAAAATTGCAAGCACAATAGTAATACCCAAGCCAACAAATTTTAAAATAGTTTTTTTGCCTTGGTTGTCAAACTTTATTTTATCCATAAAAATAAACAAAATTAGATAATCCCCAAATGAAAAAAAATGAGTAAAACAAGTGTTAAATATATCTTTTGGATTTGAAAGGAAAAAATAAGGAATTGAAATATTTGTAAAGAATGCAATTACAAGACAAAAAACAACACCAGTAAGAACCAAGTAAAAAAACAATTCAAAACTTCTACTCATTGCACGCAAGCCACAAACAACACCATGATTTACAACAGGAATAAAACAAATTATAGCCAAAAGTCCAAATTCATCTTGATAAACCAAATCTTTGAGATAAACATAAATTACAGAATATGTCAACATTGTTTTAAAAAGAAAGAATATCAAAAAGACAAAGATTAAAGCCTTAGCTATTTTTCCACCAACGCTTTTTTGTAACAATTCTTTTAAACTTGAATTTGGATATTTGTTTTTTAAAGAGAAAAAAATCCATAAAATAAAGAGTTCAAAAGCAAAAAGAAGCATCATAACAAATAAAGAATCTGCCTTTGTTTTTTCATACATTATTGAAGGCAAAAGCAAAATTTTGTTTGCTAAAATTGTTAAAAATAAAATAATTCCTGTCTGTCTTGCACTAATACTTTTCATTTTGACCTCTCTTTATGATTATTTGGAAATGACTTAGGCAAAGTTTTCATGTCATTGATAGAGTGTTTGATTAATCCATCTTGTAAATCATTTGCTATTCTTGGTGCATAAGGTGCAAGATATGGCGTAGAAAAGTCGTCTAATGTGTTTAAATAATTTACAACAAAAACCAAACCAGTAACAATCCCAAGAATACCAAGTGAACCCCCTAAAATGATAAATATCACCTGCAAAACAGTTATTTGAGATTGTTGTTCTGGAACAGTATAAAGTGCAATCTTTGCAAGAGCTGTAATAATAACCCCTGGCGGAGAAATTAGTCCAGCTTTAACACCGGTATCACCCAAAATCAAAGCGCCAACAACACTTGTTGCAAGTCCCAAATAACTAGGCAGACGCAAACTAACTTCATACAAAATTTGAAACAATAAAAAGATAAATAAAATTTCCAAAAATGGAGTAAAAGGAAGGCCTTGTGTGGTATCGGCAATAGTAATTAAAAAATTTAGTGGCAAGACATTATAATGAAATAATTGCAACGCAAGATAAAAGCCGGGAGCAATAATTGCAATCATTAGTCCCAAAATTCTTATAACTCTTACCAAAGAAGAATAATGATGATTGGTATAATAATCATTGCTAGATTGTAAATCTTCCATTAAAATAAAAGGTACTGTTAAAACAATTGGAGAGTTGTCAACAATAATTGCAACTTTGCCTTCAAGCATTTTTGAAGCAACAATATCAGGTTTTTCAGTATTACCTATTTGCTTAAACAAAGAATTTGGTCGTTTCTCAAGAAAAGACAATATGTAATATGAATCAACAACCCCATCAATTTTTATAGCATTTATTTTTCTTTCAACTTCTTCAACAACCTTTTTATTTGCTACGCCATCAATGTATGATATTATAACTTTGGTGTTAGTTTTATTTCCAACAAAAACACTTTTGAACACTAGGTCTTTTGAGTGAATTCTTCTTCTTAGCAATGTAAGATTTGTTTTAAAATCTTCAACAAATCCCTCTCTTGGCCCCTGTATAACAGGTGAAGTTGGTGGTTCTGTTGGTGCACGGGAAGGAAAAGTCAAAACGTCCACAGACACAATTCCCTGAAAGGAATCTGAAAAAATAACCACTTTACCATCTAAAATATTGGTTATTATGTTTTTTTCCTCAATTATTTCAATACTATTATTTTTTAAAATTTTTTCACATAATGTTTTTTCATCAATTTTTTCATTACATTGTTGAAGTGGCATATAAATTGTTTGTGAAAATAATTCTGGATTTGTCATGCTTTTCAAAAAAAGCATACCAACCATTTGCTCTCCTTTATTAAAAATTCTGCTGGCAAAATCATTACTATTATGAAATTCAATTTTATATTTTTCAATAATTTTTTCAACTTTATTTTGAATCATATCTCACCTTTTAGGATAGTATGTCTAAAAAAAAGTCAAAATATGTAAAAAACAAAACAAAAAAAAGCTCGCATGAATTTGCGAGCATTTTTTTTATTAATATTAGTTAAAGTTGCCTTTGAAACTGTTTCCAAATTTAAAAGATGGAACATTTTGAGCAGGAATAGTAACTTTTTCTTTTGTTGATGGGTTGATTCCTTCTCTTGCAGGACGTTTTTTCAATTCAAAAGTCCCGAAACCAGCAATTTGAATTTTTTCTCCTTCTTTAAGTGCATCTACAATAGTTGATGCCATAGCGTCAAAAGCAATACCAGCATCTTTTTGTGTAAAGTTTGCTTTGTCAGCGAATGCTTTGATAAATTGTTGTTTGTTCATTTATCATGTCTCCTTTTATTTTTATTAGGCTTTAACCTACCTATATAATAGCATAAAACAAGCTAAAAACAAAACAAAATTAACCTTTCCAAGCAAATAAATTCACAAGTTTAGGCAAGAAATACTCAAAAAGGCCTTTCAATTGGTAGAATCCTCTTACAAAGAAAAAGTCAGAATAAGCGCCATTATAACAAATTTTTACTACTTTTCCCAAAACTATATCTGTAGTTACTGGTCCATAGTAACGAGCATCGGAACTATTTGCTCTGTTGTCTCCTAAATAAAAAATTTCATTTTTTTCAATTTGATAGAAATAAATTATTTTATTATCATAAACCACTTCTGATACTCTATCTGAAGAAAAATATCTTCCTGATTTATCTATGTAATTTTCATAGAATTCAGCTTCATAAACTACATTTTGGTCATAATCAATGTAGGACCTTTTACCTATGCTCCAATCAACATAACCTTTGATATAACTTGATTCATCTAATACTTCAACATCATTAAAGCCCTTTTTAATTCTAAGCAAATGATATAATCCATCAATTTTTATAATAGAAAATTTATCGCCTTCTTTTGCAAGCAATCTTTTTATAATAGTGTTATCTGAATTGATATTTGCAGGATTTTTTATTATGATAATATCGCCGTAATCTATTTCTGCATACTTGTCAACAATCACACAATCTTGTGCATCTGATTGATAAGTTATATCAATGTTAAGTGTAGGTTGCATTGATCGTCCAGTTACTGTTAAAAAATAATAATTTGAGAAAAACCAACAATATAAAGACGCAACAATAACAGATAAAATAAAAAAGAATATGAAAACACTTTTGAGACATTTTTTTGTCACTTTTTCACATCTTTCATCTTCAAAATATAAATACTTTTTATCTTCGTCAAAATGAAAACGCAATTTTTTTACCCTTTCGCAATATTTTACACAATTTTTATATTATTACAAAACAATTTTTTAATATTTATTTTTTATTGTTCTCTTTTTGAAAACTTACAACCACAATAATTTTGTCTATAAAGGTTATATTTTTTTGAAAATTCTATACTTTTTTTATATCCGTCTTGTTTTTTATAATTTCCTTCAACAAATTCTATATCATAATCATGGTTAATACTTTTTCCAATAGCATTTATAATATCTGCATTTTTATGTGGAGAAACTGTTAATGTAGTGCCAAAACAATCAAAGCCTAGCTCTTTTGCTTTTAAAGCTGTTTTCAATAGTCTTATTTTAAAACAAACAGCACATCTTGCCCCGCCCTCTCTTTCATTTTCAAGACCTTTGACTTTATCCAAAAATTCGTTTGGACAATAATTGTCTTCTATTACTTCTATTCCAACTATTTTGCAATAGCGTTTTTGTTCATTAAGCCTATGCAAATATTCTTCTTCTGTATCTATATTTGGATTACAATAAAAAATTGTGATATCATAATCATTTTTCAAAAAATCAATAACTTGCGTTGAACAAGGTCCACAACAAGAGTGCAACAACATCTTCTTTTTCATTACTCCACACTCCTTAAAAGTTCAACAACATCTTGAAATATTTTGTTTTTTCCAATAAATTCTTTGACTTCGTCTGCAAGATTGTCTATTTTAAACATTAAACATCCTAAACAATCTCCACAATCAATAAAAACTTGTGCTGTATATACCACTTTTTTGCCGTCCAGCTTGATAATATATACAGGAAAAACATAATCACCTAAACGCAATTTGAAACTTTTTTCTATTGTTGTATTTTTTGCATATGCCTTATCTTTATAAACTTCTTCATAACTTTCAAAAAATTCATCAGTATTTCTATAAATTTCAAAAAAAGAAACTACATCACCATTTTTGGAAATATAATTTTCAGTGTTGATAAAACCTTGGCCATTTGGCAAATTATATTTATCTGTTGAAACTTGGTATCCTTGTGGCAAAACAAAACTCATTTCATTTAGCCTTTCAAAAATTCTTTTCATTTATTACCTCAGACAAATTATGACAAATTACCACTATTTTGTCAAGTAATATAATTTTATATTAATTATTTTTTATATACATTATATCCCTTGCACTGCATACATCATAATATCGTTTATAGAACTGCTTGTAAGATAATAAACTAAGATTTTTCCTTCTCTTCTATAAGAAACCATGTTTTGGTCTTTTAATGTTTTTAATTGATGAGAAATTGTAGTTTGATTTATTCCCAAAACTGTTGATAAATCATTGACACACATGTTCATCATAGAAAGACATGTAAGAATTTTTATTCGTGTAGAATCTGAAAAATTTTGAAAATAATCGGCAAGTTTTCTTGTCGCATTTTCTTCTGGCAAAGCACTTTCAAGTTCCCTTCTGTTTTTTTCTGTTAAAAGAAGAAATCTATTTTGCATTTTTTCACTTCCTTTTGTTAACATTTTGCAAT
>CALVNR010000001.1 GCA_944349905.1 uncultured Clostridia bacterium | reverse complement strand
TTGGTAATGTAAAGGTCGGCAGTTCGAATCTGCTCGTTAGCTCCAAGCACATAAAACCCTTTAAAATAAAGGTATTTAGCCACTTTAAAGGGTTTTATTTTTGTCAAAATTTACATTTTATATTTGGAGCCATTTTTAATTTTGAACTATCGTCATTATAGAGTTTTTTTTACTCTTTTTTATCAATAGCGAAAAGACTGAAATTTACTATCTATTTCAGTCTATTTCTGTGCAATTGGGGTCGATTGGTCCTACGAAGATTTTTTAAAAAATAGACTTTATTTCTTTACTATTACATTTATAATTGATAAACTTCTATATTTAAGTAAATTAATCTTCATATTTTTGTTATTCCCTCAATTTTATTTCCACCCTTTCTCTTTTATAATTTCTATCATAAATTCAATAGATTCTTTGAGTTTTTCATCAAATTCGTGTTCACTATTATATAAATTTCTCCTTGAATTTGGATGATCAATTAAATTTCTCATATAAGTTGGAAGAGTCTCTGTTGGATTTATTAAAATTTTTGGTTTATGATTATAATGCCTTAAAAACCCGGTTTCATATTTAGCAACATTCCTTTTAAAAGCCCCAGTAAGTCTAATCATATCATCTGTTTCATTTATACCGTATTTTTTAAATTTGCTTTGAATAAATGAATATAAAGAAACATGGAAATCAATTGTAGGCAAATCAAATGCAGCCCACTTCACCTCACCAATTGTAACTTTTGGTAATATATGTTTATTAGATTGCGTATAAAATTGGGGTCGAAAATTATTTAATTTTATAATTTGTCCATCATTCATTTCTAAAATATACTTAATAATATGGTCACTGTGAGTCTCTACAATAATTTGACAAAACTTAGACATAAATGTTAAAAATTCCATTAATTTTATTTGAGCAACAGGATGTAAATGTATTTCTGGGTTTTCAATAATCATCAAAGGCTGCTTATTTTTATTTTTAATTGAAACACTAAAAACCATTGTTATGATGCTTATAATATAACTAATACCACTTCCTGTATTCTTATTCCTCACTTGTATGGAATAACCTTCCTTTTTATATGTAGCAAATGATCTATCAGTTCTATCTAAATCTTTAGCATTAATTTCCTCTCCAATTATTCTTTTTAACCAAAAATTTATTTCTTTTAAAAAATTATAATCTTTCGTAGGTGATTGTTCAAAAGCATATTTTTTATCTATAGGCTTATCTTTATTTTTAGCTATAAATCCTACAGCATTTTGTCCCTGTATGCCAATTAAATTGTTATTATATTTATCGTACACATCTTCAGGTCCAATCCTTTCTGCAGATAAAAAATATATATCTTCTTCCTCTATTAATGAAAAATTTTGCTCATTTTTTATACATTCAATTTTATTTTCATTTTTAGACGCCTCAAGTTCCAATATGTTTAATTGATTTTTATCGTCCACAATTGTAATATTTATCTTTTGATCTTGTGAGATTTCATCATTTTTCATTTCTTCAAATTCATCAAAATGCACAAATTTTCCATTTGTAATAAGTCTTTCTTTATCTGCATGGTTATTTTGAAGTAAAAGTAATATTGCCTGATTAATTGTGGATTTCCCGGATGAATTAGGACCACAAACGACATTAAATTTTTCAAACTTTAAATTACAATGTTTATAACATTTAAAATTGGTAATATTTACTTCTGATATCATACTTAATCACCCTTTTTGTATTTTTTTATAATATTTTTAATCCATATAATTCTAGTATAAAAATTTTCTTTTCCGTCTCTATGATATTTAATATTTTGAAAAAATGGTGTATTCCCATCTTCATCTACATTTTGATAATCGTAATTTTTAAAATCTTCCAACATCTGTCTGATAATTTCATCTTTATAATTACAACTCTTGGTTAAAGATATAAAAATTAGTGTAACCTCAAACAAAATCATATTGATAGGGGAACCCTTATCCAACCTAAATGCTTGTTCATTAAAAATTGATAGTGCCTCATTATAACACCATAAAAAATCTGTCTTTATATCTTCAATTTGCTTTTCATTAAATGTATTAATAGCATCCATAGCATTTGATAAAAATTCATTTATTTCATTGTATACTACATAGTTTTTTTCATTTTTGTTTGCTGTATAAAATTTTAATTCATTTAAAATATATAAACGCATAGAAATATATCTCAAAATCAAGTACCTATCTTTCATCCTTAATTTTGCATTTTTTGAACCCAATATATCTATTTTATCAGAAATTTCTTGCAACAATATTGTAATAGCTCCCTGATGTAAAGCATGGCGCAATTCCTGATTATTAAGTTTGGTCCCATTTTGATTAACTCGTTCAAATATTTTCAACTTGAATATTTCAGGTGTTTCATAACCTACTTTTATAACATGCAAATGTGAATCCTCAAGCTTAGCTCTATACTTTTCTAATTTGTCTTTAGAACTATCAGATAAATCTTCTACTTTTTTTCCTTCTAAATTTTTTAAAAATTCCATATTTGTTAATGCATAAAAATTATCAAGAAAGTCAAATATTGCAGATAGTCTTTGTCTTCCATCTATAACTATTAAATTTGAATTTTTACCTTCATAAAGATATAAATAAGGAATCGGTATCCCCATCAAAAGACTTTCAATTAACTGACTTTTTTGTTTTTTTGTCCATACATTATTCCTTTGAAATGAATCGTCCAATATTAGTGCCCCACTTTGATTTTTTTTACTGTAACGCCTTTTTAATTCATAAACTGAATAATTTAAAGGTTCACAATCAACATATTTTTTGTCTATGTTATCAAAATTTTCAAATGTATCTGCATAAACTAAATCTTCGGCTCCGTCATATTCAAAACTTTGACTTTGTTCTAAATTATCTTCTTTATTCTTATAATAAAAAGAATTTTTTAATCGCCCTATACCATTTTCATTTATTTTCCATAGTGAAGAATTACTATCATAATCGACATAAGGTAAAATAGTTTTGTGTGAAATCAAGTTTCTAACTTTTTGACTAAACCTCGTATCTCTTCTTCCAAACAAAATTTCTATATCTTCCCCTGAAGGTTGAAGTTCTTCAGTTAATAAAGAAATAATTTGACCAGTTGTTAATCCATTCTTATATTTATTTAATTCAAATAAAACTGGATCAATTAATTCATCCTCTGAAATTCTTTTTGTTTCCATAATTAATCTCCTTTATAATTCATAATTATTAAATGTTTAACTTTCTTTTCATTTCTGTTCTTGAAACTTACAAAGTAAGACTTATCTTGTTCTAAAATTCTCAAACCTTTATTTACATATAAGCTTTCAATAAAATCCGTCTTCTTAATAACTAGCATGAAATGACACTTACATTCATTTATTAAATAGTTCGCCAATCTTATTTGGTCTTCCATACCAAATATATTTTTATCATATTCATTAAACGTTGTATCATATGGTGGATCTAAGAACATAAAATCATTATTTTTAATTTCAATACTCTTAACAAAATCATAAAAATCATTTTGAGAAATGATTGTGTTCTTCAGTAATTTTTTCAAATCTTTTGATTTATAATACTCTAATTTATTTATGAGAGATTTTTTATTATAAGAAACTCCTCCATATGGTACATTAAATTCGCCTTCTCTATTAAATCTAAACATAGAAGAATAGCAATATTCCCTAATAAATAAATATATTGCAACCTTCCTTTGTTTACTTAATCTATTGTATTCTTTAGTATTATTATAAACATCCCTTAAGTAAGTGTAGTATGCAGATTTTATACCAGCTTCTAAATTGTTTTTTAGTCCCTCACCCTCTAGCTCTCTTCCTTTCCTTACTTCATTTTTTTTAATTAAATTAATTCTTCTAATTATACATTCAGATAGATATTTTTCAAATTTGATATTGTCTCTCAAATTAAACATAGGTATATCGTCAATTTTTTCATTTACAATAGTATTTATATCGTTAGAAATATTAATGTCTTTATCTTCTCTAAATCTTAAATATAAATTCATCAATCGAATATCGCTTGCTAATTCTGTAAGTTTATCCCAGTTCTCTATAATTTTTGTAAGCTCATCAAAAAATGCTTTGCTATTGTTTTTTACATACTTATATAAGAGTATTAATTCCTCAGATTTATCATTAATATAATTTATATTAGTATTCCCTAGAGCAAAATAAACTGCTCCTCCACCAACAAAAGGTTCTATATAATTATTTATATGATTCGGCAGGTTATCAAATATTAAATCCAATTCAGAAGTTTTTCCACCTGGATATTTTAATAAAGGTTTTAATTTACTATTCATTATAACTCCAATAATATTTAATTTCATTTCAATCATAACATAAAGTTGTCAAGTTTTTACAGATTAATCTCATTTTCACAATCAAATTTAAATTAATTAATTTTTGTATTGTATTAACATAATTAAAATTTATTAGCCATAAAAGTCTTGGTTTTCTCCAATAGAAAACTAAAGCTTTAATCTAATTTCTATTATATCACCCCATTATTTTCTTATAAGAATTTATCATATTTTTCTCCTAATACTTTATAACAATTATAACATATATTAAAAATTTTTTATATTTTAAAAGCAAAATTTTAAAATTTTTAATAAAATTTAATCAATCTTAGGTTTTATCTAAATAATTTTTTAATTAATTCCACATATTCATTACCATTATTTATTATATTATTATAAATTTCCAAAGTTGTTTTCACACTTCTATGACCTAATAGGAATTGAACGATTTTAGGATTTGTTCCTTTTTCTAATAGCATTGTTGCATAAGTATGTCGTAAAGAATGAAAATGAATATTGAATTTATCAAAATTGTTTTGTTTTAAAAATCTATGAAAGATTTTGCTTATAGATGTGTATGTCCTAGGCTCAACTCCTCCTAAAACATATATTTGAGTTTGTTTGCTATTGATTTTGTTTAAAAATATAGTTTCTTTCTGCCAATCCAATAGACATTCTAATAATTTATTTGGTATAGGAACATTTCTTAAACTACATTCTGTTTTTGTTGAACCTAATACACTTATTGTTTTGGTTATTTGACCACTGTTATCAAAATTTAACTTTGTAGATAATGAGTTCCTAACCTTTATTACTTTACCATCTATATCCACATTATCCCATCTTAATGCCAATATTTCCCCTATTCTTAACCCAGCAAACATTCCCAAATAACACACAACTTTTATAAATTTATTCTTGTCTAACAAATTTAAAAATTCTTTGCGTATATCATTTGATATAGCTTTATAGTTGTTAATAGAATTAATAATCCCTTTATATTTTATGTCGGATAATATAAAGGGATATTTTATTAAATTATTCTGTTGTTCCATATATCTAAAAAACTGACTGATGAGAAATTTGCATTTGTAAAAACAATTTTTTGTAATACCTTTATCTAGCAAATAATTAAAATATAATATAATACTTTCGTTTCCAATTTGACTTATTCGTTTATTCGTGAAGAACGGTTTTATATGATTCCTAAATGTAGATATATTTCCACTAATGGTTCTTGAAGAAACATATAATTTTTTAACATTCAAAATCCAAAACCAAGCATAAACAAAAACTCAAAAATTTTTTCAAAAATAATAAACTCACTAATTGTCTAATTTTATTTATATTATAAAACAAAATAATTAAAATTTTAAATAATTTAAGGCAAAAAAAGAGATTAAACCAAATTAATGGTTTAATCTCTTTTCTTTATTCATTTATTAATTTGAATTGAATTGTATAACCTAAAACTTCATTAGCTTGCACATCTTGTGCTAAATTTGTATGTGTTACTTGATGCCCAACATAATTGCCTTCGCTATCAAAAACATAAACACATTCAACGCTAACACTTGATTCTGGATTTGTATCTTCATTTGCTATTTTTATTTTAATTAATCCGTTTTCGCTATCAATATAATAACTTGTTGTTTGTGTTCCAGAACAATTAGAAAGTAATATAAATGGCAAATCAATTCCAAATGAATTATAGAATATATCACTATAATTGCCACTTATTTGATTTGAACTTCCATCAATTTCTTGAACTGTTACATTTGTTTCAGTTCCATTTCTGCTTGAAATTGTGCCGTTTAAAGTATACAATCTTTCTTTGTCAGTTACAACTGAAATTTTATTAGTGCTTGCATTATATACATATGTTTTATCTTTATTAAATTGAGCCATATCATCTTTACTTGCATAAGTTACAGAAACATTTTCTGCATAATAACTTTCAACATCTGTCCAGCTTTCTTTTTTAGTTTCAACACGAAGCAATACTTCTGCATTATAGTTAAGTTTTTGTTCTAATCCACTTTCTACCCAATTTCTCATAACATTAAGTTCTTCAGGTGGTTGACTTAAATCAAATCCAGTATATTCACCAGAAGCATCTAGAACAAATAACTTTTCTAATTCAACACTAATGTCATTATTATTTTTACTATAATAAATTGGACTGTTTGATACGAATGAAACGGTTATGCCATGTAAAATTCTAGGAACTTTATCTATTAAATTATAATCATTAATTGTGTAAGTTCCATAACTCTCTGGAACCATAAAGGTTAAACTTTCTTTAAAGGTTTTTCCTGGTGTTAATACTAAATCATCATAAAATCTTGGATTTGCATCTAATCTATGAATTGAAACACCAATATTAAGACTTGATTCATTAGCAACATAATTGCTATTAACAGGAGTTGCGTTAATTATTACATACGCATATCCATTTGTTTCACTAGAATTATTAATTAATTCATTAGTTGAATTATATAGACCTGTTGGAGTGAATTTGAAATATTTTTGACTATTTTTTTCAACTATTTCTGCACTACCTTTAAAATAATTAGAATTGTTTTTATTTTCAGTTCCGATTGATAAAGAACCAAATTCAAATCTATCATCATTAGTAAATGGAATTAAGAATGAACCATCTTCAAATAATTGATTTCCACTAATTTCAAAGTTTGCATTAATTGTTGCTTTGTTAATTGTTTTTGTTACTTCAATATCATTTGTTGTTTGATTGTTCCAAACAAAATTAGTTTTATCTTTAAGTTCAATTTTATATTTATTTTCACCTGCTTGCATTGCAACAATATCAATAACTTCCTTATAATTATCATCTGATTCAGTTGTGATTTGTTGCCAAGAACTACCAACCCATTTGTAAACATTAATATAATCTAATGGTCTAAACATAGTGTTCTTATTTTCAAAAATAACAAATTTATAATTGTCTGAACTTTCACTATATGTAATGCTGTCACTAATTTGATTATAATTAATTTCACCCTTTTCAATTGTTAATGCCACGTTTCCAAATTCAACAGTTTTATAATTTGAATCAGCTGGAACAAATAAAACCATAAATTCATCGCCATTATTTTCGCTGTTTACATAAGTTTTTGGATTTTGCCATTGCAACTCTCCACCAACTTGTTCACCATAATAATCTTCAAATTTATAAGAAGCATCAACATCAAAAATATTAATTTCACTTAAAGCAATAGCACCTGTTTTATGTTCTGTGTAATAAACATCGTAATACTTGAATGTTGCAGTTATTTGACCAGTTATTCCACCTTCAGATAATTGAATTGTTGCCTGACTTACTGTTAACTTTGTTGGAACAGAGTATTTGTCTTCAAAATTTTCAGAAGATACTTTAACATAAATGTAATACTCTCCAACATTTTGACGAATATTGGTGTGAATAGATTCACCATTATTTTCAAGATATTCTTGTTTTTCAGATTCAGTTGTTTTTGAAAGATATTCTTGATATTCATCACTCGTTAACACTTTATTGCTAAACTCAACAATTTCAAGTTCACCGGTTTCTTGACTTGGTGTTGTTTGAAGTTTTATTTCAGGAATTTCTCTTCCATATTCAACACTGTTTGATGACAAACTAATGTAATACGGATTTATATTTTGCCCTTCAACAACAGAAAAGTAAATATAAGCATTAAACTCATTTCCGTTATTTGTGTAAGTATGGCAAATTTCATAAAAACCCAAATTCAGATTTGTTAAATCAGAAATTTGATTTCTATTGTTACTGCTATCAGTGTAATAATATTTAACAGAATAATTGCTGTCATTTGATTGAACATCTTTAGTTGACCCATCAGAATAATAAAGCACAAGTTTATAGTCATCTAAAACTGGGGATTCACCAAACTCAACATTTTGCTTTGTCCAACTATTTGAATGATCAGTGCCTGTTGCCTTTTCAATGATTTTGATATCATTAACAACGGCTGGATTTTTTTCCCCACCACAAGCATTTAATAGTATTACAGATGGAAAAATCATAACAAGCATTAAAACTAATGTTAAAAATTTCTTTTTCATAATATCCTCCTCGTGTTATACGCAAGTTGGTTAATGATTAATATAAGAATGTATAACTATTTATAGTATATATAAAAAATATAAAAAAATCAACAAATCAAAACTAAATACATTATAAAAAATATTTTAGAACATTTTTGAAAATAAATTTTTTATGAATTTAATAATTTATATTATCGGAAGCCGAACTTGCTTGCAAGAGTGAGACTGATGGTTTTACATACTATGTGATGAACACAATTTGTTGTGTTTTTGCGTTTAGCAAAATTAAAATTTAACTTGCTTAAATTTTATCATCACATAGTTTATATTATCGGAAGCCGAACTTGCTTGCAAGGGTGAGGCTGATGTTTATACATACTAAAATTTAGAAATTCAAATAATAAATTTTTAATTTTAAAATTTTTATTTATTTTTTAAATTTAATAATTTGCTATAAATAGATGAACCATCCAACACGTTTTTATATGTATCGCACCAAATTTGTTTTTATTATAACAAAAAAAGTAAATACGTCAAATACAAAAAAATAAAAAACACGACTTAATTATCGTGTTTTTTGCTATTTTGTTTTTTTCATTTTCTTATTTTTTCTTTTATCTTCTTGTTTTTCTATAGTATCTTCTTGTTTCTCTTCTTCAACAGATTGCTTTTGCTCTTCTTGTTTATCTTTGTTATCTTGATCTTTTTCTTGTCTTATTATTCTTTCTCCGCATTTAAAACAAAAATTGTGTCTTGGGTTTGCTTTTCTTCCACAACCCGAGCAAATATAAACAGCATTGAGTTCCTCTTCGTTGACAGAATATTTTTTATTTAAGATATACAAAGTTACAACTAATGCTATAATGATAGTTAAAGTTAAAAATAGACCTGCAGAAAATTTAATCCCCATAGTTTCAATTGTGTAAGTATATTCATAAGTATAGACGTTTGTAGCTGTCACTATTATTAAAAACACTAACAATAAAACATTTAAAGCTAAATAAATATACAATAAAATATTACTAATGGTTTTAGATTTTACTTTTCCTATCTTATCCGGAAAAGAATTGAAAACTCCGAAAACATTAAGACAACCACAAATACCCCAAGCAAGCATTAATAGAGCTAATACTAGCACAAATATTTGCAATAGAGAGCTCATTACCCCACCAAAACCAAGATCCCACATTTGCATAACTTGATATCCGTTAGCATTTATAGAATAATAATCCGTAACGATTGGAATCATAGAATCTTTATTTACAGATTGACTATAAACTGATAAATAAGGTATAGCAAACAAAATTAATGTAAAAAGTCCTAGTCCAGCGCAGAAAAAATAACCCATACCATTTAAAATTTTATTTTTCATTTTTTCTTTCTCCTTTTTTCAATAACGATAATTTACATATGTATTGTAAAATAAAGTTGTTGCTATTGTCAAGACAATAAATAAAAATTGATAATTTTATATTTTATATTAAAATAATATTCTGTACAATTTAATAAAGTTATTATTTTGTAATACTATTTATAAATTATCTTACCTTCATTAACCAATTTGTTAAACTTTTCAGCAGTGATATTATATGGCAACATCTCTGCTGTTGGAAAGGCAAAAGGCTTTTCTAAAAATAGTTTATAGTATCTCTCTGTTTCTTCTGTTATAAAATCTTCTATGTTATCCCAATATGCTATTAATGCTTCTTCTGCTTCATCTTCTTCACCAGGATGATTTTTATCAAATATATATTTCCCACTGAAAACCAAAATATTGCCTTCCTGATTAATAAAAATTGGACTATCGTCGGGATTATAACTTCCTATATTCAAACAATCCTGTTTAATGTATTTAGGAAATGATTTTAAAGCATTAAAATAAATAGAAATTCCTATATCTAAATGTCCAAAAATTACAAAACTCATTAAAACATTCATACCATTAAAATTTTGAAGAAAATCAATATATCCTTTAGGAATTTTAGGTCCATTTTCTAACTCAAGATTTTGTTTAAGCTCTTCTACACCCTGTTTATCCAAGCCTTTAAAATAACTTATAATTACTTGACGATTCACATCCCACAGAGGCTTTTTCATATTTTTTTTCAAATCTTCAAATTTTGTTATTATATCTTTATCTATATTTTTTAATCCATAATTATAATCAATTAATGTTGGTAAATTTAATTCTTTTAAATTTTGATTGATAAAACATTTAAATTTCTTAAACATTTATAAACTCTCCAAAATATTTTAATTTAAAAAGATTCTATTTTTCAACATCTGGAAAATCATTTAAATTGTAATTCATTCCATATTTCTCGTTCATATACCTTGCTTGACCTCTTGGACTCAAATTCTCCCACATCTCGTAATAATCTTTTAAATCTTCGTTAGGTGTTGTTCGATAAATATTATAAGGAAGACCAAACATATAACCTTCTTTAATTTCTTTACCATTTCTTAAAATTGCAGGTTCTCCGCCAACTGGTAAATTATAATCGTAGTTCCCACCTTCTTTTATTATATCATCAGTTCGTTTTAAATCATCTAAAAATTTATACATAATGGAACTTTCTTCCGCCATTAAATAAACTTGAAGTTTGTATCTATTATCCAGAATCTCATAATTTTTCCCAAAAACTTCTAAAAATTTTAATTGCTCACCTGTTCTATGCTCTATAATTATTGGGTTCATATCTATAAATATATCATACAACATTTTTGTGTATACGTTGTCTTTAATATCATAATATGGCTGCAGAATTTCATGTCTACGATCCATAGTCATATTTGGATTTTCCCTAAACTCTTTTCTGAATTGTTTTTCGCATTCCTTTTCTATCTTTGTCATATTCTTTTTGCATTTCATTAACTCTTTATATTGTGTTAAATCTATCATTTATTTTTAATCCTTAATTTTAACAGAACAAATTATTTTTCTTGTGGTTTTTCATTGGAATAGTTTTTTAATTTATATTTCATTTTATAGGTTTTATTCATATATTCTGCACGTTCTCGCTGCGACAATGATTCAAACATTTCATCGTTTTTTACTTTTTCTTCGTAACTTATTTGTTTCCACACTTCAATTGGCAAACCATATTGATAACCACATTCTAACTCTTCTCCATTTCTCCATACAGGTGTTTCAAAACCTATTTCACAAGGTTTTAGATAGTCACCACCTTTTAATATTTTTTCATCCAACCTTTTTACTTCATCTTCATATTTATATATAGCAGATGTTTCATTTGCTAGTTTATACAAATGTATAACCATACTTTCATTTAGTTTATTAAAATCATCTCCGAATACTTCATTAAATTTCAACTTTTTACCTGTTCTATGTTCTATAAGTTTAGGATTTAACTGTGTTAAGAGATTAAAAACTGTTTCGGCAAATGTTGTATGTATGTATTTTTTATATGGTTTGTATATCTCATCATACTTTTCCATTGCTTTTTCAAAATTTATTTTCTTTTCTTTATTAACTAACTTTTCGCATTCTCTTTCTATTTTTAGTGCTTGTTTGTATACTTTTGTTAATTCTGTATATTTTGTTAAATCTATCATTTATTTAGTCTCTTTTATTTGGTTTTATCATCATCTGGAAAATCATTTAAATTGTAATTCATGCCATAATTCTCATTCATATATCTTGCTTGTTCTCTTTGTGATTTCTTACAGAACTCTTCGTCATAATAAGTTCTTTCTTCATAAGATAATTTTCTCCATGTTTTTAATGGTAAACCACATTGATAGCCATCTTCTTTTACTAAACCATTTCTTAAAATTGGTGCCTCAAATCCTATTTCCATTTTCTTTTCATAGTTTCCACCTTTTTTTACTATGTCATCAGTTCGTTTTAAATCATCTAAAAATTTATACATTATGGAATTTTCTTCTGCCATTAAATAAACTTGAAGTTTATATCTATTATCTAGAATTTCAAAATTTCCGCCAAACACTTCTAAAAATTTTAGTCTTTCACCTGTTCTATGTTCTATAATAATTGGGTTCATATCTATAAATATATCATACAACATCTTTGTGTATTTTTCTAATTGAAAATTTTTATGCGGAAAATATATTTCATCATATCTTTCACTAGACATGTCTGGATTTTCCCTAAACTCTTTTCTGAATTGTTTATCACATTCCTTTTCTATTTTTTTCATCTGCTTTTTACATTTCATTAATTCTTTATATTGTGTTAAATCTATCATTTATTGAGTCTCTTTTATTTGGTTTTATCATCATCTGGAAAATCATTTAAATTGTAATTCATGCCATAATTCTCATTCATATATCTTGCTTGTTCTCTTTGTGATTTTGCAAGAAACATCTTTCTGAAATTGGTTTTTTCGTCAGAAGAAATTGAAAACCATTTCTTTTTTGGAAGTCCACACATATATCCATAAGTTTCAATTTGACCTTTTCTAAATATATCATTTTCAAATCCCAGTTGTTCTTTAAAGTAAAAATCTCCACCAACCGTTATATCTTCTTTTGTATTTTTTAAATCTTCATCAAATTTGTATACAACAGAACTTTCCTCCGCCATCATATAAATTTGCATTTTTACATTTTCATTAATTGTTTCAAAATCAGTTCCAAACACTTCTGAAAATTTTAGTCTTTCACCTGTTCTATGTTCTACCACAACAGGATTTAACTCAACAAATATTTTAAATAACATACTAGTATATATTTCTTGTTTAAATTTAGTATATGGTAAATATAACTCATCATATCTTTCACTAGACAAATTTGGGTTTTCTCTAAATTCTTTTCTAAATTGTTTATCACATTCCTTCTCTATTTTTTTCATCTGCTTTTTACATTTCATTAATTCTTTATATTGTGTTAAATCTATCATTTATTAACCTCACCTAATATAATATTTTTTAATAACTCTGGCATAGCTTTTTTATTGCCATATAATGCAATACCACCAAAATGTTTTATTTTCTGATGAATATTTGTTGGAATAAGCATAATTGTTTTTTCTACTGTCTCATGTAAGGTATATCTCACATTTGGAATCTCAATACCACTGCAAACTTTTTTAACAAAAGAACTATTAATTTTAGAAAAATCAAAATTAGGTTTATTCTCTATATGTTTTTTTATTGTTTCCGGAATTGAATTATAATTATTTTTCCACTTTTCTGCCAAAGCTTCATACGCTTGTTCAAAATTCTGATTTCTATCACCAAAATTTTTAATTTTCACTTCATCATGGCTAAAAGGTGTGAAATCTACTACGCCATTTTTTACATCTAGTTCAGTAACTAGATTACCTTTGGCATCAACAAATTGAAATTCTTTATTGATTTGAATTTTGCCATTTCCACCATTAGCAACAAATTCTGCTTTTGTTAAAGTTTTGTTGTCCAAACCAATATACTGAACTTTATCTTCACTTGGAAGTTTATTTTTTAAATATTGTATACTGTCTTCATCCAGCTGTTTGATTCCATTGTCAGCATTTTTTAATAAATCTCCAGCTGTGTCGTCAATATCACTTTTTGATATTGCTCTTATTCCATCATCTAACAAATCTGTAGTTTGTGCGGCCTTTTTTGCACTACGCAATGTACTAGCCATGTCTATTGCATTTGTTAAAAGGCCTAATGCAAAACCATAGCCAAACTCTGCAAATGCTTCATTTAACGACGCTCCATCAATCATTGCAATTGCAAAGTTTGCTATACCTTCTAATACTGAAAGAGCTGCTAATTTTGCTACTTGCCATCCAATCTTAGTATTTTTTATAATATTACCAAGAGAGAACGTTAAACCATTGAAAAGTCCATTGACAATTGCTCTTGTGAAATTTAAGTCTGTAATTGAATTCCCAACAATACCGTTAATTAAGAGTTGAGAACCAATATCCATCGCAAAACCACTTACAGCAGAAACAGTAAATACAACTGAAAGTGTAATTATTGTTTTTAAAGTAGCAGTAATTGCAACCGAAGTAAGTTTAGCAGCAACAGCTGCTCCAATTGCACCAGTAAATACTGATAATATTAAACCACCTATTATAACAATACAACCGAAAGCAATTAATCCACCATTTGGCTCTTTTGGATAAGTGCTGTATTCTATGTCGCTAATCATTGAAGGCAAACCAGTTTCAGTTGTGGTTTTTTCTCCATTTTCATCTAGCCATAGTAAATTACCATTTTCATCAGTCTCTTGTTTTTCAACAATATAATAGTAAACACCTTCGTTAAACTGATTTTCAACTTCTCTCCATTGCTCTGCTGTTATGCCAAGCATTGTTTCTTGTTGTAATTGCAAGTAAATTTCATTTAAGTTTATTGTTGAATAGAAAATGTATGTATCAGTTTGAATATCCAAGAAGTTGCTATCTTGCATTTCAACAAAGCTTTCAAAGAATATTTTTGATTGTTCTAGTGTTGCACTATTACTTATACTATTTGCCAGCAATTGTTCAACTGAGATTGTATCTTTTTGCCAAGAAGGGTCAAAGACAATTAATTCTTCATCATAGCTATAAACTGCACCAGCCGATTTATCATAGATTTGTTCCATACTATCCCAATCAATAATAGGAGTAAATGTAGCATGGAAAGCAAAATCGTATAATGCATAATGAACATATTGATTGTTTGAAATATAGTGATTGTAAAGAATTGTATTTGTTTCTTGGTCAATATAACTTTCTTCAAAAGACAAAATATATTTTACTTCTGTTTGACCATCTTCATCGCAGCCTTCTTCAACATCAACAAGAGGTAAAATTGTTAAGCCTTGTTCTATTGCATAGTCTGTGATAGGAGTTTGATTTAAGAAAGCAGTAAAACCAGAGCCTAAATAAACAACATCTTCTTCATCTTCTTTTTCATAAACTTGCTCGCCTGTTGTATAACCTAAGCCATAAATTGTTTGATTGTCAAATCTAACTTTTGCAGGGAAAACGGTATAACCAAGAGTAGTCAAATCAAATAAAACATTTGAATATAAGAATGCTTCATCATCTGACATTGTAAATTGATTTAAATTTTCTGTTTTGCTTGTCAAATCTTCTGCTGCTTGTGTAATTATCTCTTCTGAAACAACCTCTTGATTTGCAATTTCGTTGTTAATATTTTCTTCGTTTTCCTTTATTGTTTCAACTGTCTCTATTAAGTCTTGATAAAGTTCTTCTTGATTAACAACAGCAGTTTGTTCAATTGAAGTTTTTAGCATTTGTGTTGCTTTTATGCGGGCAACACTGACTAAAATTCCTTGTGAACCTAAAATCAAAGAGAAAAGCATACAAGTTGCAAAAGTAACAAATTTCCAACTAGATTTTTTGTTATTAAACTTCCTACAACTTTTTGATTTTTTGTTTTTTAATTTAACAGTTTTAACAATTTCACAATTATTTTCAATTTCTACATTATTTTCAATATCATTGCATATTGATTGAATATTTGTTGAATTGTTTTCTTGAATTTTTGATTTGATATTTGTGAAAGCATTTTTTAAAAGTTTTACAAATCTTTCGCGTTTTGCAATTATGAGCATCATTAAAGCAAGAGCCATCATTGTTGGCAAAAGAATATTAATGTTTGATGCAACACCATTTACAACAGTATTTGCAAAATTTGTAATTCCACTTACAAAATTATTCCAAAAACCATTTCCAATAATTGCATTTTCATCGGTTGGAGTTTTTACATATACTGCAACTAAAACAGCGTCTTCTGTTAAATTTGGAACTACATCATTATAAATTGTTCCGTCTTCAACCCCCAACTTCATCCAACCAATAAAAGTCATACCTTCAATTGTATCTAATTCTGGAAAGTTTTGCCCTTTTTCTACATTTTCAAATACATTGTCGCCGTCAACAAGTGTTATGCCATTTGGTTCAACGCTTTGTGATGAAACTTTTTTGTAAATAGCAGTAATAGACATTTCTTCCACATTAGGAACGGATGAAATTCTGTAAGTATAGAAAGTATTTTTACCATCATGATTCCACATGAATCCTACAAGTTCAAAACCTTCTTTATAAAATTTTGCAGTATCAAAATCAATTGTATCTTCTGGAACTGCTTGTGTTGTTTCAACAAAATCACCATCACACCATGTTATATTGACAATTGAATGATGCCAAACACTTGTCAAATTCAAGTCTTCATTTGTACTAGGAGTTATACTAGTTGCATACTCAGCTTCTAAACCTTGATAAGTCCACCCTTTGAAGATATAATTTTCTTTTGTTAGTCCATCTTTTAACATTGTTTCAACGCCAACAAAAGCGACCTGTGTGCTATCATCTTCATAAGTAAGAATAACAGAATTTACAGGATTAAGAATGTTTACAACAAATTTAAGAACATTTCCAAGTCTATCAACAATATATATTTGATAATTGCCTTGCTTTTGTATTTTGTAGTTTTTTAATTCCCATATTGCCATTATATCTGTATTGCCTTCATAGACAATTTTTACTATTGAATATGGGTCTAAATCATTTGTTATATTTTCAATAACCAAAGAGTCAGTATTTATAATTTTACCATTATCTATGTTGTTTAAAACAGTGTTAACTGTTTGACCATTTTCTAAATAAGTAATAGAAACTTCGCTTGTATTTTCTTGTGCAATATATACTGCATAGTAAATACTTGTATCGCGGCTACCGTCTCCACACAAGTTTGTTTCAACTATTTTATATTTTCCACTTGTTGCTTTTTGACTGATAAGTTGAATTTCAACATTTTGATTATATGCTAAATCATATTCAACTTCTGTTTCCATATTTATTGCTTTTATAGTTTTGCTTTCATAATCAGCAACAGAAATGAATTGCAAGTCAGTTTTTTCTACACTAATAGTTCCATCACTATTTAAAATAGCATTATATCCATCATTTAAAAATGGAACTGGAGTTTTAAAATTTTCAATATCTTGACTATTAGATATAACAACAACGTCTTTATTTATGTAAGAGAGATTAAGGACATCTTTGCCTAACTCAGTTATGTCGGAATTGTTGACAAAATCATTTAATACTTGATCAGAAATAGTTAAAAATGTGTAAATATCACTTGCATCAAAATACTTTGTTTTTACAATGTTATTTACATTTTCATTAACAGCTTCTGCAACCAATCTTGCATTGCTATAAGTGTTGCCATTATAACTATATTGTCCTTGATTGTAAGTAACTTTATTGCTTTCTATTTCATAAGCAAAATTAAATGCAGATTCATAAGTGTTGAAAGCAAATGTTACAATTTTATTATTGATATTTGTTTGCTCTACACCATAATAAAGAGAATTATATCTTGAAACATTTGCAAAAGCATTTAATAATGATTGATTTACAATAGGACCAACTATATTTTCACTGTCTATTACTTCAAATACATATGTAAATGTATAATAATCACCAGTAATACCATCTGTAAAGTCAGTTGTTGTATAGAAAGTGGCAACATAGAAACCTTCTTCTAAGTCAATACTTCCTGTGTTATTTGCGTTTCTATCTAATAAAACCAATCCTTCAACTTCATTTTTTGGTTCATCATATAAGAAAGTGTAAACATCTGATGTTGTTTCATCATCATTATATTTGGTAATTTTTCCAGATAAAGGTACTTTACCTTCATCATTTTTGATTTGATAATTTATGCTGCCTGCAACATAAACTGGAACTTTTGATTCTACATCGTAAACTCGTTTGCTGTCTTCAGTTATAAAATTTTTATCAAAATAATCAGCAAGAGTTGCAGATTCTGCCCTTGGATTTACAAAAATGGTATAATGCTCTTTATCAATTTTCCAAGGAGTAGAAACATATATATCATATCTGCCCTGTTCCAAGAAAAGTTGACCATTTTTCATCTGTCCTTTGTCTACACCATCAAGTTCATATCTTACTGTGTAATTATTGTTTCCTAAATTGTCTAGTGAAAATCCAGACAAAGTCATATCGCCGTCTTGCAAAGTTTCTGCTTGATAATATTGATTTGCAATTTCAGTTAATTTCTTATCATCAAGTTTGTTTTCTTCATCAACATTACTGTTATAATAATCTAACTTTTCTTGTTTTGTTATAACAATGTCGTTGCCTTGTTCGTCTTTTTCTCCATTTATGTATTTTTGGTATTTCTTTTCAAAATCTGTTAAAATTGCACCTTCTGTATTAACTGTTTTTAAATACATATTTGAAACAAAATTGTTAAGCAAATTTTCTTTAATACTTTCAATATTATTTGTTAAATTGTGAAATCCTACAACGCCAGAATTGTTTGCAATATAGAAATTAGCTGTTTCCAAAATATTATAATAAGTAGTAGTTGTACCAAATAATAAATATTTATGTCCACTAGATTCAGGATTAACAGTGCTTTCTATAAACCACATATTTAAATCATGATCAAAATAATTATAAATTGTTTTACAAATTTCATAAGCAAAACGAATTCTAATGTATAAACCTTTGTTTATATCTGTTCCAGATGGTTGATATGCAACTTTGTAATTTCCATTTTCTGCATTGTATAATTCTGGATTTAATGCTTCTGTAACATTAACAGTTTTTAAAGCTGATTTAACTTCATTGTAATTTTGTCCATCATAACTAGTCTCAACAATAAAAGCACCTGTTCCTACAACACCTAAATTGCTAAAACCTAAAATATTTTTCGCACTATCTCTACTTAAATTCCAACCACTATTTCCAATATTTGTTGTAGTGCCATAATTATAATTTGCCTCAATTACAATATTTCCTAATACACTTTGACCATCACCAGCAGTTGAATCAAGCACATAAACGTTGTTACCTTTATTTTCAATAGCCATACCTTTTGAATTTGTGTTGATTCTTAAATTAAGCCAACTATTTCCAAGTGCTATGTTATTGTTTGAAACAACATTATTTTGATAATTTTTATTGTCTTGATATGTCACTGCTGAGACAGGAATATCTGCTGTTGTTGTAATATTGTTCTCAGCGGAATTTTGCAAATTTTCCTCAGCTATTACTTTTTCGTTTTTAAAAGTAAAATCCAAAATTTTGGAAAAACTATTGCCAAAGGAAAAAACTGTGCTTAAACACATTATAAAAGCAAATATTGAAACAATAAAATACTTAAATGTTTTTTTCATGTTTTCTCCTTTTAACTATACGATGGAGTGTAAGTTATATAAGTTGTACCCCAATTCCAAGTGTCTCCAAAATATCCATGAGCTTTGCCTGCCATAACTATATAAGGTTTTTCTATTAATTTGTTTATATCAACTTCTATATTAAACTTATGTGCCCACCAACTTGTATCTTTATGCCCTGCACCATGTTCTATATTGTTTTTTGAAAAAATTGTTTCTTTTCCGTTTGAAGAATTGTTGTCGTTGTCAATATAAATATACAATTCCTGCCATCCATCATCAATTTCCGCTATATCAACGCTAACAGTCATTTTAATTTTTGTATAGCCAAGTTTTTTCAAATTTTGAAAATTTACAGGACTTAATTGATATGGAGCAAGAGCTGTTGCGCTGTCTGTAACTTTCATATCATTTTTTGAATCTTTATAAGTATAAGTTCTTGCAATGTCAGTTTGTAAAAATGCCAAAATTTTTGTTTGGCCCATTTCTAACACTTTGCCATTATAAGTTTGTTGATAATGCAATACAACCTCAAATCCATCCCAAGGAGTAGTGCCATCAACAGCTTCAATTGTGTTGCCATTTGCATATGCTTTTGAACTTGTAAGCCAAGTTTTTGTTATTTTTGAATCAAATGAATCGTTATATTTGTATAAAGAACTTAAATCTAGTTTGTTACTACTTAATACTACAAGGTTTTTATCATATTTTTCAGTTTGAACATAAACAGCATTTTCGCTATCAGCAGGATTGAATAACGTCATCGGTTTATTCACTACCTCGTAAGTTACATTATTATCAGATTTTTCTTGGAATGAAACAGAAAAACTTATTTCAACTCCACCCTTTCCTTCTAATGCTTTTACTATGATGTAGTCATTTGTCAATTCAAGTATATCTAAATAACCTGTACATACAACATGTCTTTTAATTGCATATTCTGAAACTGGCAAACCATTATAAGTAAAACTAATTTTTAAACTTCTGCCAATCCATAATTCTGTATTTATCGGGTCAACAGCATAACCACTGCTATCCTTATCATCTAAAACAAATTTTAATTTGCTTGCATCAAATCTATCTATTATAAGGGTTATAGTACAAGTTTTATTTCCATCTTCTGAATAAACTGGAATTCTAAACATTGTATTGTATTCAAGTTTTGTAGGAACATCTACTTTTATTTGTCCAGCAACAGGAGATTTACTAACAACTATTGTTTGACCATTAACTATTTTGTTTGAAACATCTTTAATTTCCTTGTTTGTTGCAAAATTCATTGAGTTGAAAAACATGTCAATATAAACAGTTTCACCACGATTAACATATATTGTTTGGTTTTGCATAGAAGCAACTGGTAAATTAACTGTAAATGTATGACTTTTGCTTCTTAATCCTGTTGTTGATTTTATTCTAACACTAAAACTTAATTGGTTTTTACCAAATTTTTCAAGTTCATACAAATCTTTTATAGTTATGTAATTGCCATGGTTTTCAAAGACATTTTCATCTCCAGACTCAAATTCTATTTCAAAATGATTTTTTGTTTTATACTTATTATCCAAAAAAGCATAAAATTCAATAATATCGCAAGGATAAACAGTATCAGGAAGAGAATCACTAAGTAATGTAATAATCTTTGTATCATATTCTTGTATGTTCAAGTAAACAATTTTTGTTGCATCTGCGTTTTGAATTGTTAATTTTAAAGTTGAATTTGCTGGTGCTTCATCATTTATTGTCAACAAACCATTTTCACTAATGTTAGCATAAAAAATTTCCAAACCATTTTCATCAGTTAATGAATAACTGAATTCTTGCGAACTTGCATAACTAGGAAATGTTTTAGCAGAAAAATTATAACTTAAAAATTGTGAAACATTTTTTAAATCTTCATTTTCATTAAGTTGTATCTCTTCTGTAATGATGTAAACTTGAATATATAAAATATTTGACTCTGCCCCATCTTGCTCTGCCCAAACTGGAATTAAAACTTCTTCTTTGAGATTTTTATTTACATGTAAAATGTTTCCAGAAATATATGCATACTCACTATACGCAGAATCCATAACATAAACTGGATTAAAGTTTGAAACGACGCCAATTGGTTTTGCGTTTAAAACAATATCTTTTCCTTCGTTAGAAGAAATTTTTGCAACAGTATCACTTGCTGATAAAGTCATATTTTTTACAGGAACATAAATTTCAAATTCTATAACATTGCTTTCCTTAACAAAATTTTCACAAGTAAAAGCACAAACTTTAAAAGTAGCTTTTGGAATATTTATTTGATCATTAACTTTAATAAGTCCTGTTTCTGAATCAATAGAAGCATATTCATTTCCTTCTATAATTCTATATTCAACTGTTTTAAAACTTGCAGTTTGTGGGAGCAATTTACTTACACTTACTTGTGCCATTTCTCCTTCTCTTATTGTCAATTTGTCTGCAACAATTTCAAAATCTTCAACTTCTGTTTTTTCAACCATGATTGTTGCAATATTGCTTGCTTTTTCATTTACAATAACTTGCACTGAAATATTTTCGTATGCTTTTGCGTTCTTATATAAAGACAAAATGCCATCGTTATTAACGCTGGCATAATTTTTGCCACTGACAATTTTATAGTCAATGGTCTTAATAGTTTCAATTGAAAAATAAGGTTCTACTTCAAACAAAAAGTTAACATTTTCACCTGCTTTGGCACTGTTTCTATCAGAAGACAAAATAACATTATCTATTTTAATTTCTTCTCTGTCAAAATCTAACTGGTTATCACTTTCAAGTTCTTCTTCACTAGCAGAGAGCAAAAATGTATCTTGTGACTTTAACGAAAACAAACCAAACAAGACTAATGCGCAAAAAACAAAACTTAAAAATATTAAGTTTATCACTTTGCAATTAACTTTCAATTTATTCATCCCTTCCCCCAATTATACTCTATTTGAATCGTTTATATATTCTGTCAAATCTTTAACACCTAAAACATCATTAGAAAGAATTATAATTTTATTTTCAACTACACGATATACAACATTAATTATCTTGTTGTTGACAGTAACATTTGCATATCCATTATTAAACAGTTCTATTATATATGAATTTATAACATTTGTCAATACATCTTTTTCATAAAATTGATATTTGCCCAAAAATTCTTTTCCATAATAATTTGCAAATTTGATGTTTCCACTATTCAATACAACATCAAATCTTTCCACTTGTATTGAACTATCATTTTTTGTAATATAAAAACAATTTGTCACTAAAATATTGCTATCTAGGTATGTTAAATCAAAAGATAAATCGCTTTTTTGAATTAATTGATAATCTCCGTCCAAAGACAATGAATAAACAACAAGTTTGTTTTCTTCAAAACGATACTCTCCCATAATGGTAGAATTTATCAAACCGTTACTCTTGATTGTATATTCATAAATACCATTTGCTTTAAGATTTAAATTTGCTTCTATAATTTTGCCATCATGATTAAATACTGCACTCCACTTTCCAACGAATTGATGGGTATAATTTACAGAACTTGATGGAAAATCATAGTTTGGATTTATTTTCCATACAGCAAACAATTCACTGTTCTTATTCTTATTTTGCATTATAATATTTATATATTCATCTGATAAAGCATTTTCCCCTTCTGAAAGAGCCCAGCCGACAAAAATGTATCCCAATTTTTGTAATTTCGGCAAATTTTCAGTAAGTTGATAATTTTCTGCGCTTTCGTTTGGAATATTAATTGTAGAAGTTTCTGTGCCATTATGCAATATAATATCAAATGAAATTCTATCATGCATTTTCAACAAAACATCATCATAGAGCATTTGACTTAAATCAAAATATTCACCTAAACCATCTATAAAGGTCAAAATGTTCTCATCATTATCTGAATATTCAATTAAAGCATCTAAAATTGTTTGTTTTCCTTTTAAACCACTATATGATTTTTCGCCATTTTTATAATCTATTGTTATCGTAAAGTTATTGTCTACTTTTGTTACTACAACAGTTTTACTTTCTAAATCATTAAAATTGATTTTTTCAAGGTCAGCATAAACTTTCTTTTCTTCATCTACTAAATAATAATTCAAATAATTTTCATTCTGCTCGTTATAATAAGCATAAATATCACTTATTGCTCTTTGTTGTAAATAACCATCACTTAAAGCAAACTCTTTTACATTTTCGCCAAATACGAAAATAGCACTGTTTTCTTGTTGCTCTGGTAGGTTTTTATCAACCAAATCATTTAATGGCAAAGTTTCAACAAAAACATCAACACTTCTTCCCTGGGAAGTAGCCAAAGTAGTTACAGGATTTGATATTTTGCTTAAATAAAAATTTGTTGGCATTTGATTGAGAACTTCAAAAATAAAATTGTTTACTTCATTATTAATCAAGTTGTATTGAAAGTTTGTTCCATTAAATCTTTGAACAGACATAACACCAATTTCTGTATCGTTTGTAATATTTATAAATTTCAAATTAATTAAATTTGACAACTCAAAAATTGCATAATAAGTTGTATCTTCTGTTATGTTGTATAATTGAGTTACCTTGTTGCCTTTTTTATCTTCCCAATGAGAAAAATCATAACCTTTGTTATACAATTCTTCCGAGATAGGATTTAACAAATCAACACTTCCCTGTGCATTTTTATAAGTGCTTGAATTGTTTGGATTAAAATCTGTTGTTTCTTGTTTGGAAATATAGTTTATTGAATATTGTCTGTTTAAAAGAATTTCCTGTTCTTTCTTCAATTGCTCAATTTTGGTCGTCAAATCTTGCAAAACTTTATCAGCTCCAACTTCTTCTTTTTGTGCTTGTGATAATTTGTCATATACATCTTTTATGTATTCTATTGTACTTTCATCATCAATATCAACTTCATCATACTCTGGAAGAAATCCTATTAAATTTTCAGCAACCTGGGTTTCTTCTTGTTCAGTAGTAATTTCTTTGACAATAATGTTAACAAATGCTAAAACAGTTTTACCATTCTCTGTATATGAAATAGCAATACTTTTATCATTGGTTGTAAGGGAAATATTTTCTTTTGCAATTTGTATATTTTTAGGCTCAAATGATTTTGCTCCATCTTCACAATTTACTTGCAATTCAAGACCTTTTACATCAAAAAACTCACCTTCAAAATATTCTGTTTTTAAAGGCTGACTTAAAATAACCATTTCTGTAATTTTTCTTTGCTTTACTGTAATATCAAAAGAAACTGTCTTAGTTACACCTTTTTCAGAGTAAGATATTGTCACACTCGTTGACTCGGTGTTTAATGGACTGTCAACAAGAATTTCAAAATCTTCAATTTCTTTTTCAACATTATAATATTTATATCTAGCAACAATTTTTAAACCTGACGCATCAAACTGCTCAGTTTCAAAATATTCCGTTTTTGTGGGGAAGTCTTTTACGTAAATCTCAACTAAGGGGTTAACAAAATATGCAACACACATACCAATTATGCCACCGACAACGGCAAGTGAAGCAATTATTATTGAAAATAGTTTAATTTGAAAATTCTTTTTCAAAATTTCCCCCAATAAATTAATATAAATATATAAAAATTTTTACAAAAAGTCAATAGTTTTTTAAAAAACTTTAAATATACATAACTTGTAAAAAAACAACGACATAAAATCGCTGTTTTATTATAAAAAATTTAACTTTCCATTAATTTCACTTCTATACCAACAACACCATACAATGCTTGTTCTTCTTTGCTATAATATTCTTCCATGTCTTTTGGACTGCTTGCTTCATTTTCTTGATAACCTAATTGCTTTTTATCAAAATTTTTGTATAACTGTTCAAAATTATCAAATTTGTGCAACTGAATAACCCTGCACCACAACCTTTCACCATTATCTTTATTATGAAAAATAATTATATCGTTAGGTTTAATAAGTTTTCTCTTTTCATCATACAAACGCATTTCAATATTTTTCTGCCCGTTTTTTATGCTATCAAAAGGCTTACTGTTCAACCTCATCAAATGTTTTTTGCAATTTTGACCATATATATTTTTATTTTTAAACCACTTATATAAACCGTCCATATAGTTAGGTTCATATTTAAAACCGCATTTTTGATAAAACTCAACGTTGCCTTTTGTTGGCAATAATTCCAACATAAATTCATCTTTATTGTCAACAAATTCTTGAATTTGTGATGAAATATCACTGATAATTGCTTTACCTATGCCACGTCTTTGAAATAGTGGGCTTACAATAACATCACATAAAAGTCCATGCGTTGCAAAGTCTCCAACTACTCTGGCCATTCCAATAACCTGTCCATCCTCAACAGCACATGAAACAAACATTGAATTTTTTAATGCGTTTTCAATTTCTTTATCTTTTAAAATTTTCCATCCAACCAAAATATGCAATTTTTGAAAATCTTCAACACTTATATTTCTAACAATTTCCATTTTTGCTCCTTACATAATTAATTACACTTAACAATATAACATAAACAACCAAACAAAAGCAAAAAAAATTTTGAGTTTTTTTTATTTTTATGCTAAACTATCAAAAAATGGAGCGGACAATGTTAGAAATAAAAAATTTTACAAAAAAATTTGGAGATAAAGTTGCTGTTGACAACTTGTCATTAAATATAAAAGGTGGAGAAATTTGGGCTTTTATTGGGCACAATGGAGCTGGAAAAACCACAACTTTAAAAGCTATTTCTGGAATTTTAAATTTTGATGAAGGAAGTATTAAGGTAGATGGTTTTGATATTAAAAATCAAAGTTTAAAGGCAAAAGAAGTTTTGCATTATATTCCAGACAATCCACTACTTTACGAAAACTTAACAGGAATTGAACAGCTCAATTTCATTGCTGATGTTTTTAAAATTTCAAAAGAAAAAAGAAAAGAACAAATTGAAAAATATTCAAAGCGTTTTGATTTACAAGAAAATTTATCTCAAAAAATTTCTACTTATAGTCATGGTATGAAACAAAAATTGGCTATCATATGTGCACTTATTCATACCCCAAAGTTGTTGCTACTTGACGAACCTTTTGTTGGTCTTGACCCAAAATCAAGTCATGAATTAAAGTTGATAATGAAGGAACTTGCAGAGCAAAAAGTTGCCATATTTTATTCAACACATGTTCTTGATGTGGCTGAGAAAATATGTTCTCATATTGCTATTATAAAAAATGGAAAACTTATTGAAAGTGGAAAAATGGAAGATGTAAAAGGTATTGAAAGTCTTGAAAAAGTCTTTTTGGAGATAGAAAATGAAGAACATAATTAATTTAACAAAAATATATACAAACTCTCTATTTTCTCAATCTTTCAACAGCAAAAAAAATAGCAAAAGCAGTATAATTCTTGTAACACTACTCGTTTCTATTTTAGTTTGTGCCGGCATGGGATACTCTTATTATTCGTTGGGAGAATCTTTTAAACAATTAAATCAGCCTCAAATGATTTTACTTTTAGGCTTACTTAGTGCAGGAATATTTGTTTTGTTTTTCACAGTATATCAACAACAAGGTGTTTATTTTAAAACAAATGATTTTGAATATTTGGAATCACTACCTATAAAAAAAGTAGAAATAGTTATTGCAAAATTTATCAGTTCATATTTGTTAAGCTTGTTTTTTCATTCCATATTTTTGTTACCTGCTTATGTTGTTTATTTTATATATAATCCAATAACAGCTCAATCAATTATTTTTGCATTAATTTCTTTTTTGTTTGCTCCTGCATTTGTAAATTTTATTGGAAATATATTAACAATAATTATAAATTTTGCCACAGGCAAATTAAAAAATAGAAATATTATTACTTCAATTTTGACACTAATTTTTACACTATTTTTAGTTATAACAATTTCTATGGCAAGTAATGATACAATAACAAATATGTTTTCTAATGGTCAAATTTCAATTTGGATTAAAATATTTTTGCCATATATTAGCACATTATATAGTGCCATAACAACCAGTTCTTTTTTACAATTTTTGTTGTTTGTTTTCATTTCAGTTTTAGCAATAGCACTAAGCATTTTGTTGCTAGCTTTAACATATAAAAAACTTAACACTTATATTTTGCAAAGTAATACAAAAATTAAAGTTAAAAATAAAAATGATGTTTTTAAAGAAAAATCTGTTTTTAAAGATTTACTTAATAAAGAATTTAAATTTTTTATAAACACACCAATATATTTTGTAAATTGCATTATGGGTGCAATAATGACTGTTGCTGTTTCAATTATTTTGGCTTTGTCGTTTAAAAGTTATACAGAAATCACAAACATTGCAATCTCAATATTTACTTTTGTTAACATAATGATGATAGGCGTAGCATCACCTTCTTCTGTTAGCATTAATGTTGAGGGCGAAAAAAATTATGTAGTAAAAAGTTTGCCTATATCATTTAAAACATTTGCAATGTCAAAAATAATTTTTTCTATTGTCTTATATCTACCTTTTGTAATATTGTCAAACATTTTGTTCTTTGCAATTTTGCAACCAAATAGCATTTTTATAATATCCCTAAGCATAATTATCCAATTTATTGCACTTGTTATGAGCCCTATTTTAGGGTTACTAATCAATCTGCGTTTTCCAAATTTAAAATGGATTAACATAACGCAAGCAGTTAAGCAAAGTCTTAGCACTTTTGTATGCTTAATTATAAACATGATAATTTCTTGTGTTCCAATGATAACAAGTTTCTTGCTCGGAGAAAAATTGTTTAATAATTTTACATTAATTTTAATAATTGCAATATCCGCAATAGTTTATTTGATATTACTATTAATTTATGTAATTATTTTGAAAAGAAAAGGTCAAAAAATGTTTAATAAAATATAAAAAACGATAAATATTTATCGTTTTTTTGTTAGTCTTTATTTTCTTGCGTTTTGTCGGTTTTTTCAATCAGTTTATTATTTTTCTTCTTTAATTTATTTTTAAAAAACTTAAAAACTTTTACAATAGACCACTCTGCTTTTGGAAGAGTACACATTTCATATATTTGCAAAATAATCGTATATAAAATTAAAAATAAAATACCAACAACATACCAAGTCAAACTTGTTCCTGAAAGCAAAGGTGCATTTAAATACATGTTGTTTGATTGTCCTAAAACAGTATTACCAAAAACTGCAAAAACTACCATAAACGATAGCCCTATCAATAAAGATGACCAGTTTTTGAATGTAGGAACAAAATAGCCTGAGATTATACAAAGCAAAAATTGAAAAAGCATTAGTGTATGATAAAGCAATCCAGTAAAAGGATGAATATTAAAAATATTATCAAAATAAATCAAAAAATCTGGATAAATAAAAGTTAGCAAACCACCAATCATACCAGCAAAAATTGCGTATTGAAAAATTTTTGTGTTTGGCTTAAAAATCAAAATTGTTAAAGGCAAAATAAAACCCATCATACTGCAAAATGTATCTGGAATAAAATCTATAAAAGTTCCAGACCTAGATTTTGAAACTACAATTCTATTTATAATAATCAAAATTAATCCTATTCCTGCAATGATTTTGATTGGCAATACCATTTTATTTTTTGGTATAAATTTTTTAAAAACAATTAATAAGGCTGTCATTATTACAATCATTACAATCATGTAAATGATGTGCTCTGTTCCGAAAACTTGCATAATTTAATCTCCTTTTCAAATAGTTTAACATAAATTTATAAAATTTAATATTAAATTTTTGAAAAAAAACTAGAATATATTAAAATTTTATGTTAAAATCTACAAAAAGGAAAAATTTATGAACGGTTTTTACATTGGAGATATTATTGGAAATTCTTATACTCATGAAAACGAGAAATATAATAAAAAAACAAAAAATTTTGAGTTTTTTACAGAAAGAAGTAAGTTTTCAGATGATACTATTTTAACATTTGCAACAATTGATTGGTTGTTACATACGGATAAATCTTCAAAAGCAATGATAGATTGTTTGAAAAAATCTTATAAGTCTTTTCCTGACAAAACCCCTACAATTTATGGACCAAGTTATGTGCATTGGATTACAACTAGTTGTGGTTATAAATTTTCAAAAAGTAAAGGTAATGGCGGGGCAATGCGTTCTAGCCCTATTGCTTGGTATTGTCATTCTTTAAAAGAAATAAATCAACTTATAACAAAAGGAATTTTACCAACTCATAATACATACTATGGTAAAATTGGTGCAAAAATTGTTTGCTATACAATTTGGTATTTAAAAAACAATTATGAAATGCAAAAAGTAAAAGAAATTATAAGCAAAACCTTTTCTTTAAATTTAGATATTCCTATAAGCAAATATAGAAAAAATTATTCTTACACTTTTGAATCAATAGAAACGGTAAGACCAGCATTAATTTCTTTTTTCAATTCCACTTCCTTTGAAGATGCAATAAGAAACGCTGTTTCATTTGGTGGAGATACGGATACTATAACAACGATAACAGCCTCTATTGCTGAAACATATTATAAAGATATTGATAAGAGTTTAATAGAAAAATGCCAAAGTTTTTTACCAAAAAAATTTTTAAAATTACTTAAAGAATTTAATAAATATTTAAATAAAAAGCAAGATTGTTAATCTTGCTTTTTATTTACAATGGTAAATCTTTTTTGTCAAATCTAAACACTCCTACAATAATACCTATCAAACCTATTCCTGCAAGAATAGCCAATTTCCATAGAAAACTTAATGTACCATCTAATATAGAAACTGTATCAAATAATGTTATGATTGATAAATAGTTAAAGAAATTCATCGCAGAAATTCTCATTGCACTTGGAACTACTGCAGAACCAAACAATCCTAAAATCGTACAAACAAGCGAGAATATTGTAAGGCCACCACCTATTGACAAAGAGTGTTTTGTAGTATTGAATAATGCAGAACACATAAAGCAAAAACCTGCTATTGCAAACATTGTAACATATGCACCTAGGTTGAGAAGTAAAATTTCACCAAAGTTTATGGCAAAACTATTTCCACCTGCTATTGCAACAGCAATTACACTAAATATTGTAAGCATTGCAAACATTGAAAATAGTGCAAAAGCTAAATATGCTAGTTGTGTTACAGTTACAGTTCTTCTTTTGGTTGGTGTTGACAAAACATATGCCATAGAACCAGAATCAACTTGACCGGCAAGCAAACCATTTGCAGTCATTATTACAAACACCATAGGCAACAATAACCCTGCAATTTTATAGAAGATTGAACCAATAATAAGTCCATAAATATCCATGTTTCCAAGTTCTTGCAAAGCAACTGCTACTTTTTCTGGTATTTGGTCAGAAATACTTTTTGTTGCTTGATTTTTAGCTTCTGTTTTTGCTTGCAAAACTATTTCTGGTGTTTCTTCTTGCCCTTCCATCAGCTGATTATACCATAAAAGATATGTAGTAATAGCAGTGTTTGAAATAACTTTTGCTGCCACACCTTGTTGTTTAATTTCATCTTCACTTAAATCTGAGCCAGCAAAACTTTGTTCAGCTTGTTCTTGTATTAATAAATTAACACAATTTGTTGCCACTTGTGAATAATCAAATTCAGGATTTATGCTGTTTTTTGTATATTCTTTTGCAGCATCAAGAGCAACTGATTTTGCAAAAATTGCGCTAGTAAATGCCTCCTCTTCTGTTTTTCCACTTACAATTTCTTGTTGATACGCATTTTGATAAACCATTTTAGCATATGTTTCCTGCAAAATTTCGTCATTAGTTTTAGAAGTCCCATTTAACTGGTTATCGCTATACACAGTTAAATAAGTTGTTAAAAACATTGTCACAGTTGCGTCATCCATCCCTACAAAAGCACCAGCAAACATTGGGTTTGAAATAATTACTGATACTAATTGTGGAATAATTTGATTGTCACGTATTTCTTTTGTGGCACTGCCCTCTCCATAATATTCTTCAAATTCGGTCACGGCATCATTAAAACTTTGTTGTAAGCTAGGCATATAGACTGCCTTTGCATATAAAACTGAATAACCATCAACAGAAGTTAAATATAATTCATAACCATCAACAGAATTTTCTTTTAAATATGATTCTTGGTCAGCTTGAACAAAAACATCTTTGAGAGAATCTCTTATGTCATTTATACCTAAATTGCCTAAAACAATGATGACAATCATAAGCATTATACATGTAGATAATGTAACAGCAAGCCATTTTACCCAATTTGCTTTGCATGATTGTTTGAATAATGCTTTATTTATCATTTTTCTTTACCTCCTTTTTAGAAGATTTTTGATTACTTTTATTTTCATTTTCGTATACTTTAAGCAAAACTTCTTTAAAGTGTTTTTCAAGATTTTGTTTAACTTCACTAATGAATTTTAATTTAAAATTTTTTAAATCATTAAACAATTTGCTTACTTTGTCTTTGCTTATACTTATTGTATATTGAAAATATTTTTCTTGGGTACGAATTATTTTATATTTTAATTTTTTAAAATCTTTAAAATCTTTTTCATTTTTAAACTCAATTTTATAAAAAATCTTTTTTGAATTTTTTATATCATCTATACTAGCAATATCAATAATATGTCCATCAAGTATTAATGCTACTCTATCACATGTAGTTTCTAGTTCATCAAACATCTGACTGCTCATAATTATTGTCTTGCCTTTTTTCTTTTCTTCCAAAATAATCTCTAAGAAGGTTTCTCTCATAAGTGGGTCAAGTCCTGTTGTTGGTTCATCTAAGATAATAACGTCTTTGTCTGCCATCAATGCAGCTACAATGGCAGTCTTTTGTTTCATTCCTTTACTCATTCTTTTCAAATTTGCAGATGGATCAAGTTGTAATTTTTGAATTAAATAATCTGCATAGTTCATATTTTCAAGTTTGAGTAAATCAGCCTGATTTTTAAGAAATGTTATACCATTGTTTAAATCGGGAAAAGCTATTTCACCTGGAATATATTCAACTGATTTTTTTATTTCACACGAATCTTTCCATGCATCTAGTCCTAAAACATTAACTTGTCCTTTTTGAGCTTTTAAAAACCCCATAAGATGACGAATAATCGTTGTTTTTCCACTGCCATTTGTTCCTACAAAACCAAAAACCTCTCCTTTTTTTACAGAAAAAGTTATATCAAAAATTCCCCTATTTTGTCCATAGTCTTTGGTAAGGTTTTTTACTTCTATGATATTTTCCATTAAAAAACACCTCCAAATTTTTTATCTTCTCTGTAAAACTGCATAAAATGATCCTGCAAAGTAAATTTGATTTCTTCAAAAAGAATTACTGATAAATCGCTAAGCAAGTTGATTAATTGATTTATATCACGATCATTACAATATACAAAAACAGAAAAATCTTTTTCATCATTTTTATATATGTATGGTTTTCCCACTTTTAATTTTCTTTTCTTATTTATTGGTAATGCTGCTAAAAATTTGTCATAATCTATTTTATTTTTAAATTTTATATGAAAATTTTTGTTTTCATTGTGTTTTATATTATTTGTATCAAACATTGAAACAATTTTTCCATCTTTTATAATTGCTATCCTATCACAAGTGGCTTCAACTTCATTAAACATATGCGAAGAAAGCAAAATTGTTTTTCCCCTCTTTTTTTCCTCTTTTACAAAATCTATAAAAACTTGTTGCATAACAGGGTCTAATCCACTTGTTGGTTCATCTAATATCAAAACTTTTGGGTCGTTCATAAACGCTGCAACAACTGCAAGTTTTCTTTTATCTCCCAAACTCATACGCTTTGTTTCCCCAGCTGGATTTAACTTGAATTTTTCTAACAGCATTTTTGTTCTTTCTTGATTTTCAAGATGTCTTAAATCGCTCATCATTTTAAGAAATTCCCAACCAGTTAAACCTTCTGGCAAAGCAATTTCTCCCGGCAAATATCCCACATCTTTCAAAAATTTATAATAATTCCCAAAAGACTCATAGCCCAATATCTTGGTTTGACCAGTTTGTGGTTTTGAAAATCCCATTATGTGTCTTATAGTTGTGCTTTTCCCTGCTCCGTTTGGGCCTAAAAAACCAAAAGCTTCGCCTTCTTTAACTTCAAAAGAAACATCAAAAACACCACGACCGTGACCGTAATCTTTTGTTAATTTCTCAACTTCAATAAGTATTTTATCTTCCATAGGCACACCTTCTTAATCATTAAAAGATATGTTATTTATATATGCATATTATAACACAAAACTAAAAAAAATAAAATTAATTTTAAACTTAAAATATTTTTATTCAAACATTTATTATTTTTAAATTGTTTATAAAAGCAATTTGGTAGACAAAAAATTATCATTATGATATACTTTTTTTTAAGTAAGGAGAAATTATGAAGGTTCAAATAACATCAGATACAAGTTGTGATTTATCAAAAGAATTACTAGAAAAGTATAACATAAAAACAATACCTATTGTAGTTATGCTAGGCGAAAAAGAGTGCTATGATGGTGAAAATGTAACAACAAAAGATTTATTTGAATTTGTAAGCAAAACAAAAAAGTTGCCAAAAACTTCTGCAAGAAGCACAGAAGAATATAAAGATTTTTTTAAAAAATTTACAGATAATGGACAAACTGTTGTTCATATCGGTTTGTCTTCACAATTATCGGTTTCTTATCAAAACGCCGTTAATGCAGCAAATGAAATAGGAACAGACAAGGTATATATTGTTGACAGCCTTTCATTATCAACAGGCATAGGACTTTTGTTAATTGATGCAAGTATTCAAGCAATGCAAGGAAAATCTGCAAAAGAAATATATCAACGAGAAAGTCTTTTAGCACCAAAAGTTCAAGCTTCATTTGTTGTGGATACGCTAGAATACTTATGCAAAAATGGAAGATGCTCTGCACTTGCAAAATTTGGTGCAAATTTATTAAAAATACACCCTTCTTTACAATTAATAGATGGAAAAATTGTTCCAACAGATAAATACAGAGGCAAAATGAATGTTATATTAAAAAAATACGTTGATGACATATTGGCAAAATTTAATAACCCAAATAAAACAAGATGCTTCATAACCCATTCTAGTGCAGAACCTGAAATTGTTAATGAAATAATAGAATACGTAAAAGAAAAAGGCATCTTTGATGAAGTGCTAACAACTGTTGCCGGTCCTACTATTACTTGTCATTGTGGCAAAGGAACTCTTGGCTTATTATATATTAATAATTAAAAGATAGAAAAAAGGACATAATAAGTTCTTTTTTTTATTAATAAAAAAATGTTAAAATATATAATTAAAATTAATTTTAAAAATTTCAATCTTGACATATAATTAGTTTTATTTTAAAATAGGAAAAGGAGAAAGCAAATGACAAAAAGCACATTGGCAACTTTAAATTTGGAACTAATTGAAAAAGCTCATAAACTAGCAAAAGATAACGGAAATTTTGACAACAATATTTATGTTGAACAATTAATAAAATTAAACCAACCTCTTATTGTAGATTGCATGAAAAAAAATGTAAGTATAGTCAATCAGATAAAATCATACGATGTTGATGATATCTTTCAATATTTAACATTAGAGTTATATAAAGCTATAAAATATTTTGATTATACAAAAGGTTACAAATTTTCTTCATTTGCCATGACATGTTTTAAAAAATGTTTATTAAATATGTTAAAAAAAGAAAATGTGTTAAAAAGAAAAGATTTAAACAATACTATTTCTTTAGATGAAAATGTTACAAATAACGATAATGAGAGTTTTACATTAAAAGACGTTATAGCAGACCCAAACTCAAATCATATTTTTGAAAATTTACATGAAAAATTAGAATGGTCCAATATTTTTAAAAAACTAAATTATTTTTTTGACAAAAAAGATTTGTATATCTTAGAGATGGTTTATAGTAAAAATGAAACTTTTGAAAATGTAAGCAAAATGCTAAACACATCAAAACAAAATCTACACAAGCAAATACATCAATTATTCAAAAAAATAAGAACTTGTTATGAACTTTCCAATTTCACCTCAACACAAGTTGAAACACAAAAGTTGAATTGCGGAAAGATGAAACTTTGGGCAATAGGCAGATATGTTTTTAAAAATGATATAAATATCAATATTTTGTTTAATTATCTTCCAAACGATGAAATTTTTAATTGCTATAAAAAGTATATGTTAAATATTTTCAAAACCAATCAAATTTCTGACAAAATGCAAAACAAATTGTATGATTATGCCTTCACACCACAAGAGGCACAATTCCTGCAATTTAGATATTTTGATAAATTAAGTGTTAAGCAATGTAAAAAAGTTTTCGGAGAAAATAATTTTAACAAAATTGAAAAAATTGTTTTGGAAAAATTGGAAAATTTGTGCGAAAGAATAAAAAATAAAACCCTAGATTTATCTTCTCCATTAAAATATACAACAAACGCTTCCAAAAATATAATCAAATTTGATTATTTAGAAAATCAGAAATACATCAGTCCAAATTTATTTGAGTTTTGCCACTTTATGAATTTCTTTATTAATTATCCGTATTATCAAAAATTTTTGTCGCAAGAAGAAATTTCATTTATAGATAAATTTAAAAATAAAAATTTAGATACAGAAAGTATAAGTGTAGAGCAAAATTACGAAAAAATATTAAATCACTACAAAAAATATAAAACTATTTCTTCTTTGCTTCAAATGGGGCTTTCTAAATCTGATATTAAACAAATTGTTAGCGACAAATCTGCAAACGCATTTTCATTGCAAAACAGAGAATTTGAAATAGCAAGTTTTTCTCCTTTGCAAGATATACTTGTTTATAAGCCTCATATTAAAGAAATAAAAAAATTTTATCATGCAAGGACTCTGCAAGATGCTTATAAAATAGATGAATACTACTTAAAGAAAGTTCCTCTATTGAGAGTAATGAATGAAGAAAAAGATGAAAGCAAAGAAAAATAAATAGATTTTATTATTTATAAATTAATAAAAAAGAAAGTGAAATTAATTTTCACTTTCTTTTTGCTTTTATGTAACACTGATAACACATACCTTGATATTTTTCGTCGCCACCAATTAACACTTCATTCCCATCGTCTACGATTTTTCCATCTACCACACGTGCATTTACAATCGCCTTTCTACCACAGCTACAAACGGATTTAATTTCTTTTATAGAATCGGCAATTTCTATAAGCCTTTTGCTTCCTTCGAAAAGATATGTTTTAAAATTAGTAAGTAAACCATAGCACAAAACAGGAATTGTAAAAGAAATCTCTTTTAATTGCTCTACCTGCTCTTTTGTCAAAAATTGACATTCATCAATAATTATTACATTGCGTTCTTGTAAAATATTTAGTGTTTTTGCAAGTGATAAAAAATTGTCATTTTTCGTAAATTCAATACATTCACTGCTTAAACCAATTCTACTTCCAACAAGTGCCTTTCCATCTTTTTGCAACCTATTGTCAACAATAGGCTTAAACAAAAAAACTTTAAAATCTTTTTGTTCATAATTAAATTTACACATCAATGCTTGTGCTGTTTTACTGCTCCCCATTGCTCCATATTTAAAATACAGTTTGCTCATAATTCTCCTTTGTTTAAATCAAAATTTTAACAATACATCTTTCCTACAATCCAGTTTATAATTTTGTTTGGCAAAATACGAACCAAAAATGGAACAAATTTGTACCAAAATCCAACTGCAATTTTAAGTGGTGGATTTTTTTTCTTTAAAATTTTTACAATAACTTTAACAACACCTTCTGGTCCTTTCCCCGTTTGCTCATCTCTTTCAACTTTTTCAATGCTTTTCTTTATGATATTTTTATAATTTTGACTCTCGTTGCCTTCTTCTATAATTCTATTTTTCGTAAATCCTGTTTTTATGTCGCCGGGCATAATGGCTGACACTTTTATATTAAAAGGTTTGACTTCGTTTGCAAGTGCTCTTGAAAACACTTCAACACCAGCTTTGGTCGCTGAATAAACTGCTTGAAATGGCAAAGGGATAATTCCACCAATAGATGAAATATTTACAATATGTGAAATAGATGATTGTTTAAGATAAGGAATAGCAATAGCACACAAATTTATTAAAGCAGAAAGATTTGTATTGACTAAATTGTAAATTGAATCTCTTTTTGTTGATTCTATTGCACCAGCGATTCCATAACCAGCATTGTTAATCAATACATCAATTTTTCCTTCTTTATCATATATTTCTTTAAAAATTTCTCTTATCTTTTCATCATCGTTTATATCTGCTTGAAGAAACGAAAAATTTTCTCCTTCAAAATTATTTCTAGCAATACCATAAACTTTTGCACCTAGACTTGTAAGTTTTTTGGCTGTGCACAAGCCAATACCACTACTAGCCCCTGTTATAACAATTACTTTATCTTTTAATTTATTTTTCATTTTCCACCTTTATTTTTCAAATGTATGTTGATTAAATTTTTCTATCTCTCTTGCTATATCGCAAATTATGTTATCTTGATTTTGATAATCTTCTTTTTCTATATCAATTTTTATTTGCTGTTTTATATTGTCAAAACTAACAATAGAATTATTAAAATGGTTTTCATATCTAAAAAACATGTTTATAAGCTTGTTTGTAATATTAAACTGATTTTTTTCATGTTTTTGCAAAAATTGACTTTTTTCAAAGTTTTCTTCACAATGTTTATAGCCAGAAATTTTGCCAGCATGATATCTAATTGGCATAAAACAAGAATTTACAAATTTTGAAATGTTTTTGTTTTTCAAATATTCAACGAAAATTACAAATGCAACAACTGCATTTGGAGATACATTATAAATATCATCTTCCACATCTACATTTTTGTTTACTTTTCTAAAATATCTATCCAACTTCTTAGATAAAAGATTTTTAGGCTCTTTGTTTAAATTTTGAATTGAATAAACAAAACATTGTTTTTTATTTGTTCCAAACAATATACTAGGCAATAAAAATTGATTATTTAATTGGTCTTTAAAAATTATATCAAATCTATATGGACTTTCTATATTAGACTTATTTTTTACAATTTTTCCAAAAATTTCATACTCATTATAATTGCCTATAAGAAATTCACTTACCGTCAAAGTATTTTCCAAAATTTGAGTTTTAAGTTTTATATAATCTATAAAATTTATTAAATCATAATTACTTGCATTGATTACTAAATCTAAAAACAATTTTTTTGCAAACTCTTCTTCATTTAAATCAAAATAATTTTTATCATCTATATAAAAGTTTTTTGCTACTATAATATATTTTTCAATTTCTTTTAAAAAAACGTTATAACTTGGAATAAATACAATTGGATATTTGTTGTTTGATTTTAAATTAGTTTTATCTTCAATTTTATAGTAAAATCGTGCGTAAAACTTCCACTGCTCTTGGTTTTGTGTTTTTAAATTCACAACACCTTTTTCAGCTTGTAAAAAAACATCATCTACAATTTTTTTAATATCCATACAAGTCCTCTTTTTATAAGTATACAACAATCAAAAATAAAGTCAACAAATTATAAAAATATTTTAATAAACAAAGTTTACAAATTTGATTATTGACAACAGACAATTTATATGATAAATTAAAGTAAGAAATAAAATATACTTTTGATAAACCATATTTATTTTATTAAATTTTTTTAAAACAATAAATAAAACCATATCAAAAGCAACTTAAAGGAGCAAAAAATGGAAACAAAAATTATAGCAACTTCAAATTTTAATGAAATGTTGACAAAAGATGAAATGGAAAAATTTAGTGGACTTGCAGCTGGCGTTTGCTATATGCCAAACGATTTTGAGACTCTTTTTAACGAACCAAAAGAAAAAACAGACAAACGAATTTTACAAACAAAATCTAGTGGTCATCATAGTGTTTTTGACCATGTTAAGATAACACTACAATTAACTAATATCCCAAAACTTTTTGCAATGTTGTTAAACAATGAAAAAGATTATACAACAAGCGAAAAATCTGCAAGATACACAAAAATGCAACCTTCAAAAGAAGAAGCTGAATTATATGAAAAGTGGATACCAATTTTAGAAAATGAAATAAAAACAATACCAAATTTATCAAATTATTTTTCTCCTACAAGAATCACAAAACTTGCACAAGAAAATGCTAGATATTTTATCTCTGTTCTAACACCTACTTCAATGTTGTATACGACATCATATAGACAACTCAATTATATCTATAATTGGCTAAAAAAAATGAAAGACAAACCAAATGAAATATATCAACTACTAGTTCCTTATGCCGATGAATTTTGTAAAGAACTTGAAAAAACAGGTTTGATAGATGGAATGTTAAAAGATGATAAAAATAGATTTTTCTCACTTGTCGGAGAAAGGACAAGAAAAGAACATTTCGGAGAAACTTACAGCGTAAATTATAAAGGCTCCTTTGCTAGTCTTGCCCAAGCTCAAAGACATAGAACATTGTCTTATGAAATAAATCCTCAAATAAAAAAAGAATATTACATACCAAAAATAATAGAAAAAAATGAAGACTTAAAATTGCAATGGCAAGAAGATATGGAAAAAATAATAGACAATCACCCACAAGCACAATTATTGACAATAAACGAAAGAGGAACAGTTGAAAATCTAATTTTAAAAGCAAAAGAGAGACTTTGCACATGTGCACAACTGGAAATATCAAACCAAACAAAAAACACATTGACAAGATATGTAAACGAATGTGATGAGCCAGAAATTGTTGATTACCTAAAACCTTATACAAAAGGTGCAAGATGCACATTCCCAGATTACAAATGTCCAAATTTATGTAATTATAAAGATGGTATAACATTAGAAAGAGAGATATAAAAATTTTAAAATTGATATTTACTAAACTAAATATCAATTTTTTTTATTTTTTTTGTTTAGAATAAGCAAACAACTTGATTATGTTTATAAATTTGTGGTAGTATATTTTTAATGAAAGTATACACAAAATTAATAAGTATCTCTTTAATTATAATTTTAACATGCAATACAATATGGGCAATTTGTAACAATTATTATTTCCCCAATTTATTGCTGTGGATTTTTATTGCAATATTATTGTGTGGTTTATCTTCTGGACTAATAACTATTCTGTCTCATGTTTTTCCGAAAAAATGGTATGACCCCAAAAAAAAAGATTTAAAGTAAGTGATAAAGAAAAACAATTATATTTAAAATTAAAAATAAAAAATTGGAAAGACAAAGTTCCAGAACTAGGAAAACTTGAAGGTTTTTCAAAAAGCAAAATTGCTGATCCTAAAAATCCAGATTACATATTTAAATTTTTAACTGAAACTTGTATAGCAGAAAGTTTACACTTTTTATCTATTGTTTTTGGACTATTAATATTTTTTATTGTTCCATCTAAATTTTTTATAATAATAAGTCTGCCAATATTTTTGTTAAACACAATATTACATTTATTGCCAATAATTATTCAAAGATATATAAGACCAAAGTTTTTAAAAATATACAACCATTTAAACGAAAGATATAAAGACGCAGAAACATAAATCAAACAAATTAAAGGAGTACTTATGAAAAAGAAACTTACTATAACATTAGTTATAGACCAATATGGTGAAACTTCAAATGGAACCACCGTAACAACACGTAGATTGGCAGAACATTTAATTAAAAGAGGTCACAAAGTTAAAATTGTTACATCATCAAATATAGACGATGAAAATGTCTATGTTGTTAAAAAATTTAATTTGCCTATTTTGAGAGATATAATAGCATCACAAGGTATGCAACTTGCAATACCAGTCAAATCTACTATGATAAAAGCATTTGAAAATAGTGATGTAGTACATTTTTTAATGCCTTTTAAATTAAGTAAAAAAGGCAAAGAATTATGCGATAAAATGGGTATTGCTTCAACAGCTGCATTTCATGTTCAACCTGAAAATATTACATCAACTTTATCACTTGGCAAAATCAAGCCACTAACAGAATTTATATACTATGATTTTAGAAGATTTTATAACAAATTTGGTCATATACATTGTCCAAGTAATATGATAAAAAATGAACTTGAAAAAAGAAACTACACAGCAAATTTGCATGTAATCAGCAATGGCATTACCTCTTCTTTTTCACAAGAAGACGTAGAGAAACCAGAAGAATTAAAAGATAAATATATTATTTTAATGATTGCTAGATTTTCAAAAGAAAAAAGACAAGATTTGTTAATAAAAGCAATTGGCAAATCTAAATACAATGATAAAATACAATTAATTTTATGTGGCAAAGGTCCATGGGAAAAACATTTGAAAAAATTAAGCAAAAAATATTTAAAAAATCCTGCTATTTTTAAGTTTGTTTCTCAACAAGAATTACACAAAATAATCAATTATAGCGATTTGTATGTGCACAGCTCTGATTTTGATATAGAAGCCATTGGTTGCATGGAAGCTTTTACATGTGGACTTGTTCCTATAATATCTGACAACAAATTGGTTGCTACAAATCAATTTGCTTTAAGTGAAAAATGCCTATTTAAATCTGGTGATGCAAAAGATTTAAAATCAAAAATTGAATATATGATTGAACACCCTAATGAAATTGAAGATTTTAGTAAACAATACATTGAGTCTTCAAAGAAATATGAAATTGAAAAATGTATTGACCAGATGGAAGAAATGTTCTATCAAGCATATGAAGATAATTTAAAAAATAGTCTTAAATCAAGTAAACAAAAAAAAGACAAAGCACAATAAAAAAAAGAGTTTACATAACTTTAAAAGTTAAATGTAAACTCTTTTCTTATTGACAATCTAAAACAACTTTTATTGTATCTTTCGGGTTTTCAATCAACAACTTAAACGCCTTTTTATAATCATTTAATTTAAATTTATTAGTAATAAATCCATCAGTAATCAATTTGTTTTCTTTCATGAATTTTATTACCAATTCAAATGTATTTATTTTTTTACCATCAAATATCTCAGCACCATGACTATCTACACCAATAATATGAAGCCCCTGCCACCAAATTGGAGTTTCGTCAAATTTGGTTTTTGTCATTTGGTATCCAACTTTCACTAATGTGCCTTGTGCTTTTAACCATCTAAGAGTGTCATTAAAAAGTGTTCCTTTGCCAACTGTGTCAAAAATAACATCAAATCCACCCATAATCATTGTGTTTTTTCCTTTTTGATACAATTTTGCATTTGTAGCTTTTGCAACAGCCTTGTAATTGTCACCTTCCAAAAATTCGTCAGCACCCAACTTTTTGGCAAATTTATGTTTTGCTTTATTTTTTTCTAAAACAAAAACTTTACAATTAGGATTTAATAATTTTATAAACTGAATTATACCAAGTCCAATCATGCCTGCACCGACAACCAAAACCTTATTCCTATTTTTTGGAACACATTTTAATACTGAATGCAAACTAACAGCAAAAGGTTCAATTAAAACAGCTTGTTCATTAGATATTTTTGAAGGTATTTTTAATAACTGGCTTTCAGGAGCGTAATAATAATCTCCAAAACCAGCACCAACTATTTGCTTAATTTGGCTTTCCTGCCCATAGTTTTCACAGTCAGCATAATTACCTTTTTTGCACATTTGACAAGGTTTAATCCCTTTTAAATCACAACAAGCCATATATTTATTCATAGTAACCCTGTCGCCTATTTTAAATTTTTTAACATTTTTTCCAACCTCTACTATTTCTCCGACAGTTTCATGACCTAAGTAAGTTATATCTGAACATGGCATTGGCAAAAAAGCAGTGCATGGACCTTGTTTGCAAGTGTAAAAAGTCATATCAGAGCCACAAATACCACTTAAAATATTTTTTACTTTTACATAATTTTCATTTGGCAATTTATCATCTTTAACTTTTAAATATTTGATTGGTGAAAATTTTGCATGATAAGCTTTTTTTGAAATTTTGCTAAATATTTGAACCAATCCTATTTTTAATATATTCCCCTCAAAAATCAATGTTTTCATTAAATAATCTCCTTAGTTAAAGAATATCATTTTTTTATTAAATTTCAAAACAATTAAATTAAAAAAAGTTTCAAAAAATTGAAACTTTTTTCTTTTATAACAAACAATTTAAAAACATCGCAAATACAAAACAACAATTGTTGTTAGAGCAACAGCAATGAGATTTGCAGCAGTTACACCAATTGTTAAAATCAAAATAATGATATTTTTTGCAACATATTCCAGTTAAATTTATCGGTTTTAATATTGTAGTAAGCACCTGATTGCTTAAAAAAAGTTTGTTCGCCAGATGAATTTGTAACTGTTACCATAGAATAGTTTTTTATAGTATTCATTATAACCTTTTAATTTACAGTAACATCAAATTCTACATTTCTAGTTCCACCGGCATCAATATCATCAAGAGCAAATCCAGCTATTGGATTATACAAAGGATATGAAACCCCATCAATTTTTACACTTCCATCAACAAAAGTTATACCACTTTGAAGAACATCTTTAAAAATCATATTTTCAATTTTTTGACTTCCTTTATTTTTTATCAAAGAAGTATAATGAAGATTATCACCAGCAATTGCATATGTTTTATCAACACTTTTTGTTATAGATAAAGAAGTTTGACTAGAAATTGCTGTCAATATTGACGGAATTGCTTTGGCAGAATATGTCCCATTTAAATTTGCTGAAACTATATCTGTAACAACAGCTGACCTAACATAAAAACCAAATTGAAAGCCCCCACTAGGAATTAAAAAATTTTGTGAAGTAGTGCCATTTGGTGCTATAATATAATCATTGGAATTTACTGACAAATTTATTGAGTTATTCAAAAGATTAGTTATATCTTGTGTTTGTGATTTATACAAACCACCCCATACCAATTCAGCGTATAAAATAGAAGAACCAACAGGCAAATTTAAAATTGCACTTGAACCATTTTCTAAATAATTGTTTGTTGTACCATTAGGAAAATTAGAAAATTGAGTATTTGAAAGAGAGGTAAAAGCACCAATTGACCCTTGTGTGCCAGCAGTTAAAGTATTTAAGTTTTTTGACAAACCAAGAGTATTTCCAATAAAATTTATACCACCTCTATCAATACTAGAAAATTTTTATATAAAAGCCATAAATTTCCTTTTTACACGCCCAGTACATAATATGTAATGCATATAACATTGTTAAATATGACACAAAAAAACACTATTTAAAAATTATTAAATAGTGTTTTATTTTTTATAATTCTTTGTCTAATAAATCTTTTTTCCTTTTTTCAAATTCTTCATCTGTAATAAAGCCTTTTTCTCTTAAGTTTTTAAGTTTTTCCATTTTTTGTTCAATAGAATTTTCTTCCTTATTTTCTCTTTCTTCAACAACAGGAATTGAATAACGAGAATTAAATCTATTCAATCTTGTAGCTTTTTCTTCAAGCTCTTTTTGTAATATTTTTTTTGCTTCCTCAGTTATTAAAAAGTCTGGTTCTTTATAAACATAAGAAAACAAAATATAAAATATAGTTGCTATTCCTAATAAATAATTTGAAACACACATTAAGTAAGAACCAACTTGAACAAGATTGTCAAAAATAGTCAACAAAACTGCTATTCCACTTAAAAGCCAAAAAAATGCGATAATCAATTCTGCAAAAGCATTGTAATATTTATGTTTAAAGCCTAAAATAGAAATTAAAACTTTCCAAACAGCAAAAGCCAAAGCAAAAACAAATATAAAATATCTTATATCAACTTGTGCATTTGGAACCAAAACAAACACAATCCCTGCAACAGCAACTAATATAGTCAAGCAAATATAGAAAATGCCATCAGCACATAAATATTTCTTTTGATTTTTATAATTTGAAAAAACTCTAATTTGCATTGCTCCCATAAATATAGCAGATGCAAAAACAATAACGCTGGAACCAATTATTGAAATGCCTAAGAAATTTCCACTAATCAATCCAATAATAACCAAAATCATTAAGGCAATTCCGATTAGGACACTAGTAACAACCGAAAAAGTTTTAGTTTCTTTTTTTAAAAATTTTTGTTCCATAATTATCTCCTAAACAACTTAGTTCCTGAAAGAAGTAGTCTTAAAATGAAATAAATAACTTCAAACAGCGCTATAAACACATTTAGAATTGCAAGTTTTCTCCATGCAGAAAAAAGTTTTTTTATTTTCTTTTCTTCATTTTCTTGTAAAATTCCCATATCTAATATCAATTGTTGACCAATTTTGCAAGAATTAATATATTTGCTGGCTGCCACTGCTGAAAAAATAAAATAAATTAATGCAAGAGCCAAACCAATAGCTGAAAACACAATTGTGAAAGTTCCTAATCCACCAGCAGAAACCAAGTCAATGATAAGACCAGCTAAAATTAATGGCAACAACAACATTGGTACCCAACCAAACCATCTGTTAAATTCAACCAATTTTAATCCTTTTTTTCCATCAGCATGCATTTTTGCTAATGCCACAACTTGACAAACCGCCGCCAAACTTGTTGCAGTTGGTCTAAGTGCTGTTCCCCAACTTATGCGAACAAGTTTTTTTGATGGACTATAAGTGTTACCAACAAACATTGATGCAAAAAAACCAACTTTTTTTACTTCTACATCTTCAAGACCATTTTCATCAAGAATTAACCTTGCATAGTCAAGAATTGGTTTGTCTATTTCAAGTTTTTTAATACTGAACCAAGTTGTTACCCTTCTTGCGTTCCATCTAATAAAGCTTGCAACCATAGATATTACAAACAATACGCCCAAAACTGAAAATAATAATATTAACATTGGATTCATTATCCTTTCCTCCTTTTTATTATAATAATAAAAAAATAATCCATTTGTCAACAAATTGAAGTTAATTTAGATATAAAAATATTTTTTAATAACTATTTTTATTATTTATTACAAAAAAATATCAAGATTTTTCTTGATATTTTAATTTTTATAAAATTCTTCTTCTCTTTCAATAGCAATTTTATATATTTCAATTTCTCTTTTTGCTGAATCAACACTATCAGACGCATGAACAACATTTTCTCTTGTAGAAGATTCAATATTAAACATAACAGGAATATCATGTCTTATTGTTCCTTTTGCTGGGTCTTTTGTGGAACCAACTATTTCTCTTATTTTTGAAATAGCATTTTCTCCTTTAACAATCATACCATAACAGACATCACTTACTATGTAATCTTCTAATGGTGGATAGAAATCTTTGCCTACATGTTCAGCATAATGTTTTTGAGCCAAATCTCTATCATACTTTAAATAATGGTTGTCAATAATCTTTAACTTTTTTTCTTTTATCCTTTTCTTAATTTCATTGATTAAATCTAAATTATTTGCAAATCTAGGCTTTACCATAACATAAGATATCTCAATATTTTTATCCATAAAAACTCCTTATCTTTACAAATTTATTATATCATAAATTTAAAACAAATTAAACCCTTTTATTTATTTTTTTTCGTTTTTATCCAATAGTTTTTTCTGTTTTTCAATTTCTTTGACAATAGAGCTTGTTACGCTTTTTGCATTATGCCACCAATCTCTACTCCAAACACGATATATTTTCCAGCCTTTTGATTTTAAAAATTCATTTCTATAAACATCTCTTTCAAGCACAGAATTTGAACCTAAGATTGCTGTTTGGTCTGTTTCAATACCTAGCAAATATTTATCTTTCTTTTTATCATAAACTGCAACAGAAATTTTGCTGTCTGTATTACCTAAATTAATTTCTGCATTATAACCAAGTTTAACAAGTTTCTTTTGAATTTGTTGTTCCAAAGGAAGTAACCCAAAAGTCTTATTGGTTTTTAAGATTCTTTCATTAAAACTGTTTAATATAGATTTTACTTCTTCATTATTTCCCTTTGAAACTGCCCTTGCATAAGTTAAATAACTTCTTAAAAGTTTTGGCCCTGCATATTTAGCTCCGTCCACTTTTAACTCTTCTGGTTCTATGCTTGTTACAACATATATTTTTTGTTTTGCACGAGTGATAGCTACATTTAATCTATTTTCACCACCTTCATTTGACAAAGAACCAAAAGAAGCATTTACTTTACCAAATTCATTTTTTGCATAACCAACTGAAAAAATGATTATATCTCTTTCATCACCTTGGACATTTTCAAGGTTTTTAATAAACAAACTTACATCTTCATCATTTTCAACACGATTTGTTTCTTTAATATATTTTGTTCTAAAACTCTCATCTTTAAAACATTCTTTATCAAACAAATCTTCAATTGCCATTTCTTGTTCTGAATTGAAAGTGATAATACCAATAGTTTCATTATGTTTGCGATTCTTGATAATATTTTTTGTAAGTTCAACAACTTTTTTGGCTTCAATTAAATTTTTTCTATCACTCCATTTGCCGTCAACTAAAATTCTTTCTATTGGTTTTTGTTTTATATTTTTTGATACATTTGGAGCGATTTGAAGATTTCCAGAATAAAATGCTTTATTTGAAAAATCAATAAGTTCTTGATTTTTGCTTCTATAATGATATGTAATATTTGCACTATTAAATCTTGAAACTGCAAGGTCAAGCAAACTTTCAACTTCAAGAGCAGCTTGTGTTGATAAATCTACATCTTCTTCTAGGTTGCTACCCATGTATCTTTTCATAAATGTTGTTGTTGGTCTTAATTGTTTTGCATCACCAGCAACAACAATTCTTTTGCCTCTATAAATAGAAGGAATTGTGTTTTCTATAAAGACCTGAGATGCTTCGTCAAAAAGCACAATATCAAACATATCCTTTTCAAGTGGTAAAATAGTTGAAACATTTTCAGGAGAAAGAAGCCAACAAGGAAATAACTTAAAAAGATAATCGCAATAAACTTCCATCATCTTTCTAATGCTCCAGAAATTTTGTTTTTTTGAAATTTGATACAAAAAGTCTTTACTTTTGACACTACCATCCATCAATGAACAATAATTTTGCACAAAACTTTCCATTGCAATTTGTTTGCTTAAATTGTTAAGTTCATTTTTCAAAGATACAATTTTTGCTCTAATATTTTCAAAATCAACAATTCCCGCAAGTTGTACTTGCAATTTTTTCTCATATTGCAAAATTTCATGATAAATTCTTAAAGGCATAATTTTTTCTAAAATTTCATTATATTTTGCAAACGAGTTTGCATTTTTGTATGCAAAATTTAACACTAATTTTTGATTGTTTGTAAGATTGTCCAAAATTCTATTGATATCACTATTTTCAATATAATTTTCAACAGCACTTTGAACCAATCTTAATATATTATTGTTGCCATTGATAATACCATCAACAGCCATTAAATATCCTTCTTCTGTTAAAATATCTTTCAAGAATTGATAATCTTGCAAATACTCTTCAATAGCTTCTATTGTTTTTTCAAATTCCTTATAAACAATTTTTTCTTTCTTTATCATGTTTATTTTTGCAAAAGGATATAATGGCAACAAAATGCAAGACGCTTTTAAAAATTTGTAAGAAGATTGATATTCTAGTTTTGCAACCATTTTTACAAGATTTTCTATTCCTGATTTTGATTTTAAGTGAGATAGATATGTAATAACTTGTCTGCTGTATTTATAATTTGCAATATCAAACAACCCTTGTCTAGATTTTAATAATGTGGCGAGTTTGCTTTGTGATTGAGCTATAAAATGAAGACCAGCATCTTTCTTTAAATGGTCAACAAAAGGATTTTTCTTTTTGTTTTCTATAAAAGTATAATACAATTGAGTTTTATTTGGCTCATTAAGCAAGCTTAAAGCATCACTTAATTGTTCATAATTCATATTAATGATTTTTTTATTGTTGAGCATTTGTTGATATATAGAATATTCAACAGTTTTTTTGCCAATTTTGAAAGAATTATAATACATTTCTTGCAAAGAAAGTCCAAAAGATGTTTTTGCAATCAAACAGTTGTTTATGTTTTCCAATTTTTCTATTTCAGCATTCAATAGTTTTTTTGTATCATCATATTGTTTCTTTAAATTATTGTCGCATTTGAAATTTACATAATTATTATGAACTGTAAGACATCTTTCATAAAAACCGCGTTTTTCTTTTTCTGCATCTACCACAAACATTGCTTTGTTATTCAACAAACCAAGTCTATTAAAAACGACATCTAATGCAGCTTTCTTTTGAGATACGACAAGCACTTTTTTATTTTTGCAAATTGCATCTGAAATAATATTTACAATAGTTTGACTTTTTCCCGTTCCAGGAGGTCCATAAATAACCATATTTCCGCTTTCATTAACTTTGCGAACAACTTGTTCTTGTGCATAGTCAACATTGCTTATTAAAAACAAATCATCTTTTTTTTCTGTTTTTTGTTTTTTTGTCTTTCGGTTAAACAACTGATTTACAGACTCATTTGCCAAATGTTTCTTTTCCAGCCTTGCATAATCATTATAAATAGAATTTGCCAAACTACATCTAGACAACAAGCATAAATTTTTAATTTCTGGACTTTCACCTATTTTAGGTTCTGGATATCTATCAAATGGAAAAATATTTTTTCTTTGATTGTTTGCAATCTTTACACCAAAAGATGCTAAATAATCCAACAACTTTTGCATAGAAGGAAATTTTGCTTTCATGCAATCAAATTCCATTTCCATATCTTCAAGATTTAATCTTTTAGCATCAGCAAAAGCATACATCAATGCTTTATTTAATTGAACTGGTTCCCCTGCTTTTAAGTAAAGATTAACATTATTGTCATCAACAATTTCAAGTTCTATTGGAAACATTAAAAGAGGTGCTTTAAAGTTGTAATTTTTTAAATTGCCATACACAAAAGGATAACAAACAAAAAGTTCATATCTTCCTGTTTCTTTTTCAATTTCATCAATTTCCCTTTTAAGAGCAACCAAATTTTTAACTTCTTGTTCTATACATTTTTTTGTTTGTTCTCTTTTTAATTTTTCTAATTTTTGCTTGTCCTCTTCACTATAATCTCCCAAATCATTATTAAAAACTTTGTTGGCTTTTAAAATTGCATCTTTCTTATCTTTTCCAATAAGTGAAAAAGCAACTGTTCTACCATTCCAAAGATTGTCTAACAGTTCATTTGCAAACTCTTGATTTTGATATAAAATTTTGCCTATATCATATCCATTTTTTTTGCTAAAATTCTTTAAATATAAGCTTCTATTTTTCCCACTAATTTCAATTAATCTTTCTTTATAATATGTATATATACTTTTCATATTTTTTCCCTTTAATTAGATTTTACTCTAATTTAAAAAAAAATACAAGCAAAAAACAAAAGCAACTTTTCTTTTTAAAAAAGTTGCTTTTATTTTATATCTTTAATGCCTTTTTACCTTTGTATGTTGCTTTCTTACCAAGTTGCTCTTCAATTCTAAGAAGTTGATTATATTTTGCCACTCTTTCGCTTCTACATGGAGCTCCAGTTTTTATTTGTCCACAATTTAAAGCGACAACTAAGTCTGCAATAAATGAATCTTCTGTTTCTCCACTTCTATGAGAAACAACAGCTGTCATTTTGTTTTTGTTTGCAAGTTTTATTGCATCTATCGCTTCTGTTAAAGTGCCAATTTGATTTACTTTAATGAGAATTGAATTTGCTACTTTGTTTTCAATACCTTTTTTCAATCTTTTTGTATTTGTTACAAACAAATCATCGCCAACCAATTGTATTTTTTTACCTAGAGTTTTTGTTAATTTTTTCCAACCTTCCCAATCTTCTTCGCTCAATCCATCTTCAATAGAAACAATCGGATAATTTTCAATCAAATTTTTGTAATAAGAAATCAATTCGTCTGCTGTAAAGATTTGACCAGTTTTCCAAAAATAATATTTACCTTCTTGCCCAATTTTTGTGGCCTCATCATGCATTTCAGTTGATGCTACATCTAATGCTATTGCAACATCTTTTCCTTTTTTAAAACCAGATTTTTCAATTGCTTCAACCAAAAGTTTTAAAGCATCTTCATCACTTGAAAGATTTGGAGCAAATCCTCCTTCATCACCAACACCTGTTGAATAACCATTTTCTTTTAAAATACTTTTCAATTTTTGATAAATAACAGCAGACCATTGCAACCCTTGTGAAAAAGATTTTGCACCAATTGGCATTATCATAAATTCCTGACAATTTATATTGTTGTCTGCGTGTTTACCACCATTTAAAATGTTTAACATTGGGACTGGCAAAACATTACCATTTCCTAAATATTCATACAATGATTTGTTTTCTGCTTTTGCCGCGGCAACAGCAACTGCCAGCGAAACTCCCAAAATAGCATTTGCTCCAAGATTTGCCTTGTTTTCTGTTCCATCAAGTTTTAACATTACTTTGTCAATTTCTTTTTGATTAAAGGCGTTCATACCTACAACCTGTTTAGAAATTATTTTGTTGACATTTTCTACTGCTTTTAAAACTGATTTTCCATTATAAATATTTTTGTCATTGTCACGAAGCTCTACTGCTTCAAATGCACCAGTTGAAGCACCAGAAGGAACTGATGCTCTTCCTAAAATTCCATTTTCCAAAACAACATCAACCTCAACTGTTGGATTGGAACGGGAATCTAAAATTTGTCTTGCATGGATTTTTGATATTTTTATTTGTTTCATAACCACTCCTTATTTTTTTTGAGTATAACACATAGATTTTTAAAAGCAAAACAAAATAAATACTATTTATATCTTGATGTGGTATTGATTTTTAAATTAAATTATGATATAATGTTGTAAGAGTATGAAAAACGAAGAAAATATAGAAAAAAAAGTTCAACTTAAAAATGGTTCGCCTCTCTATTATGAAGACAATAAATTGTTTAATGGAGAAGTTTTTTATTTTAATAATAAATCAAAAAAATCTTCAACAAACAAAGAAAATAAAAAAATTTATAATGAATTAAATTTAGCAACAAAACCATCATATAAGAGCAAATTGATAACAAAAATAGCAAAAAGATTTGTTTTTATAGTTTTAGCAACTTCTATCTATACCAATTTGTTTAATTTATATCTTGCTTCTCAAAATCAAACACAAAATATTCAAACAGATTTTGATGTTGACCATACTTTTGATGATGATGAACTTGAAACAGATGAAAATGGACAAATTATTGTTGATGTAAGTACAGATGAAGAAAAAGAACAAATTTTACAAAAATTGAAAGATTTGATAATGCGTGATAGTGAAAATTATGGTCAAAATTTTGTAAGCATAAAAAAAGTAATTTCAATTGACCAAATATCAATGAAAGACATAGCAATAGACAATACTTTTGACAATTATCTTATTTCTATAAAATTTGAAACAATAAACAATGAAATTTATGATATGCAATTTTATGCAGATGCACCATTTGAATTGCCAGAAGAAAGTTCAACATCTCTTGATAAAATAAGTGAATTAATTAAATACTTAAATGACCCAAATAAAACAGCAATATTTGGATACACCAAAGAAACTCAAACAAGAGAAGAAATAAAAAATCTTGTTGAAAAAAAATTGAATAAAGAAATTTTATTTGTTGGAGAAATGTTCTACTATACAAAAAATTCAGGAGATTTTGTTTATAAAATGCCTCTATATTACCTTGATGAAAATGGACAAATAAATACTTTATTATATTCAACTTCAATCAACTCAACATTTGAAATTATAGCACAAGGATTAGACCCTGAGCACGCTCTACTTGCACAGTTAAATGGTGAAGGCGAAGAATATTTTATTGAAGAGTCTTCAACAAACAACACTTCTTTTAATTCTATAAACAAAATTATAAGCTCCTACAATGAAGCTCTAAGCCAAACAGAAAAAACAAATGTTTATTTGGATAACAAAAAAAATTATGAAATAAAAAATAAACAAATTATAAAAGTTGACCATGATGAAAAAGAATAAAAAAAATCTTCTTAAATAGAAGATTTTTTTATTCTTTATTTTTATTTGGTTTTCTATTTTTGATGTAATATACTCCGTAAACCAAAACAAACATACTTAACACTGCAATACATACATATGACGCTATATCTATCCATTGGTCATTGTCTGTCATTATAACAAATTCACCTAGCTCATCAATATTTATAACAAGTTCACCATTATTGTTTTGACTATTTACAAGCACATACTTACCATCTGCTGTTTTGTGATATACATAGAAATTGTTTCTATCAGCATAATTTTTGTCAACTTTGATAGTTAATTGAATAGTATTTGATAAATCTACCTTTTCGCCATCTTTTTCCAACCAAATTTCAAAGCCATTTAAGACCTGATATTTGTTTAAATTCATTTCTTCTCTTTTTATGTCAAAAGTTGAGAAATTTAATGTAGTGTCATAATAAAGGCAAGCGTTATCAACAGCTTCTACAACAACTGTTTCATTTGAAGTTGCCAGTTGATTGTAAGTAATATTTCCAACTACATCGGTAGGAAGTATCAAATTATAATTTGATGCACTTTCTCCTTCAAGTTTTATATCATAAAATACAACAGGAATATTATCGCCTACTTGTTCAGTTATAAAATAAACACAATTGTTTTTATCGTAAGAAAGTATTAAATCATTATCAACTAATCCTGTAACAACAGGAGTTTTTATCACTGCTTTATTCGTACCATCATAAATTTTATCATAAACAGAAGCTTTAAGATAAGCATCTTTTTTCTCTATTAACAAGAAGGCATCTTTAAGGACTATATTATAATTTATATTGGATAAATTAGAAATTAATTTATAAACACCAACATTTTCTCCTGCTTCTCTAGCAATGTTTCCATACAATACATCATTGTTTATAAGTTGTCCTTCAACTATTTGATATTCAAAATAAGGGTCCAAACTACCATATGTTTTTGTATAATTTTGAGATTGGATTACAATTTCAATAGGATTTATTGTAAAAACTCCTTTTTGGAAAATAATAGAATAATTTTTACCCAAAGTCAAAGTACTTCTTATATCATAAGTACCTGCATTTTCCCCTGAAACACGATAAACATCACCCGTAAGTTCATCTCCTTCTAAAATTTCACCATTTAATATAGTATAAGTTAAATCAGGGTCCTTTTCTCCATAGGTTTTGCTTGAACTTTGAGCTTGTATTTCTATAATCTTTGGAGTTACTTTAAAATAATAATTACCAAATGTTATATTGTATTTTTCATGTGATAAAGTACTATAAATTTTGTAAGAACCTACATCTTCATATAACAAAGGATTTTCTTCATTTGAAGGTTTATCTCTGTACAAATTACCTAATAATTCATCATCATTTACCAAATCTCCAATGATAACATAAGTTATTTTTGGCTCTTCTTCGCCATATTCTTTTGATAATGTTTGAGGAATTATTTCAATATTTCTTTTTGTTATTTCAAACACGTTTGATTCAAAGATAAGCTCGTAGTTATCATTTAAGGTCAAAGTTCCTATTGTAATATTATAAGTACCTATTTCTTCCCCTTGCTCTCTTGACAAAGCACCTTCAAAATCATCATTAAATTTAAGTGAGCCTTCAACTATATCAAAACCTAAAATAGGTTCTATGTCTCCATATTGTTTTGAATACTTTTCTGCAACAATTTTTATAGGTTGCTTTACAATCTCTAAGTTTCCAACACTAAAATCAACAATATAATTTTCACCTAGATTATATGAACCTTGTGTAATTTGATAATTACCTACATTTTCACCTTCTTGTCTTTCAAGTTTTCCTTTTTGAATATTTGCAAGAACGTCACCATTTTTTAACAATCCATCAATAATAACAACATCAAAATAAGGGTCAGCATCACCATAATATTTTACCTTTGATGCAGCTTTTAATGATATATTACTTGGATTAATCGTAAGTTTTCCAGTAATCAACTCTATTATTTCATATCTTTCATCATAACTAGATTCTAATGTAAGTTCGTACACCCCTACATTTTCATTGTATTGTCTTTTTACAGTTAAGAGTAAAGGTTCATCTTCAAGGACATTTGTTGTTGTATAAACAAATTCTGGATCTTCATCTCCATATACTTTTTCTGCATTTTGAATTTCAACTGTTATTGGTCTTCTTAAAATATTAAAATTCAAACTTTCAAAGTTGAAATTATAATTTCCGTTTAAAGCAGAATTGTCAATTATTATTGCATAACTACCAACATTTTCTCCACTCTCTCTTTCAATTTGTTTGCTGTACAAATCTTCAACAGTATCTTGGTATTGAAGTTGGCTTTCATCTTTAGCAATAAAATTCATTGCTAAATCTTCATCTCCGAAATATTTAGATAAATTTGAAATTTTTATATCTATATTTCTCTTATTTATGGTCATATATGCAATATTGTTGTAAATAATATTATAATTTGCATTATTTTCATTATTCAAACTATCAAGATAATAAGAATAAATTCCAACATTTTCGCCTACGTTTCTTTTTGGCAATCCTATTAAAGACTCGCCGTCAATAAGACCATCTATACTAAATATTATTTCTGGGTCATTTTCTCCATATGTTTTTTGAGTGTTTTCAATAGAAACTACAACATTTTTTCTTGATACATTTATAAATGTATTTGTATATTGAAAATTAAAATTACAATTTTCAATATAATCTCCTGTTATATTGGTTTCTAAAATCTCAACATCTTGTTTGCCTGCATTAGCATTTTGAAGTTCTACCCTTAAAGTTAATTCAAGATTTTGTTCGCTTAATTTATTGATATATTGATGAGTAAATTCAACAATTTTTGTTCCATCATAAACTTTGTCTGCAAAACTAATCTGCACTGTTATTTCTCTTTTTACAATTTCAAAAGTATTTGAAATTAAGTTAATATTGTAATTGATGTTTGACAATGAACCTAAAACTATCTTATACTCACCGACATTTTCACCTTCTTCTCTTGACAATGAACCTATTAAACTATCTGTTGGTAAAAGGTTGTCCACTGTATAAGTCAAAGCTGGGTCAACATCTCCAAATTCTTTTGTAATTTGGTCTGCTGTAACTGTGATTTGTCTTTTTGAAATATTACAGTTTGCACTTGTGAAATTTATATTATAATTATTATTATTAAGAGAACCTAAACTGATTTCATGTAAACCTACATTAAAATCTGATATTGAAAGCTGACCTTCCAACATATCACCTTCAAGCAAACCTTCAACAGTATAAGTCAAATTTATTTCTTCACCATAAACAACTGATGATTCATTTGCAACCACATTTATTTGTTTTTTCAAAATGTTGGCTGATAATTCTTGTGGAATGTTATCAATATAATAATTGTCTTTGTCATTTCCAAGCAGTTGATAATTTTCTATAATTACTTTTTTAAATGAACCAGCATTACAGTCTTCAAAACTTGCTTTTATTGTAATATCTACCTCTTCATCATTTACGATATTAATTAAAGAGTATGACAAAGTTACATCTGTAGTTTTATCATAAGTTTTGTCTAATGCTTTAAGCCCTTCAAGACTGAGTTGTCTTTGAGTAATACTAAAATAATACTTGTTTTCTTCAAAAATTATGTTGTAATTTTCGTTATACAAGTCGCCTATATTTATTAAATATTCCCCTATTTCTTCACCGTTTTCTCTTTGAAGATTACCTGTAAATTCATCTCCTTCAATCAAATTAAAAGCATTAAACAAAATAGTAGGTTCTTTATCACCATATTGTTTTTGTAAAGTTGTAGGAACAATTGTTACATCTCTTTTATAAATTGTTGCATAGCTTTTTGGAACGATTGGGTCTTTCAAATTATATTTTTCTGCATCTTCACCAGCAAGAACAACAGATTCTCCTTCATTAACATTTACAATAATTTCTTGTTTCCCTGCCTTATATCCACCAAAATGAATTTCAGCATTTGTAAGAAAGACATTGTGTTGTTTTTCTACTCCATTAAAGTTGTAAATTATATCTTCTGGATTTATGTTTGTTGTTCCATCATATATCTTATGATTTACATCAATAGATGCGATAGTTATATCCTTAATGAATTTTGCATAAATTCTATCACCAGCTGTTACCAAATAACTATAATTCAAGCTTGTAGACACAAGTTGATCGTTTATGTATAAACCTTTGAAAGTAAAATTTTCATTTGGAATAATTCTTAAAAATATTCTTCTTCCAACATTATAAACCCCTTCTCCAATAATAGTAGCAGGATTTTCAAAATCGGTATCAATTTTTACTTCTACTTGACTTGAACTGATTGTAAAATCAACAATATTTTCTGATTCCAAATATGAATCATCGTAAGATGTTTTTTTACAAACTGCTTTTACAGAAATTATTGCATCGTCTGGCGCATCATCATTTATATAAATATAATTCTCTATTATAGAAGCATATTCACTGCCTTCAACTATAACAAATTGTATTTGATGATTTAATTTTGAATAATTTAACAAGTTTCCACTTGCATTGTTAATAGTTGTTATATCATTATAAGCGTTTAATTTGACAATTTGTCCAGCATTTACAATTTGGCTTTCATTTTCAAATGTAATATTTTCAATTCTTGTATACAATCTTATTCTAGGCTCTGAAAGAACAAAGTTGCTATATTCTCCTGCTTTTGTTGCTGCTTTTGTATTCCATGTAAATTTAATTTCACTAGATTGTAATGTTAACTGCATCATTTCAGTTTTATATGAAATTTTTTCTTTGTTGTTATAACTAGTAGAAACAGAAACTTTATTATCTCCTTGCGACAAAACAACATCTATATTAGATTGATTATTATTGTTTTTTGCTTGGAATTCAAATTCTGCTGTTGCGTAAACAAGACCCTTTTCAATCATTTGATTAATATCACTTGTAAGTCTAACAACTGCATAACCACCAGAAGTTTTATTTAAAAGAACTCCCGTGTCATCAACAAGAGAATAGTATTCTCCACCTTGATCTGAAATTTTGCTACCATAAAGTGTAGAATTGCCTTCATCATCTTTAAAATAATGTTCTGCACTATTTCCAATAGTAGAAGTTAAAACATATTTACTACCAGAAACATTTTCAATAGTGGCTGTTGCATTTTCCTGAATTTGTAAAATAGGCAACAAAAAGAATATGCTAATTAATGTTAGCAAAATTGCAATTATATTGAATTTTAATTTATTAATTTTCATATTCTTCCTTTAAAAAATAATCTTTTTTGGTTGTATAATTTCTGCCATAACAGATTGGTTGCCTTCATAAGTATCACCTGGTTTTATTGCAGGATTTTGATTATTATAATTTGTCATATTAAATGTGTATTCAAGCGTAACTGGAAGTGGAATACCTGTAATTGATGCAGAAGCAGAACCTTTTATATCCCCTTCTATATATTGATTTATCAATTGACTTCTATCAATTATTCCGTTACTTTTAAATTCTACAATACCTGCTGCTTTTGCATAAATTTTTAATATACCAAAATGGTAATACTCTTTGCCTTGATATGTGTATTTATAAGTAGGATAATTGTTGGTAATGTTATTTTTAATTTGATTGATTACATCTTTTGCAACACTTCCTGCTCCATAGTTTTCAAAATATTTAATAAATGGATCAACTTGGAACTCATCCATTGTAAGCCAGTTATAAATTTTTACATGCCCAACAAGTTTTAATTTGCTTTCATATCCTTTCAAATTATCGGATTTATCTGGTGAGAATACTATGGCACTAAGCAATGATCTTGAAAAGATACAATCTTCAACAACAACATTTGGTATATAATTGCTGTTTTTGTTTCTAGTCAAAAGCAATCCAGCTGAGAATGAATTTCTAAGTATACAGCCTTTGAACTCTACATTGCTACCAAACACTTCTACCAAATTCATCGCGTTTTCTATAACACAATTATAGAATAAAACTTTACTGCAATTATCATAAATTGTTATCAAAATGCCTTCGTTTTCAAGTTCATCAAGTTCTCCATTTTCAAATGAAACACCTCTGAAAATTACATTGTCAAATACTAAATCCAAAACTTCATTTTCCTTTGGAATTATTTCAACTTTATAATATGAATTAAAAGTTGAAAAATCCAACATGTAACCATTGCCGTGTATATTTTCATACAAATAGAATCTACCAGAACTTGGTTTGTTTACAACAATATTGTTGTGTAAAACTAAATACGATCTTAAATTGTCTTGTTTTATATTTGCAAAATTTAACCTTGCAAAATCTAAATCCTGACTTGTGTAAATATTTATTCCGTTTACGACTGTAAAAGTATAACTCTTTGAAATTACATTAGCCCCTTCAAATTGCTGTTTTTGCGAAGCAGTGATTGTTACTTCACCTACATTTAAAAATCTAACCAAACCATTTTCATCAACTGTTGCGATTGTAGGGTCACTTGTAGACCAAGTTATAAGTTCTGCATAATTTGTCTCACTATTTGATGGTAAAGTTGAATAAACCATTTGGTAAGTGTTTGTAAATGTGTTGTTGCTAATAAAGTAATTTCCAAACACTCTATATCCACCATAGCCATTAGCATCTTTTATATTATCAAGTTCCAAAATTATGTCGCTAAGCTTTGTATAATATGTAAATGTCTTTCTATATTCCAAATCTTTCTCATTTACTTTAACAACAATTTCTACTTGGCCTGCGCGCTTACCAGTAAGCCTATATTTGTTACCGACTTGTGTTAAAGTTGCTATATTGTTGTTCAATAAATATACATTAACTGTAAAATCTTCTGCATCAAGAGGATAAGGTATTACTCCAAACGTTACACTTTCCCCAACATACATCTCAGTTCTTGTATCCTCAATAGAAATACCCTTTATTTCTTTTGTATATTCAACAACTACTTGTGTTTGTATATTTTCATGATTTTTTATTTTTACAGTTATTACAACTCTACCTGTTTTGTCAAATACGACATTTCCTTTATCATCAACATCTGCAATTTGAGTGTTACTTGAAGAATATACAAATACCCTATCAGTAGCATCCAAAGGATAAACTTGACAGTTTAATTTAAAGTAATTTGTTCCAACATAATTGACATCTTCATTATCTGCTAAAATTTTCTCAACTTCTCTATATACAATAATAGTATAGTTTCCTAAGAAAATGTCGTTTGCATATAAATCAAATGTAACACTTCCACCATTTTCAGCAAATATTTTGCCATCTCTAAAACTAATTACCTGCAACTCATTATGGTTTCTGTTTTCTACAATGTTTGAAATAGAAATATTAACATTTAAGTTGTCTTTTGGAATTTGTGTTTTAAGTGTAGGTTTATAAACATCGCCACTATTTAAATTTAAAGTTTTACCATCAAATAAAGATGTATCTAGTGTTGCTTCTATAAGTGTGTCGCCTACATAATAGAATGAATAAACTTCACTTTTATTGTTATTTCCTGCTGAAATAAATGTAATAGTTACATTTCCAGTTTTCAAAAATCTTATAATGCCATTTTCAACAGTAGCGACTTTGTTATCTGAAATTTGATAGATAAATTCTTGATTTGTTGCATCTGCTGGATAAACAGTTTGTCTAAAATGCAATTCGTTTTTGCTTGTAATAATAGAATTTTGATAATATTCTATTTCATCTTCAAACTCAATAGATATATCAGAAACAGGTGTGTTTACAGTAATATAACAATCTGTATACACTTCTTGTCCCTCTCCATTAATGCTGTAGGCTCTTATAATTGCTGTTCCACCATAACATGCTGTAACTAAACCATTTTCTGACAATGTTATAACATTATTTTGAGAATTATCACTTGTTTGTTGAGAGAATATTTTAAATGTAACTTCATTGTAAATAGCATCAAGTGGATAAGTTTGTTTGACATATAAACTAAATGATGAATTTTTATTTAATGTTTTTGATGTAACATTCAATTCTATACTATGTAAGTAGCCCATAGTGCTTGTTACTGTCACATTTTTAATTATATTGCTTCCATCTGTTGTTGCAATAGACACTACAACAGTTCCAGCCTTTGTAAATGTAACAACATTATTTTTCAAAGTAGCAAATGAAACTTCTGGCATTGAATATGTTAATGTTCTATTTGTAGCAGAAGAAGGTAATGCCCTTGCATTTATAGTAACAACATTTGATGCAGTTATTATATTATCTTGGTCTATTTCTATTGAAGAAACAAATTCAACAACATTTATTCTAATTTGTTTCGTAATACCACTAGATAATTCAACAACGATTTGACTATAACCACCGTTTAAAGCAGTAATAGTCATTGTTTCTGAGTCAATATCTATTACTGAAACACCAGCTGTATGACTTATTTCATTAATAAAGATTTGTGTATTTGTTGCATCTGCTGGAATCCATTTTTTTACTTCAATCTTTACAGAATCACCTTCACTTAAAGAAATTTCATTTTCTATATTTAATTCAGCACTCAATGCATCTCCACCAGTATATTTAAAATTGAAAGTTCTATACAAATCACCATTGTTTGCACTAACTTTTAATACCAAAGTTCCAGATGCAAGCCATCTTAAACAATTATCTTCTATTTGAGCAATATTTGAGCTTTCTCCACTTGAATTGTATGCTTGAACAATTTCAAATTCAAGTTTGCTTGAAGCTCCTTCTGGTGAAGTTTTAAATGCTTGCAAATCTATTATGTTACGAGCCGTTGTATAATAGTTGTTATAGATTTCCAAATCACCTTTGTATAAAATTTCAGTTACTCTTTGATAAACAGTAATTATAATATTGTATGATTTTATTTGAGAGCCATAATTGTCGTATAAATCACATCTAATTTCTGCCTGTCCTTCTGCTAATGCCGTAACTATATTGTTTTCACCTAATGAAATAATACCATCTTCTTCACCTTTTACAACAGTTATATCAATATGGTCATAACTAATTCCTTGTGAAGAAAAATCTAATTTAATACTATCGTCAACATACATTTCAACTTCATCTTGAGTTGGGTCAACACTGCCAGCACCTTTTGCAATTTTTTCAATAGTAAAAGAATATTTTATCAATGGATCAGCCAAACTTGTTACAACAATTTCTGCTACACCATCTTGTTTAAAATATAATGTATTTCCTTCTATATAAGCAATTTCGTCATTTAATACTTCAAACTTAACTTCTTTATTTGTTGTATCAACAGGCAATACAGTTGCTATTAATTGCAACGAAGAATTTGTTGTTTGGATATTTGCTGGCGAAACGGAAATTTCTTGTGGCATTTGCACAACTTCAATGTCAAAATTTAAAATTAATGTAGATATGTAGACTGTTAAAGTTGCTGTTCCTCCCGCAAGCGCAACAAATGTATTTTCTTCAACTGCTAAAACTTTTCCATTTAAACTTGCAGTTGATTGATTTGAAACTTTTAAGAAAATACTTTTATTAATTGTATTTGATGGAAAAATATCTTTTATAACAATCTCAAAAGATTGACCAACATTTATTGAATTTGGTATATCAAAAACTTCTTCATCAATCAATACACCAACTTCTGCACTCAATGGATAAGAACCTGTATATTGAATGTTAAATTCTTTTGTAAAACCATCAGGAGTAGATGCTATAAGTTTTACAGTACCTGTTTGATTAAATGTTAAAACATTATCTAAAACAACAGCAATATTATGGTCACTGACTGACCAACTTATATTTTTATTTGTTGCATCTTCTGGCAAACATGTACCTGCAAAATTTACTTTGTTTTCAGCAGTTACAAAAACTCCTTCTTTTTGCTGTAAATCTAAACTTAAATCAATATCTTGAACTTGTCTTATAATATTGACGGTCAAAGTTTTTACTTCTGTTTGTCCACCCAACATTACAAGAGAAACCTGGATAGTGGCAACTCCACCACCAACTCCTCTTAAAGAACCATCAGCCAAAATTTGAACAACATCACCATTACCAGAATTGTTCTTTTGTGAAACAATTGACAAATTTATTTTTGAAGTATCTGCATTTGCTGGGAAAATACTATATTCTATTTGTGAACTTTGTCCATAATTAAAAGATATTTCTTCACTTTTTAAATTAAATTCTTTTGCTCTACCAGCAGTATATTCAACATTAATTTCCTTTGAAACATTGCTAAAATCTTCATTTGCATAAATTTTTATTTTTGCAGTCATAGCACTATTGGTGTTAAATGTAACCAAACCTTCACTATTTACAGTAACCAAAGGATTGTTGCTGTAATAGAAGAATTTTTCGTTTGTAGAATTTTCTGGATAAGATTTTGGTTGAAGTTGAACTGTTTTTTCTGCTGTCACTATATCTTCAATGATAATATCTTGTGCTGGACTTTCTACATAAACCATAATTTGTTGTTGAATAAATTGATTTTCAGCTTTCTCTACTTTAACTGTAATAGTAGCATTGCCTCCACCAACAAAATAAAGGTGTCCATTTGAAACGTATGCCACTTCTTCATTTGAAGAACTAAATGTCACTTCTGTTTTAGGGATAGAGTTTGGAATGACCGTATAATCAATATATTGTGGAGAATCATTAATCATAGCAGAAATCATATATTGTTTTAACGTCAGACTTTGAGCATAACCTGCTGTGTAAACAATATTTATTGTTTTTGTAAAACCCCCATCAACTGTTATCACGTCAACATTAACTTCCCCAACAGTCTTAAAAGTTACTATACCAGAGCTATCAACTGTTGCTACATCAGGGTTGTCAACATTGAATATAACTGATTTGTTTGATGCATCTGTTGGCAATATTTCCCAACCTATTTTATAAGTATCTTCTGCTGTAACGGCTTCTTCACTTGCAAGTTTTAATTCCTCAACAGGTTTTGTAATTAAAAGACTTACGCTTCCAACATGTCCACCATCTTCTGAAATGGCACTTATGGTAACAGGTTTAATACTTGGTTGCAATCCTGTAACTTTACCATTTTGGTCAACACTTGCAATTTCACTATTTGAAGAAACAAAAGTTACATTTTTATTTAAAGCTTCGTTTGGCAAAACCGTAACTGTAAGTTGCACGCTTGTACCTATGTGCACTTCTTGTTTTGGTGAAGTTAAAATTACTTCATGAACAACTGTATCTGTAACATAGAAATAGCAACTTGCCATTTTATTTCCATCTACTGTTGTAGCAGTTATGTAACCATTACCAAAACCAACAAAACTAACATTTCCGTTTAAGTCAACTATTGCAACACTTTCATTAGTGCTTTTCCATATAATTTCTTGATTTGTTGCATTGGAAGGATAAATTGTAGCGTTTAAAGATAAATTGTCATCAATATTTGCAAAAACTTCTTCTCTATCCAGCTCAATTCTATCAACAGATATAGAAACATTTCCTATCACCACATCTACTGTGAAATTGATAAGAATGATAATAACCAAAGGTATAGCAATCATTAAAAAAATCATCAATTTTTTCATTATGCTTCAATACTCCTATATCTTTTTTCAAGTTTGAAAAATAATCTAAATACTTCTATTAAACAGTATGGTACTCCAAAACCATACAAAACAAGGTAAATTGCAGAAATTGAAACAAACATAGAAACAACAATCGCACCAATTCCCATTAATATTGCAATTAAAAATCCAATACTGATACTTGTGTTTATGTTTGCATTGGTGTTTGTAACTTCTTTTCCATCTAGAAACATAAATTGTGGTTTTCTAATATCAAGTAAGATTGAACTTGAAATAGAACCTATGATAATCAAACAAACAGCTAGTGCTATAAGCATAGAACTTTGATATGACAAAAATCCAGCAAATGATAATACCAAACAACTAATCAAAATTGATGGCACTGAAACTATAACATATAGCAGAAATTTTACAACTATTTGTTTTGTAAAAGAAACAGGAATAATTTTTGTGTGGAAGAAATTTCCACCCTCTCTTGTAATTGAAGTTGCCGCAAAAGATGTCCCCATTGACAAAAACATTAAAAGCACCAAAATAGTTATTCCTGGTAAAATTCCCTGACCTACTTGCCCAACTCCAATACTTGAAGCTATTTGGCTTGAAAAGAAAACCATAAGTGGAGTTGTGATAATAATTGTCAAATATTGAAATGAATAGTTTACTGAACGGAAAATTGTAACAAATTCTCTAAAAAACAAAGCCCTAGCAATTTTTCTGTCTTTTATTTGTGATTTATGTTTATAAGCATTTGTATCATTTTCAACATTTGAAAGTAAAATTTTAAGATATGCTTGATTCGCAAAATACATTACAACAACAAAAAGGACTAAAACAATAGTAATATTAATTATTGCACTTGGCCAAAAACGATACAAAAGCAGTGAATTTTTAAACAACAACGGCAGATACAAAATATTTGAAATAAATTTAATATCCATAATAACCTGCGTTTGTAAAATTGACGATATATCATTTGTGTTTAAAATTTCCATGATAAATTTTAAAGCATATGTATAAAGAGTAAAACCTACTGCAACAAACAAAATGTATAAAAACAACATTACAACAAATTTATTTTTCAAAAATCCTACAACATACATTGCTGGTACAGACAACAACACACCTACCAAAAATGGAATTATAGGGAAAAATATAGCATTTGGCAAAAGCATAACATAAAACATAGTGCTTTGAATTGTTTTTACTCCAAAAAGAATGAACACCGGCAAAGTAAGAAATGTTGAAAAAATGAATTCGTATATAAACAAATATGTTATTTTGGCAAAAAAAATCATTTTTCCATTTAAAGGAAGTTTCATTATATCAGAATCTGTATTAAAAAATAATGTTTTTGTTGTCAAACTCAAACCAAAAAACAACTGAACAAGCTGAACAAGACATGCGTAATATACAATAAATTCTTGTTCAAGGTCTGATGATATACAAATGTCTATTATGCTGTTAAATACATATAAAAGTCCACCACCAATTGCACATATAAACAAAATGTATACCAATATTTTAAAAAGTTTAGAAAAAACATGCCCCTTTACTCTATTCTTAGGTGCACTATTCATAAATTCAAGTTTTAATAATGTTAAAAATTGAGTCATGTTTTTCCTTTTTATTAATTATTGTTCTTTGTTTTCTTTTTTTCTGTTTTGAGAATTTTGTATTTTATTTTTAAGATTTTTTAATAATATTGTCTTTTCTTTATATTCTTGTTTAATTTTAGCAATTTCTTCTTTTTTCTCTTTTTGTTCTTTCTTTATTTTTTCTTTAACAATTTTGTTTTCTTGTTTTGTTTTTTCTTTTACTATTTTATTTTCTTGTTTTGCTTTTTCTCTTATTTCTTTTTTCTCTTTTTTAATTTTTTCTCTTATTTGCTTTTTGTTCTCGTATTTAATAACCTTTGCTTTATCATCCTTTGTCATATTTAAGAAATAAGTTTCAAGTGGAACACTACTTTCAGCCATAAACTTTTTAACATCTATAACTTCCATAAGTTGTCCTCTATTCATAATTCCAACTCTATCACAAAGTTTTTCAACCATATCAATGTTGTGGGATGAGAAAAACACACAGTTACCAAGTCTTTTATGTTCTTTCATATATTCCCTAATTTCAAATGTGCTTTGAGGGTCAAGTCCCATTAAAGGTTCGTCAAGTACCCAAAATTTAGGGTTATGTATAAGTGCAGCAATAATACAAATTTTTTGTTTCATACCATGTGAATAAGAACGAATTTGATTGTCTATTGCATGAGCCATACTAAAAAGATGACTAAATTTTTCAATTCTTTCTTCTATTACTTTTTTAGGAACACGATAAATATTTCCCATATAATTAACATATTCTCTTCCTGTTAAATTTTCATAAACAGCATGATTGTCGGGAACATAACCAATATTTAATTTTGCTTCTATTGGATTTTCTTTTATATCATAACCACAAACTTTAATTGTTCCTTCGTCAAAAGGCAAAATACCAGTCAAACATTTTATAGTAGTACTTTTACCTGCACCATTTTTTCCTAAAAAACCAAAAATTTCCCCTTCTTTTAAAGTTAAGTTTAAGTTTTTAACAGAATAAAAAGTTGAATTTTTATATCTTTTTGTAAGTCCTACTATCTCTAACATTTTGTCCCCTTTTTTATCAAACTAATTTTACCATAAACTTTTAGTTTTGTCAATATTGATTATAAATATATTTAATTAAACAAATATGATTAAAATTATTAAAATTTAGATATTGACTAGCAAGATAAAATGATTATAATTAGATTAAGGAGATACGAATGAACACCAAAATAGTTAAAAAATTCTACAATTTTGCCGCAAAAGACTTTGAAGACTTTGATGGTTTATCCAAAGAAGATGTGCAAAAAAAGTTGTCCGATTGGAATACAATGGCACTTCATCCAATCTTAAATTGTGATGATTCATGGATGATTATGTTTGAAAATATGTCAATTGATAAATTTTTTAAAAATTTAGAAAAACAAGAAAAATTTTTGATAAAATCAATTGAAACAAAGTTAAGTTTAATAGAACTTAAAAAGAATATGCTAAACACAAAAAGATATTCACAAACATATGAAAATACAGAAACAGGGCACAAAGCTTTAAATAAAAAATTAAAGATTGAAAAAAGACTAGATGAAAGATTAAAAGATGTAAAAAAAGAATCTTACAAACTTTTAACAAATAAGCAAATAAGAATTGCAATAGATGGAAACAAACTTAATGAAAAGTACATTGACAAATGCATTTTGTTATTTGATAAGCTAATAAAAAAAGGTATCAAAGAGATAAAAGTTTTAGTTTCAGCATCAAATAAAACAGTTGATTCAAAAATAGATTATTACTACAATGAAAAAGAATTAGGATTACTTAAAAAATTGGAAGAAAAATTAAATTTTTACAATAGTTTAACTGATTCAAAACAATACAAAAGTGAAATTAAATTTTCTGAATTTCTTACAATACCATGTGAAATGCAAGGTTATAACAAACTATATTCTATGAAAGACATTGAAGAGGCTTACAACTTTACTGATGAAATTGTTTGTGATATAAAAAAATATAAATTTACACCATTAGAAGCAATTGTTTATATTTATAATACCCTTACCAATACTTTCACCTATAACATTCCCGACGATCCAGCAGAAGAAGAAACTGTTTGCTCAATTTTAGGCAAAAAGAATGACGAACTTGTTTGTGCAGGTATTTCATCATATTTTAATTTAATTATTCAAAAATTAAATGACCCAAATTTAAAATCAAATTTTTTAAATTTAGAAAATAGTTTATGTAAAGACGAATATCATGCAATAAATTTAGTTGATATAAAAGATAAGAATTACAAAATAGATGGTGTGTATTGCGTTGACATGACTTACGATATGAAAAAAGACAAAGATTCAACTAGTGGAGGGACATTAGGTTGTTTATTTAAACTTAATGAATTAATTAACAGTCCAGATGATATTGCAACTATAATGCCTACAAATTTAAGAATAGAGCAAACAATGTATAATTTTGATTCATATATGAGAGATGTCTTTAATAAAACAAAGAAATTAGATGAAAAAACAGAAATTGCAAAAATTCAAAAAAATGTTATAGCAACAAAAAAAATTATTGAAACAATTGCAAGATCAAAGAAAAATGTTTATGCTGAAAATATAATAAAGGCATATATTAATATTTTAGATAAAATGAATATTAACTACAATTTCTACCAGATTAAAGCACTTATTGTTCAAAACTGTATTAAAGCATGTTTACAATCTTCCGTTAATTCATCTTATCCATGGCTTGAATTGTTAAACAAAAATAAAATTAAAAAAGACTATACTGACTATAAAAAGTGTGATTACACCAATGCTCTGGAAAAGTATGTAGCACAAAATGTCCCTGCATATCTGATTTCTATTGAAAAAGATGAAAACGATTTTACTGCAAATATGCTTACAAATAAAGATTATTTTAACGATAATTATTACAAATTACTTGAAAATGTAAAAAAACATATTGATTGCAAAGAAACAAACAATTCAAACAAACAATAGTAAAACAAAAGAGATGATATTTATTTATCATCTCTTTTAAATTTATAAGCAAGTTCTTCTATATCTCCTGCTCCCAAAATAAGAAACAAACAATCTTTGTCTGCAATTTTATTGATAAAGGAAAAACACTTTTCAAAATTTGAAAAATATCTTACCTTTTTATTATAATTTTTTATTCCCTTTGCCAAAAATAAAGAAGTTATTTTAGGCAAAGGTTTTTCTCTTGCTGGATAAATAGGAAGCAACCATACTTCATCACTTTCTTTAAATGAACTGCAAAACTCATAATATAAATCACGGGTTCTACTATAAGTATGTGGCTGAAAAATAGTAATCAATCTTTTTTTACCCAAATTTTTACAAGTGTTTATTGAAGAAATAATTTCTTTTGGATGATGAGCATAATCATGAATAATAACAGCACCATTTAAATCTGTTATAAATTCTAAACGCCTTTTTACTCCCTTAAAATTTTCAATAGCACTTTTTAAGATTGCCAAAGGAATTTGACAAATTATTCCGACTGCGACTGCACAAAGTGCGTTATAAATATTATGTTTACCCAAAATACCTAGTTTAATTTGACCAAAACTTAGTCCTAAATAAAATACCTCAAATTGCCAACATCCATTATCTAGCATTTGTAGGTTTTTAGCTTGCAAATCTGCTTTCTTATCTATACCGTATGTAAAAATATTTAAATTCAATTCTTTTTTATTTAACTTGCAATTATCATTATTTATAATTAAAACGCCATTTTTTTTAGTATTATTAGCAAAATTTTGAAAAGATTTATAATAATTTACTTCATTTTTAAAATAATCTAAATGGTCTGCATCTTCATTTAAAATAATTGAAATATCATTTTTTAAATGCAAAAAACTATCTTTGTATTCACAAGCCTCTGTAATAAAATATTTCCCTTGCCCTACAACAACACTGCTGTTAGTATTGTTCATAATTCCACCTGCATGTATAGTTGGACTTTTATTTGCACAACTAAATATATAGCCAATAAGTGCTGTTGCAGTAGTTTTCCCATGACTTCCTGCAATTGAAATTGTATAAAAATCTTTTGTTAACTCTCCCAACAATTCTGCACGAGACATTGTTTTTTTATTATATTTTTTTGAAAAGTTAAAATCGTCATCTTTCTCTGTAATAGCAGATGTATAAACAACAAGGTCTGCTTGTTTGACAAATTCTTCACAAAAATCTTTAACTACTTTTATCCCTTTGTTTTCCAATGACTTTGTTGTCATTGAAAGGTGTCTATCTGTTCCTGTTACTTCCTTGCCTAGAGATTTTAAAATCAAAGCAATTCCAGACAAACTAATCCCACCAATTCCTATAATGTGAATTTTTTTATAATTTTCTAGCATACTTTTTTATATGTTTAAAAAATAAAAAATGTTTCTTTAACAAAAAGATAATTCAAACCATATATTTTTACTATGATTGTAAAATATAATGAAAATTTATCAACTATAACAAGTATTGGGGTTGGTGGAAAATGCAAAGGAATTTTTTTTCCAGAAACTGAAGAAGAGCTTGTTGACTTGCTAAAATTGTTTGATGGAAAAGCAAAATATAAAGTAATCGGCAACGGAACAAATTTATTGTTTAGTGATAGTTATCATGACTTTTTTGCTATTTCTACAAGAAAAATGGCAAGAAAAATGGCAAAAAGAAAAAATTATGTTATTTTATCAGCTTCATCTTCATTGTTTGAAGCGTATCAATTTTGTTTAAAACACAATTTAAGTGGTTTTGAAAAATTGGCAACTATTCCAGGAAATATTGGTGGTTCTTTGGCAAGTGGCGCAAGTTGTTTCCAAACTAGTATTTATGATTTTTTAGAAAAAGTAAAGATTTTTCACAATGGAGAAATTTATTGGAAAAGTAAATATAATTTAGAACATGGTTATCATTATTCCACTTTTTTAAAAAACAATTTAGAAAATCCTTTTGTTATACTTAGTGCAAAATTTTGTCTTAAAGAAGGAAAAGCCTGTTCAATACAAAAAGAATATTTGGAATGCTCCGCAAAACGAAAATTAAACCAACCACATGGAAAATCTTTTGGATGTGTTTTTAAAAATAAAAACAATCAAAGTAGTGGTATGCTAATAGAAAATTGTGGTCTAAAAGGTAAACAACAAGGTGATGCAATAATTTCAGAAAAACATGCAAACTTTATAATTAACAAAGGAAATGCAACTTATCAAAATATAAAATTTTTAATTGATACTATGGAAGACAATATAAAAGAAAAATATAATATTAATTTAGAAAAAGATGTAGAAATTGTAGAATAAAAAAAGGGCATACTAATACCCTAATTTATTTAAACTTGTATCCTTATTACGCCAATCTTTTTCTACCTTAACAAACAATTTTAAAAGAACTTTTGTTCCTAAAAGATTTTCGGCAAACTCTCTTGTTTTACTGCCAATTTTTTTCAAAACACTTCCACCTTTGCCAATTATAATACCTTTATGTCTTTCATTTTCACAAATTATTTGTCCTTCAATGATTGTTATATTAGGTTTTTCATCAAATCTTTCAATATCTATTGCTATACCATGAGGCAATTCATCTTTTAAAAGAATTAAAGCATTTTGCCTTATTTCTTCTGCAATAAGAAATTTAACACTTTTGTCAGTATAAAAATCTTGATCATAAACAAAATTTTTGTTTTCGCTTTTTGGCATTTTACTTATCAAAAATTCTTTCAATGTTCCAACATTTTCACCTGTTAAAGAAGATATTTTAAAATCACTGTCAAATATCTTTTGACCTTTTTTATCAACCTTTGTACGAACTAAATATTTAGGTTCTGGAAGATGCTCAAAATAATCTTTTTCTTCTTGATCAATTTCTTTTGTTCCATCAACTAAATATAAAATTAAATCAACCCCAGATATTGCACTTCTTACATTTTTCATCATTCTTTTGTCAAGTTTGTTTTTTGTATGATGCACCCCTGGTGTATCTACCAGCACAACTTGATAATTTTTACCATTTAAAATTCCAAGAATGTTATCTCTTGTTGTCTGCGGTCTATTTGTTACAATTGCAACTTTTTCTCCAACAAGAGCATTTACCAAACTGCTTTTTCCTGCATTTGGTTTACCTATAACGGCTACATATCCAAAACTATACATTTTTGCCCCTTTTAATATTTAAACTTGACAAAATTTTTTCACAAGTTTCTTTCATTATTTTTTCATCTTTACTTTCAATGTGGTCATAACCTAGCAAATGCAAAAAACCATGTAAAGCCAAAAAAGCAATCTCTCTTTTGTAAGAATGTCCATATTCTTTTGCTTGTTGTTTTGCCCTATTTGTGCAAATGACAATATCCCCTAAATATATTGTCCCGTTTGGCAATACTTCATTTTCAAAATCAGTTAACTTTTGATTGTAATTTATATTAAGCATTGGAAAAGACAAAACGTCAGTAACTTTGTCAACCTCTCTATGTTTTTTGTTTAATTGTTGTATTGTCTTTTCATCAACAAAAGAAATATCTACAACACTTTCAATTTCGTTGTTTTTGGTTGCAAAAAGCGCAATAGTAAATATTTTTTTTATTAATTTTTTATATCTAAAACCAATTTTATGAAAATTGATAACCATAACCTTCTCCTATGTCTTTTTCAACAGTTAGGACAAATGAAATAAAATAAACTCCACTACTTTCATTTATCACACAACTTTCATTTACTATTATCTCATTTCCAGACAAATAAATCAAGGATTTTTGACGAAGTTTTTCAATTATATTATTTTTTTCATCATCAAAATTTCTTTCTATTTCAATAGTTTTAGTTTCATAAAAAGTTATTTTTGAATAAATAAAAGGTAATAAAATATTTTTAGATAAATATTGACTACTTTTTTCTACTTCAAAGGTTTCAAATGTATTATTATTTACATTTGAATATATTTCAATTCCAAACAAAGATATGCTAGAACACTCTATTTTTCTGCCGGTTCTTTCTTCTTTTATTTCGTATTCATAAAAAGTTTCTTGACTTTCTATCCATATCTCTGCCTGTATTTTTGCTTTTGGTTGAACAGGCATTTGCTCTCCATCAGCATCAATAGTGTAAGGGAAAACCAAAATGTCACCTTTTTTTACAACGTCACCAATTTTAACATTTAATGTCCCTTGAACCAACTCTATATCACTTATTAAGCCATCATATTGACTGATTAAAGGTTGAAACTCTCCTTGCATTTCTTCTGGAATTACAGCTTCATTAATATTAACAATCAAACTTTGTCCAACAATGGCGACACTAACAGAACTTATATTTTCAAAATTATCTTTTAATTTAATTTCTAAATTTTCTGTTTCTATATCCTTTTTAAGGTTAGAGTTTAATTCTTGTTTTACAAAATTTACTACATCATTTTTATTTAAATTTTCACATCCCCAGACATCAATTTTAAAAATAAATAAGTTTGACACAAAACAAAATGTAATTCCTAGAACACAACCTATTAATACGCCCCACATTTTAAATATCTTTGAAAAATTATGTTTAATACCATTATGTTTTACTGAAACTATTTTTATATTGTTTTCATTTAAAATTTTTTCAATCTTCTGCCCTTCATTTCCGTTTACATCAAACTCAATATAGTTTTCACATTCTTTAATATTTAATAAACAAAAATTTTTTGATAATCTATTAAAAATCTTTTCTTTGTTCAATGATTTTATTTTGAAATGAGAGTAATTTATATTTTTCATTAAAATTCCTCAACTTTTTTAATATTCCCTTCAATTTTCAAAGTATTAAATGTAAGTTCACTTAAAAAAAGATTTTCCCCCTCAACAACAACTCTACCTTTTTTTATTTTAAAAGCAACAATATTTTTGGACAAAATAGTAAGACCGCAATGCCCTTCAACATAAAGAATCTTTCCTGAAATGTTAATTAAGTTGTAATTATTGAGATATTTTTGGTCAATCTTTTTTAAATTGTTCTTAATCTCGTCTAAAAAATTAAACATAAATCTCCTATTTATATTTTTTAATATATGAGAATATTAAAAAAAATATTAAAAAAAAAGATACTCTAAAAAGTATCTTTTATTCATCAAATTTGTTAAAAATATTTCCAAGTACTATTGCTTTAATTTTAGGTGGCAAGTCTTCAATATGCTTTATAATGTTTTTATTATTAGGCAGTCTAGAATAAGAAAATTCATCCATAAACTTATCAAATTCTTTTTCTCTCTCCAAATCTTTGTCTTGCTTCTCTTTTTGTTTTCTTGCTTGTTCTTCCAAATTTGAATTGTTTTTATTTTTATCTTGTAAATCATTTTTGACTTGTTCTTCTTGATAATCGTTCTGATTTTGTAAATAAAAATCTTGATCTTCAATGTTATTTTCGTCATGATTTTCAAATTCTTCAAGTTTCTCAATAGTTATTTTTGAATTTAATTTTTTTTGTAATTTCAAGGTTTTATCTTTAACTTTGTTCGTCTTTATCTCATTTTTTTTCTCTTTGTTTAATTCTTTTTTTGTTTTTGTATCAGAACTATAATCAACTGCATTTCCACTATTCAAATTTTTATATCTGTTTATTTCTTCATCTAATTTAGATTTACTACTTTTACTACTCATCTTTTTATATAGAAAAATCAACATTAAAATCAAAAATCCACAGATAGAACAAACAACGATAATAGCTGTTATGTTCCCCATTATTCATCATCTCCATCATCAAAAATATCAAAGTCATCATCATCCGAATCTTTCTTTTCGTCAGTATTCATGATTGACCTTCTAAGTGCTGTGTCAGCTTGAAGATTCATAAGTTTATAATAGTCCATAACTGAGAAACGACCTTCTTTGATTGCCTGAGATATTGCAATTGGCACTTGTGCCTCAGCTTCCAAAAGGCTGGCTTTGTTTTCTTCTGTTTTTGTTCTTGTACGAAGTTCCTTCATCTCTTCAACAGTTTTCATTCTGTCTGCTTGCATTTGAGCAAAAATTCTTTCTTTTTCAGCCTTTTTTATTTCCAAATCCATTTGAAAATTTTTACCTATTGAAATATTTGCAATCATAATATTTTCAAGTGAATAAGCTGTATTTTGACTAGCATTTGTCAAATCAATATCGGTAATTAAAATTTCAGGATGTGACATAATCTCTTCTTTTAATAGTGTTGGTACTTTTTTTATAACTTTTTCAGTTATAAAAGCTTTTATTTTATTTACAGATAATCCAAACAAATATTTTGGGATTAATATTTTTAAAATCAAATTCACATCAATTACAAGTTCTATGTTATCTTTCGTTACTGCTTTTATTTCAGATATTGTTTCATTATAAGACTCAACTGCTTGTCTTACCACTTCCAAAGAATTTTTTGTTTTAATTTCTAATGCCGATGCAAGTGAAAATGGTAAATTGATGTTTGCTTCTTTTGCAAGTTTCATAGCACAAATCATATCTTTTGCATTTCCTTTGGCAATCAAAACAGATTCTATTTCTTCAACTTTTAGATTAATATCTGAACGCTTTGCTAATATGTAAGCTTCCACCAAACTCATAGGTGCAATCTTACAATTTTTTAAAGAAGTTAATTTTGCCATTGAAATATGGGCTTTTGCAAATAACGCTGTAAAATACTCTTTCATTGGAACAATTACAAAAAGCAAAATTAACGCAATAAGCGCAAGCGCTCCAATAACAGTAAATGTAATTTCAACTGCACCAAAATTTAATAAAGACAAAGTATTCATTAGTACCTCCAAATATTTCTAAAAAGATTATAACACAATTATTATTTGTTGTAAATAGCAAAAATCAAAATGATTATAACAATTTTAATTATCAAAAGAGCGTTGAAAATAAAATAAATATTGTTGAGCATAACCTGAAAGTTGTCCAAATTGATTAATTAAATCTTTTCTTATTTCCAATCTGTTTTCAATTTTTTTGTAATATTTGCAATACATTTGATAAATCCATGTATCTACTGGAAAAACATCTTTCTTTCCATATCCAAAAAGCATAATACAATCTGCAACCTTAGGGCCTACTCCACTTAAAGCAATCAAATTTTTCTGTAAAGTTTGAGTGTCTAGTTTTCTCCAATCTTCCAAAATTTCTGGGGTAATCTGGTTTAACACTTTAACTAAATATTCTGCACGATATCCACAACCTATTTCTTTAAAAAAATCTTCATTGCAACTTTTTAACTGTAAATAAGTAGGAAACATTTCTTTGCCATTTTGAGCACTAAAATATTTTCTCAATCTACTTAAAATCAATTTAATTCTTTTTATGTTATTGTTTGCTGAAATAATGAAAGAAATCAATGTTTCAAACAAATTTTGTTTTAAGATTCTTATTCCATAACCAAATTGTATAGGTTTTGTCATAATTTGATATTTTAGTAAAGAATTTTTTATTATATTGTAATCAACCTTTAAATTAAAATAATTTTCAAAATAATCTACATCAAAAGTATAGATAATATATTTTTCACCATCTTCAACAATTTGGGCAAATTTGTCTTCTGGAAAAACGTTATATTTTTCATCAACTTTTTCATATGAAAAAACCTGCCCACATTCTAAAATGTGTTGTGGGTTAAAATCACTTTTATTGTAAATTTCAATTCTATTATTGTATTTCTTGTAATTCATAATTTAAAAAAAGCAGGAACTATCCTGCTAAATATAATTATTCTGCTACGATAGCAACAACTTTTTTACCATTGCTAAAACCAAATTTAACAACGCCATCGCAAAGAGCAAACAAAGTATAATCTTTACCCATACCAACATTTGTGCTAGGATAAACTTTTGTGCCTTTTTGTCTTACAATTATGCTGCCAGCAGTAACTTTTTGACCACCATAAGCCTTAACTCCAAGTCTTTTACTTTGAGAATCACGACCATTTTTGGTGCTACCACCACCCTTTTTGTGAGCAAAAAGTTGAGCATTAAACTTAAACATTTTTTACCTCCAATTTTGCAAATTTATCTTCACCTTCAATGATTGATTTGAAAGAATAAAAACAAGTTTTGAAAAGAAATTGAACTTCGCTTTTTTGTGAATGATCATCTTTAACCATAATTTTTAAATATCCGTCTGATATTTCTTTAAACTGTGCATATTTTTCAATTTCATTAAATCCAACAATTGCCATCTGCGCAACAGTTGAAATTTGACAACAAAGCAAATCTTTTCCATAGTCATCTTTGCCTGTATGCCCACTAACTTCAAAACCAACATAAAGGTTGTTTTTTTTATAAAAAGTAATTTTAGTCATAGTATATAGCCTTACTTTTTAATTGACAATATTTTTAATTGAGTGAATGGTTGTCTGTGACCTTGTTTTTTTCTTTCGTTTTTCTTAGGCTTATATTTGAAAACAACAATTTTGTCGCCTTTGCCATGAGAAACAACTTCTGCTTCACAAACAGCATCTTTCACAGATGGATTTCCAGCAACAACTTTTCCATTGTCAGAAACAAGAAGAACTTGTAAACTAACTTTATCACCAATAGCATTATCAAGTTTTTCAACACTGATAACATCACCTTCGGCAACTTTGTATTGCTTTCCACCAGTTTGAACGATAGCAAACATATTTTATACCTCCTCTAACCAAACTCGCTGTTTAACAGGTGCCAAGTACGGACTTAAACCCTACACATGCGGATACCTGTTTAATATACCATAAAAACAAACTTTTGTCAAGAAAAACCTAAAAATTATAAAACATTTTTAATTTATAAAAGCAATTTTTATTTAAAAATAAAAACTCACAAATATGTGAGTTTTTTATTATCTTTTCTTTTTACTTTCTTTTGCTTTTGAAACTATGAAATAAACAATAACTCCACCAAGTATAACTGCTGAAACAGCAATCAATACTTTACCAACAACTTCTGTTACATTGATTGGTGTAGCGCTGTCTCCACCAACACTGAAAGTAAATTCTCTTGTAACACTTGAATTTCCAGCACTATCTTTAACATAAATTGAAACTGTATAATTTCCATTTTCTGTAATTTCAAAAGATTCGCTTTGACCAAGTGTTGGATAAGTTTTGTTCAAACTTGTATTTTTTATTTGAATAACCAAATTCTTACCCAAAGTTTCTTCATCAGTTTTATTGTCTGACAAATCTATATATTTTAATTTGAAATCTATTTTATCTCCTATTTCATATGTTGATTTTATAAATTGATTGTTTGTGTTGTCAATAGTTATTTCTGGGGCAATTACATCACCAACTGAAATTTCATAAGATATAGTTTTCTCACTTCCAACACTCATACCATATTTGTCTATTGCTTTAACAGTATATTTAATAGTATATTTACCATTTGTGTTTAAAGCAAGTTTTAAATTTCCATTTTCATATGAGATGTCACTGTTGTTTGAAGTTGATAATGAATACCAATCATTGATACTTACAGAGGCTATTGTTCTTGTAGTATTTCCAGTTGATACTGAAATACTTACTGTAGATTTATCTTTGTCAATTTCAGCACCATCGGCATCAGCGTTGATAGGTAAAATTGTGATAGATTCTGTCAAAGTTTCATATTTAGTTTTTTCATATGCACTTTCATCCATGTTTAAGTTAACTGCTATATCTCCAGCAGTATAAGTTATAATAGAGCTTGGGATACTGTGAAGTTTTACAGTTGATTCACCATCATTATAAGCTGGCAATTGACTTGCATCAAGTTCTTTACCTTGACCTGTTGTTTCTGTGTTTATTCTCATTGCAAATGTGCCGTCAGTATTTTTTTCTAAGAAAATGTAATATACTTCGTCAGCAACAGCAGTACCTGCACCTTCGCCAACTAATGTTTCTCCACCCTCTGCTTTATAGGCAAGAATATTTCTTCCAGTATTTTCATTTTCCATTAAGAACATGTATCCTCTTGTAGCAGATTCTTTATCTTTTACACCATCAAAATATTCTGTCTGTGTTGAATAACTGATTAAGAATACATTATATTGAAGTTTATAAGTTCCTTTGGCAGTAGCAGTAAAAGAATTTTGACTTAACTTATAACCATCACTATCTGACGCAGAAATAACTGATACTGTGTAGTAATCAGATAATGTTTCTGTTGTATCATCTGACAATCCTACAAATCCAATTTCATCATCGTTTGATACTGAAAGTTTTGGTGTAGGCAAAGATTGTGCTTTTTCTACAACTATTTCTTTATTTGTAGAACCTATATTTGTTATTTCAGGATCTTGAACAACAGGAACAGATTGTACATCATAAGTAAAATATGTTGTAATAGAATGGTTACCAATATCATTTACTGTTACAGCAACCAAATATTTTCCACCAGTAGAAGCATTGAATGAACCTGCTTCTACAACAAAGTTACCAGCAATAGAGTCATAGTAAGTTGACATATTTGATGCATGAACAATTGTTTGAGTTTGATTTTCTTCATCAACCTTATAAACTACAACACCAGCATTCATGTATTGAGGAAGGTTGTCTTGATATTTTAATGTAGGTAAGATAATAGTATCATTATTTACATATCCACCATCTATTTCAGGACTTACAACTTCAAACAATGTAGGAGCTTTTGTATCGCTTATAGTTGAAACATATATTTGTTTGTCATAGAAACCAACATTTCCACTATCATCAATAGCATAAGAGAAGAATTCAATATATGCTGCATTGTTTGGTTTGTTTTTAAGTTTTATTGTATATTCATCTTTTCCTTCAAGAAGTGTCCAGCCATAAGATGTAACAATTCTATTTTCTCCTTCTTGTATATACCACTTATTAGAAGAAATGCCACTTTTTGAAGCATCGTTTATTAGATAAGATATAGTTGAACCATAAGGTTTTTCATCAACTTCTGTAATAGGCAATTTACTTGAATCAAGATAACGATAAGCTGTATGAATTTCAACTTTTGAATCCCCACTATTATCAGAAGCAGTTGGAGCTTTCAAAGTAATTACATCATCAGACAAATAAGATGTTTGCAATTCTGTTGAGTACAAAATTGAAGGAGCTACAGCATCTTCTACATTGTCTTTAATTTCAATATTAATGTGGAGTTCATTTGCTGCTCTATCTACAAAATTGTCATCAGCGATGTAATAAATAGAATATGTTTGAGCTGAAAACTTGTAATCAGTTGAATTTGGTTCAATATAAACAAAGCCATCTGCTTCAAGTTCTTCATCAGTTGCTTCTGTGCCCTCAGTATTGAATTTATCACCAGTTGGTGAAGTTACCCTATCATTAACAACTATACGATAATTATTATTTTTGAGCCAATTTTTAATAGTTTCTTCATCAGTAGCAGTTGTTCCACCTAAAATCATTTGGCGTCTAATTTGATAGTTGTCATCATAAATTGATTTGTAAAGACCTTTTTCGCCATCTTTCAAAGGTTGGAAAATTAAATTGTATTCGTTGTGATCTGTAATTTTATAAATTACAGTAGAGTTATTTGAACTTCTAATCTCTCTTGTTAAAGTTATATCTTTTTGTTCAACTGCATTATCAGTTCCACCAATTGCATAAACAATAATATTTCTTGCAACTGACTGTGATTTTAAAATGCTTTCTGCACTTTTATAAGTATTTGTCTCTGCATCATACGCATTTTTATCTGCTCCATCATAAACATAAGGAGTTGCTTGGATATTATCTTTTACATTTGAAGCTTCAACTACGGCCTCTTGTGTATGTCCATAGAAATCTGTTACTACATAAACTATTTGATAATCACCTTCACTATAAACAATAAAATTGTTATCTTTATCAATAGCATCTTCAACAGGTTGCCATACTCCATTTACTTCTTTGTTAACTTTAATTTCATAACTAAATTCAACACTTTCGCTTGATGGAGAATCAGAAGATGAAGTTGTTACAGTTATTGTAGGCAAAGATTCTGCGACTCCAACAACAGGATAAATTTTGTGTGCTGATTTTGACACTGCAAGAGTATATCCTGCACTATTATCTTTTTGTTTGTAGTATTCATTATAAACTTTAAAAGATTTTTCAGCAGTTTTTACTTGAACACCATTTTGATAGTATTTATATACAATTTTGAATTCATGACCATTTGCACCTGCCAATTCATCTCCCTTTATGACGAAGTTGCCAGTTGCTAAATCTTTTTCAATCTTTAAAGAACTTGAATATGCATTGTCTAATGAAATTTTTAAATATTCACTTTCGGATGCTTCTTCGCCTTCAAGATATACTTTTAAGTTTTTTATCACATTTCCATCTTCATCTTCAACAGTTGGAATAGGCAAAACGATGTCTTTCTTTTCATCCATTAAACTTAAATCATAAATTGAAGGAATAATATTTTTACTGTTTGTGTCAAAATTGATTTCAACATCTTTAACAGTACATTTAAATTCAATTTTATGACTATATTTCATACCACTATCAACAACGATATATTCAACAACATAAGTTCCAATTCTATCTGCTTTGAATTTATTGCCAGTGTATTTTTCAGAATTTGAAGAATCGTAAACAATAGAATCATCTGCCTTATAATAAGCGACAACTTTTGATTCTGTTATTGTGTTTTCTTCTTCAATAGTATTACCAATAGTATGAACTTTTGAACCTTGTCCATAATAAACACCAACTGGTATTGTGATATCATTGCCTTTTTCAACAACAGTTTCTGCGCTATTAGCATCTATTTCAATTCTATTTGTTTTATTGTTAATATCTGTTACTACGTTATTTTTAGTAAGTTCATCAGCCAATGTGTGTAATGCTGCAACTGGGACAAATGAGCCACACATAACAACAGCTATACCAAAAACTGCTCCCTTAAATATACTTTTTGATTTAATACTTTTTTTAATCATACTTTTAGGTCCTTTTATAGTATAAATTTTATAACAATGCTATTTTATAATATTTTGCTTTTTAAGTCAACAAAATTCCAGCATATATTATAAAAATATTTTGTGGAAACGAACTCCCTTTATACTGTTGAAAAAGGTCGTTTTTTGACTATAAATAAATTATTTTAAAATTTTTAACAATTTTTTTTTGCACATTTAAAAAAGATAATGCGTAGTATGTTAATGTGAAAGCAAAAAACTTTCAATACATAAGAAATATAGGAGGAACAAATGAATTTCTTTAATAATTGCCAAAGTGGATTTGGCGGTTGTGGCAACTGCTGTGACCCTTGCTCACTTATACTTTGGATAATAATTTTACAATGCCTTTGTGGATGTGGCAATAACAATGGTTGCGGAATAGACGCTTGCACACTTGTAATTCTTTTACTTTTATGTGGCGGCTGTGGTTGCAATAATAACTGCAAATAATAAATAAAGTAAAAAAAAGAAAAGCGATTTAATCGCTTTTTTTATTTAAAAAAACTATTTACTTTTTTATAAATTTATAGTAAAATACTTCTAATATCTAAGGAGGAAATAATGAAGTTTGGAAAAGACTGCGAAGTAATTTGGCATGATAGAAAAAGATATTGGGGAATGCCTATTTCCTTTTATAGATATTACATTGTAAAAAAAGAAGGCGAATGGGTTAAATTTTTTAGACATAAAGGATTGCTTACTTCTATAATTGATGATATAAATGTTTATAGATGTTTTGATGTAACTTTAACTGTTACATTGACAGATAAAATTTTTAATACTGGGACTATTGAAATATTAAGCAATGATGCTCATGCGCCATGCTTTCATATGCGTCATATAAAAAATCCATATTTGGTAAGAGATTTAATTTCAAATTTAATTGAAGTAGAAAGAAAGAAAAAAAATATTGGAATTACAGAATTTCAAACACCAAACAATTAATAAAAAACAAAAAAAGAGTATTTAGTCTAGTCGTTTTGAAACTAGTAGATTAAGAGCTTATCAAAACAAGTATATGCTCTTTTTATTTATCAAAAATAGCAAAACAAACACAAAACAAGAATTAGTCAAGGAATTGTTTAAAAAGTTTTGAGTAGCAAAAGTTTTTAAACCTTGACAAATGATTGTTTTAGAAAATAATCTATAAAGAGAAATAATAAGCCATTATTTCTCTTAACTAGCCAAAGAAAATTGAGTCAATGTAAAAAGAAAAGCAAGAGTTGTGTTATGTCTACAAACAACTCTTTTTTTCTCCTTTAAATTATTTTTTAATCGTGTACTTGTCTTCGGTTGAGCGAAGCGACACCGACTTGTATCAAGACAAGCACACGTCGAAATGCCAAATTTATTTTTATAAAAATTTATCGCAATTCTCATAAAATTTATATACACTTTTTATGTTATATATGTTATAATAAAATAAATTTAAAAAGGAACAACATAACGACTGTAGCTAAAAATATACTGAACATCATAGATGAAAATAATTTAACTCAACAATCTTTGGCTAAAAAAAATGTGAATCAATCTCGAGTTAGTGATTGGATTTCTAGTAAAAGTAAACCTATTTTTGATGCTATTAAGGATATTTGTTTATATCAAGACAATTACACATATAAATGTATATGATAAAATTTCTATAAATTATTTTCAATAAAAACTTATTAAATTTATGATATATTTTTTTTAAGGAGAAACATATGAAAAACTATTTTATTATTCATGGGACATATGGTCATAACAAAGAAAATTGGTTTCCTTGGTTAGAAAATGAAATTAGAAAACAGGGAATGGAAGTTTATAATTTTAATTATCCTACTCCAGAGGGACAAAATTTTAAAAATTGGGCAAAAGTGTTGGATAAAGTTAAAGATAAGATAACTAATGAAAGTATTTTTATTTGTCATTCTATTGGTTGTGTTTTTTTAGCAAAATATTGTATAAAACACAATTTAAAAATAGGTAAGTGTATTTTTGTTAGTGGTTGCAATAATTACTATTTCTTAGAAAATTTTGATAATATTAACAAATACATGTATACTGATGAAATAAAAAAATTTATAAATTTATGTGATGAACGAATATGTATATACAGTAAAGATGACCCATATATAAAAATTGAAGCTTTGCAAGATTTTTCAAACTCTATAAAAGCTAAAACTATTGTGTATGATCATGCTGGACATTTTAATGAGAAATCTGGTTATTCAAAATTTGAAGATTTGCTTATCTTATTGTGACATATTATAAAATTACAAATAAAAAGAGAATCTTGCATTGTTTGATAAGATTCTCTTTTTATGATTTTAAAGTCTATTTATTTTAATACATATTTTTTATTTCAACAATATCTAAGCTTACTAAACTTTTTATAAAAATTTTTATTGTAAAATTGTTTATTATGCTAGTTTCAAAATGGTTTAACCTTATATTCTTTTTTTATTTTTTTATTTGTAAAAAAATTCTTTACTTTTTATAAAATTTGTAGTAAAATATTATTAAAGTTTTCGTGGAGGAAATATGAAATTTGATAAAGATTGCGAAGTAATTTGGCATGATAGAAAGCGCTTTTTGGGAATGCCACTTTCATTTACAAGATATTATATTGTAAAAAAAGATAACGAATGGATAAAAATATTTAGACACAAAGGTTTTTTCTCTTCAATTATTGATGAAATCAATGTTTATAGATGTTTTGACATAACTTTACATGCTTCACTTGCTGATAAAATTTTTGGGACTGGCACAATAAAAGTAGAAAGTAATGACGCTGCTGTTCCTGAGTTTTACATGTATCATATAGCAAACCCTTATAAAGTAAGAGATTTACTTTCAAATCTTATTGAAATTGAGCGTAAAAAACGCCGTGTTGGAATTACAGAATTTCAAGCACCACAAGATTAATAGAAAAAAACTTTTTGGTTATTTCCAAAAAGTTTTTTATTTTTATAGTTTTATTTTAACTTTTTTAAATAATTTTTAAAATAATCAGGCAAATCAATAGAAAATCCCATTTTTTCATTAGTAATTGGATGCAAAAATTCAATTTTGTATGAATGCAAAAGTTGACCATTTAAGTTTTTGTCTGCCCTACCATAGACATCATCGCCTATTATAGGATGATTAATATATTTGCAATGCACCCTGATTTGATGTGTTCGGCCTGTCTTTAATTCAAATTCAACTAATGTTTTTGTTGAATATCTTTTTAAAACTTTATACTCTGTGATAGCAATCTTACCTTTATCTGAAACAGCATATTTTTTTCTATCACTACTACTTCTTTCCAAATAAGTTTCAATTTTTCCTTCATCTTGTTTAAAAACACCATCACAAAGAGCAATATATCTTCTTTTACAAATTTTATTTTTAATTTGTTCTGCAAGACTTATATGTGATTTATCATTTTTTGCAACCAACATCAAGCCAGAAGTATTCTTATCAAGCCTGTGCACAATTCCTGGACGCAAAACGCCATTTATCCCACTTAAATCTTTAACTTTATATAATAAACCATTTACCAAAGTTCCATCTTTTGTAGAAGAACATGGATGAACAACCAACCCTTGTGGTTTGTTGATGACAAGCAAATCTTTATCTTGATAAACAATTTCAAAATCTATATTTTGAGCAGTAGCATCTAACGGCTTTATTTCTTCAAAATCAAAAGTTACAAGTTGTCCAGTTTTTACCTTTTCACCTGCCTTTACATTTCTGTTTTGCAAAAATATCTTTTTGTCATCTATTAAATTTTTTATATATGAACGCGAAAAAGATGGATATCTTGAATTAAAAACAATATCCAGCCTTTCCAAATTTTCCTTTTCTTCCACAAAAAAACTACCTTTCATAATAATGAATAACAAAAATTAATATATTTAATTTATTGATTGTCTTTATTTTCGCTAGAATTTTTCAATTTTTCAGTATTTTTATATGAAATGTAATCTAAAATAAAATAAATTACAATGCAAACCACACCAACACTTAATGAAATATCTGCAATATTAAATACTGGAAAACTCATAAATTGAAAATTAATAAAATCACGAACAAAACCGAAAAAAATTCTATCATACAAATTGCCAATGCAACCACCAACAATAAGCCCTATAGAAATTGATAAAAAAGTATTTAATTTACTAACTTGTTTCATTTTAATTATATAAAACCAGATCAAAACTGCCAATATTATTATTGATAAAACTATTAAAAGCACAGACTGCCCACTTAAAATACCCCAACCTGCTCCTTTATTTTGAACATAAACAAAATTAATAAAACCATCTATAAAGTCAACGCTATCACCCTCGTTTGGTATCAATGTTCCTATTAAAAAATATTTTGTAAGCATGTCAAATATAAATGTAAGTGAAAAAAACAAAATAACTAGAAAATAAGTTTTAAAAAAATTATTTTTCTTCAATTTCCATATCCTCCGGCAAATATAAAAACAATTTTTGTTCTTCTAGTTCAATTCTCTTTGCTTTAAGAACAAAACAAACTCCTTCAAAATAAGTCAGAATTCTATCACTCAATTCTTTATCACAATATTCAATTGAAATAATACAAGGCTTTCCGTTTTTTAATACCTCGGCAAAATCACCAGCTTGAAGATATGTTTCAGGATAATAAACAGGAACACCATCTATTTCTTCTGCCCTAGATTTTATTTTACCATTTTTTATTTTAAAACTTGCTTTTGTTTTCTTTTTTTCCGGCTTAGATTTTTCATCTACTTCAAAGCCAAATGCTTTAAAAATTTTACCCATAAATCCCATAAACAACACCTTTTAAACAAAACTAGTATAGCACAAAAAAAATAAAAGTCAAAAAGTTTAATAAATTAATAAAACATTTATTGAAAATCAAATATTGTTTTTTCAAAATACTTTTACATAACATATTTGTAGGAAATATGATTACCTTAATTTTTTATAATAATAATTCAAATAAAATACAAAATAAAAAAACGACTAAATATAAGTCGTTTTTTTAATCTGTAATTATTCAATGATTGTTGAAACAACACCAGAACCAACTGTTCTGCCACCTTCACGGATAGCGAAACGAAGTCCTTGTTCAATAGCAATTGGGTTGATAAGAGTGATAGTCATCTTAACGTGATCCCCAGGCATAACCATTTCAACACCTTTTTCAAGTTCAATTACACCAGTAATATCAGTAGTTCTGAAATAGAATTGTGGTCTGTATCCATTGAAGAATGGAGTATGACGGCCACCTTCTTCTTTCTTCAATACATAAACTTCTGCTGTAAATTTAGTGTGTGGGTGAATAGAACCTGGTTTGCAAAGAACTTGTCCTCTTTCAATATCTGTTCTTTGGATACCACGAAGAAGAAGTCCAGCATTATCTCCAGCAATAGCTGCATCAAGAGATTTGTGGAACATTTCAACGCCTGTAATAACAGTTTGTTTTGAAGCACCAAGTCCAACGATTTCTACTGTATCGCCAACTTTAACAGTTCCTCTTTCAACTCTACCAGTAGCAACAGTACCACGACCAGTGATTGTGAATACGTCTTCAACAGGCATAAGGAAAGGTTTGTCTGTTTCTCTTTGAGGTTCAGGAATAAATGAATCAAGAGCATCAAGAAGTTCTTGGATGCAAGCGCAAGCGGGATCAGAAACGTTTCCAGCTTGAGCAGCTTCAAGAGCTTTCAAAGCAGAACCTTTGATGATTGGAGTAGTGTCTCCTGGGAAACCATATTCAGAAAGAAGGTCTCTGATTTCCATTTCAACAAGTTCAAGAAGTTCTGGATCATCAACTTGATCAGTTTTGTTCATAAATACAGTGATGTATGGAACACCAACTTGTCTAGCAAGAAGAATGTGTTCTCTTGTTTGAGGCATTGGACCATCAGTAGCAGCAACTACAAGGATAGCGCCATCCATTTGAGCAGCACCAGTAATCATGTTTTTAACATAGTCAGCGTGTCCTGGGCAGTCAACGTGAGCATAGTGACGTTTGTCAGTTTCATACTCAACGTGAGCAGTGTTAATAGTGATACCTCTAGCTTTTTCTTCTGGAGCCTTATCAATTTCATCATATCTCATTTTTTGTGCATAACCCTTAGCAGCTGAGTACATAGTAATTGCAGCAGTAAGAGTTGTTTTACCATGGTCAACGTGACCAATTGTTCCAACATTTACGTGTGGTTTTTTTCTTTCATAAACGCCTATAGCCATTTTAAAAAATCTCCTTTTTTTTATTTTACTATGGTATAATACCACATTTTGTGCAAAAAGCAAAATGTTTTTACAATTTTTTTTGCTTTTTACACAAATAATTTTGGTAAAATTTTTGTTTTAAATTTTGTTTAATTATTTATTTTTAGCTCTTTCGCCAATTATATTTTGAGCAATTGATTTTGGAACTTCTTGATATTTAAGAGGTTCCATAACATAATTACCTCTACCTTGTGTTTGAGAACGAAGGTCAGTAGCATAACCGAACATTTCAGCAAGTGGCACTTCTGCATTAACAATTTGTATACCTGCAGAAGACTCTGTTCCAGTAAGCATACCTCTACGAGAAGTAAGGTTCCCCATAACTGTTCCAAGATATTCATCAGGAACTTCAACAGAAACTTTCATGATAGGTTCAAGAATTACAGGGTCAGCATTTTTTGCAGCTTCTTGGAAAGCCATAGAACCAGCAATTTTGAATGCCATTTCAGAAGAGTCAACTTCATGGTAAGAACCATCAACTAATGTTACTCTAAAGTCAACAGTTTCATAACCAGCCAAAACACCGTTCATTCTTGCTTCGTTAATTCCATTATTGATAGGTTGAATATATTCTTTTGGAACTGAACCACCAACAGTTTTATCAACAAATTGGTATCCTTGTCCTGGTTCCAAAGGTTCCATTTCAATTACGCAGTGACCATATTGACCTTTACCACCTGATTGACGGATAAATTTTCCTTCTGCTTTAACTGCTTTCTTAATTGCTTCACGATAAGAAACTTGTGGTTTACCAACAGTTGCTTCTACTTTGAATTCTCTAAGAAGTCTGTCAACAATAATTTCAAGGTGAAGTTCTCCCATACCAGCGATCAAAGTTTGACCAGTTTCTTGGTTTGTAGAAACTCTAAATGAAGGGTCTTCTCTTGAAAGTTTTGCAAGAGCAAGAGCCATTTTTTCTTGCATATCTTTTGTTTTAGGTTCGATAGCAAGTTGAATAACAGGTTCTGGGAAATCCATACTTTCAAGTTGAATTGGATGTTTTTCATCACAAAGAGTGTGTCCAGTAATTGTGTCTTTAAGACCTACGATAGCAGCAATATCCCCTGCGCTAACTTCTGTAATTTCTTGTCTAGTGTTTGCGTGCATTCTAATAAGACGACCAACTCTTTCAGTTTTTCCGTTGTTTGAGTTGTAAACATAAGAACCGGCTGTAAGTTTTCCTGAATAAACACGGAAGAATGTAAGTCCACCAACATATGGGTCTGTCATAATTTTAAATGCAAGACCTGCAAGTGGTGCATTTTCATCTGGCGCTCTGTCTTCTTCTTCACCTGTTTCCGGATTTATTCCTTTGATATATTCAATATCAAGTGGACTAGGTAAATATTCTACCATAGCATCAAGAAGCATTTGAACGCCCTTGTTCTTGTAAGAAGAACCACAAAGAACAGGTACAAGAGTTTTTGCGATAGTTGCTTTTCTTATAGCTTTTTTAAGTTCATCAATAGAAATTTCTTCGCCTTCAAAATATCTTTCAAGCAAAGCATCGTCTGTTTCAACGATTTTTTCTACGATTTCATTGTGAAGTTTTTCAGCTTTATCTTTAAGTTCAGCTGGAATATCAGTAACTTCAATATCTTTTCCCATATCATCTTTATAGATTTCAGCTTTCATTGTCAAAAGGTCAATAATACCTTTAAATGTATCAGCTTCACCTATTGGCATTTGAATAGGTAATGGATTTGTTTTAAGTCTTCTTTGGATTGACTCAACACAACCGAAGAAGTCTGCAGCATCTCTATCCATTTTGTTTACATAGATGATAGTAGGAACTTTGTATTTGTTTGATTGACGCCAAACAGTTTCTGTTTGAGGTTGAACTTTATCACGAGCAGAAAGAACCAAAACAGCTCCATCAAGAACTTTTAATGATCTTTCAACTTCAATTGTGAAGTCAACGTGTCCAGGAGTATCAATAATATTTATTTTATGACCTTTCCATGAACAAGTTGTGCAGGCAGAAGTAATTGTAATACCTCTTTCTTGTTCTTGCGCCATCCAATCCATTGTAGCAGCGCCATCATGAACTTCACCTATTTTGTGACTTTTTCCAGTGTAAAACAAAATACGTTCAGTTGTAGTTGTTTTACCTGCGTCAATGTGAGCCATGATTCCGACGTTTCTAGTTAATTCTAGATTGTTTGCCATATTTTTTCTCCTATTTTATAGATTTTTGTTTAAAATATTTTTTCAAATGTTTTAATTACCATTTGAAGTGAGCAAATGCCTTGTTAGCTTCTGCCATTCTGTGCATTTCATCACGTTTTTTGATAGCTCCACCTGTTGAGTTGAAAGCATCCATAATTTCACCAGCAAGTTTTGCTTGCATTCCTCTTTCACCAGTTCTTTTTCTAGCGAAAGCTACAATCCAACGGATAGCAAGTGTTTGTCTTCTTTCTGGTCTAATTTCCATAGGTACTTGGTAAGTAGCACCACCAACTCTTCTTGATTTTGTTTCAAGAACAGGTTTAACATTTTCAAGTGCTGTTGTAAACACTTCGATTGGTTCTTGTTCTAATTTTTCTTTTATTGTGTCAAAAGCTCCATATACAATTCTTTGAGCAAGTCCTTTTTTCCCAGATTCCATAACCTGGTTTATAAGTTTTGTAACAACTTTGCTCTTATAAATTGGGTCTGGGAGAACATCTTTTTTGACAGCACAATTTCTTCTTGGCATAATAATTTTCTCCTTTTTTATTAAATTTAAAATTTTATTTTCAAAGCAAAGTCAAATTACTTTGTTTTCTTTGGACGTTTTGCACCATATTTTGAACGAGATTGCTTTCTGTTTTGAACACCAGCAGTATCAAGAGTTCCACGAATAATGTGATATCTTACACCAGGCAAGTCCTTAACTCTTCCACCTCTTACAAGAATAACACTGTGCTCTTGAAGATTGTGCCCAATTCCAGGAATATAGCAAGTTCCTTCTTGTCCATTAGAAAGTTTAACTCTTGCAATTTTACGAAGAGCAGAGTTAGGTTTTTTAGGAGTTGCAGTTCTTACAGAAAGGCAAACACCTCTTTTTTGAGGACATTCTTCCAAAAGTGGAGATTTGGATTTTTTCTCAAAAGTTTCTCTTCCTTTTCTAACAAGTTGATTAATTGTAGGCATTTTGTTCTCCTTTTAACTCGCAAGCGAGAGATTGATTTGTCGATTAAAAAAGCACGACTATACTGTTGTCGTGCGTGAAAAATGCTTTTCTTTTTGTAAAACATGAACAACACGATTGCACAAGTGTGCAACTTCGCAAGCAAATATGCGAATCGGCGATATGGAAATCAAGTAATAATCACCTGCTGTTTGTTTATGCTTATCCTTTTAGAATAAAGCACTGCCTCCGACAACGAAGCATACATGTGTAATTATACTTAATTTCCCTTCAAAGTCAAGCATTTTTTTATTTATTTTAAAATATTTGTTTGAAAAATTTAAAGAAAATTTAGTGAAAAATTTACTTAACCATTTCATTAAACTCTTTTTCATTAATTATTTTAATTTTCAATTCTTTTGCTTTGTCAAGTTTAGAGCCAGCATCTTCTCCAACCAAAACATAATTTGTATTTTTTGATACACTTCCACTGCATTTACCACCGAAGTTTTCAATAATTTGTTCAAATTCTTTTCTAGGTTTTGATAAGGTCCCTGTTATTACAAAAGTCATATTATTAAACCTATTATCTTCCAATTTCTCTTTAAATTCTATCAAAGTTATACCTTGTGCAAACAAGTCTTCAATTTCTTTAATATTGTTTTTGTCATCAAAATAATCCAATATATTTTTTGCTATGATATCTCCAATGTCGCCAACTTGCAAAAGTTGTTCAATGTTAGCATTTTTTAAATTTTCGTAAGATTTAAAATGTTTTGCAAGGTCTTTCGCTGTTTTTTTGCCAACTTCTTCAATACCAATAGCATAGATAAATTTTGAAAGTTCAACTTTTTTGCTTTTTTCAAGAGCAGACATTATGTTTTCTGCTTTTTTATCTTTAAATTTATCTAATGTTAAAAGTTGTTCTTTCTTTATTCTATACAAATCACTTATTTCTCTTACATTAAAATTTTTATAAAATGCTTCTATTGTTTTTTCAAAAAGACCTTCTATATTCATTGCATCTCTGCTTGCAAAATGCGAAAGTCTATCAACGACTTGCTGTGGACAATTAAAGTGATTTTTACAGAATAACAATGGGCCTTTTTGTTCAAGTATACTTTGACAACTTGGACAAACTTTTGGTAATACAATTTTCTCGCTATAATCAAATTTTTCAGCAAGCCCCATGACTTCTGGTATAACCTCATTACTTCTTCTTACAAAAACACTTGCTTTTTTATAGAGATTTTTTCTTTCTATATCTTCAATATTATTTAAAGTTGCCCTTGAAACAGTGGCACCTGCAAGTTCAACAGGTTCAAGCAACGCAATAGGTGTTACTCTTCCAGTTCTTCCCACCTGCCAAACAACATCATTAAGACGAGTAGTCACTTCCAATGCTTCAAATTTATAAGCCATCGCCCATTTAGGAAATTTTGCAGTATATCCTATTTTTTCTCTATTTGAAACATTATTAATTTTAATGACCATGCCATCAATCATTACATCTAATTTTGTTTTAATTTTGTCAACTTCTTTTATATAATCAATAATCTCTTGTGCATTTTTGCATATTTTGAAATAATCTCCCGTTTGAAAACCATTTTTAATCAAAAAATCATGCATTTGTGCCTGTGTTTCAAACTTTTCTCCTTCACATAAAAGAATTGAATAACAAAAATAATCAAGATTTCTTTTTGCCGTTTCTTTTGGATCCAAGTTGCGAACAGCGCCGGCAGCAGCATTTCTTGGATTTTTCAATTTTTCTGTTGCAGTTTTATTATAAAGAGCAAAATTTTTATTTGTCATCATACACTCACCTTGCACAATAAGATGAGACTTAAAATTAATTTTCAAAGGAACAGATTTAATTGTTTTAATTTGAGCAGTAACATCTTCTCCAATACTTCCATTACCACGAGTAGTTGCATTTTTAAAAATTCCGTTTTCATATTCCAAAACGATTTGCAAACCATCAAATTTATATTCAAGAGCAAACTCTGTGTTGTTTGCCTGTTTTTGCATCTCTATCGTCCAGTTAGTTAAATCTTGGAAATCTCTAACTTTATTTAAAGAATAAAGTTCAACAACATGTTTCTTTTTTTCAAAGCCATCTAAAACCTCACCACCTACTCTCAATGTTGGAGAATATGGCAAAACAATTCCTGTTTCTTTTTCTAAATCAACAAGAGTATAGTAAAGTTTATCATACTCTTTATCAGAAATAACAGGCTTATCCAAAACATAATAATTGTAATTGTGTTTGTCAATTTCTTTAATTAGATTTTTCATTAAATCTAGTTTTTCCATAATTATCTCCTATAAAATTTCAAGTGGCGCAAGTTCTAGCATTAAACTTTTTTTGCCAAAATCTTCAAATATTATATCACCAACAAGTCCATCTTCTGAAATTGATACAATTTCACCTTCACCAAACCGTGGATGCGATACTTTTTGACCAACTTTGTAAATTGAAACATCTTTCCTTTCTTTCTCTTCTTTTTTGAAGAATTGTTCTTTGTTGATTATGCAGCCGTTGTTAAATTTTTCTTTTGAGCAATCATAAGATTGACTATAATTTGAATTTGAAACAAAATCAAATAGTTTTTTCTCTTTTGGTTTCTCAAAAGACAACAAACCAAGTTCTCTACAAAATCTACTTGGCATTTGATATTGACTAGATTGATATAAATACCTTTTTGAACAATGACTCATAAAAAGTTTTTCTTCTGCACGAGTAATTGCAACATACATAAGACGCCTTTCTTCTTCTAATTCATGATTACTATTAAATGCCCTAGAAATAGGAAAAACACCTTCTTCTAAACCAATTATAAAAACCACTTTAAATTCTAGTCCTTTTACTGCATGAACAGTTGCAATAGTTACAGCACCACCTTGCCCAATTTCATCTGCATCTGAACTTAAAGTTATCATTTCCAAAAACTCACTTAAACTAGCATTTGGATTTAATGCTTCGTAATCTTTAACCGAAGAAACAAATTGTTCTATGTTCAAAATTTTATTTAAGTCTTCTTCAATTGATGGGTTATACATAGATTTTAATGAAAATTTGTTAATAACATTTTCTACAAATTCTGATATTTTACATCCATTAAAAGAAACTTGTAAATCTTTGTAAATACTTGCAAAATCTTCAAATTTTTTATAAATAAGTTCTTGTTTAAAATCATCATCGAGCAAAGTCTCAACAAAAGATTTGCCTTGTCCAATTATTTCTAATTTTGCAAGAGTTCCGTCGCCAATACCACGCTTAGGGACATTAATTATCCTAGCAAAAGAGATATCATCTTTTGGGTTTACAAAAATACGCAAATAACTGATTAAATTCTTGATTTCTGCTCTTTCGTAAAATTTAAAACCGCCATAAATTCTATGTGGGATATTGTAAGATAAAAAAGCCTCTTCAAAACTTCTAGACAAAGCGTTGATTCTCATAAGAACAGCAATATCATCATAATTATAGCCTTGCAAAACAAATCTTTCTATGTTTTGAGCAACGAAAAGTGCTTCATCTCTTTCATCATAAGCATTATATAAAACAGGTTTATCCCCACCCTGTTTTTTAGTCCACATATTTTTGTCAAGTCTAGAAGTATTGTTTTTTATGACATTGTTTGCTACTTGCAAAATACTTTCACTAGACCTATAATTTCTTTCAAGTTTGAATACCTTGACATCTTTAAAGTCTTTTTTAAAATTAAAAATATTTTGAAAATTTGCTCCACGCCAAGAATAAATACATTGGTCTTCATCTCCCACCACAAAGATATTACCATGCTCACTTGCAAGCATTTTTACAAGATTGTATTGCACTGTATTTGTATCTTGAAATTCATCAACCAAAATATAACGAAATCTATTTGAATAATGAAATAATACTTGTGGATTTGTTTTAAACAGTTCTATTGTTTTTAAAAGCAAATCATCAAAATCAAGAGCATTATTCTTTTTTAAGTAATCATCATACAAAACAATAGCCTTTCCTACATCAGTCATAGGAAATTCACAAGCATGCGAGTTCAAATAATCTGGCAAACTCTGCCCAGAATTTTTATATGCAGACAAATGATAGGTAAAAACTTTTTTAAATTTTTCATCTTTAAAATTTAAAGTTTCAAGAACTTTTTTTACCACTTTTTCGCTATCACTTTCACTATAAATGGTAAAGTCTTTTGTGTAAGGTGGAAGCAACGCAATATCTTGTCTTAAAATACGCACGCACATTGAGTGAAATGTAGAAATCCATACTTTATCAGCATTTTCAACCATATCACAAATTCTTGTTTTCATCTCTTTTGAAGCTTTATTGGTAAAAGTTATAGCCAAAATGCTATATGGACTTTCCCCTAATTCTTTTATAAGATAAGCAATTCTATGAGTGAGAAGTCTTGTTTTCCCACTGCCTGCACCAGCAGTAACCAAAACTGCGCCCTCAATTTGTTTTAATGCTTGCATTTGTTCATCATTTAGAGTATTTAAATCGTATTCCATGACTATATTTTAACAAAATTTTAATATTAAGCAAACATTTTTAACAAAAAAAAGTCAAATTTAAAATAAAAACAAAAGCACTTTAAAACTCATAAAACAAAAAAACTTATAGGGCAACCCTATAAGTTTTTTGTTTGCTTAAATATTTATTTAAGCTTCAACTCTTTGCCAATAATAAGAGGCATATGTATTACTCAAAGCATCAATAGCATTTTTCAAAACAGACAAATCAACATCCAAATCTATCCAGTCATTTTGCCCATCTTGTGAAATTTGCCAGCCGATAGTATTTTTAAATGTTATACTAGTTAATGAAGTTGAAACAAATGCATTTGCTCCTATTGAAGTAACACTTGCTGGAATCACGATAGATTGTAAACTTGAACAACCAACAAATGTCATATCCCCAATTGATTCAAGTTGAGTACATTCTTGCAAATTAATTGATGTTAAGCTTTGACAATATTGAAATGCTGAATCGCCTATTTCTTTTACACTTGCAGGCAATGTAATAGATTGAATTCTAGAACAAAACATAAAAGCATTATTTCCTATTTTTTCAAGCTGTGTGCAATCTTGTAAATTAATAGATGTCAAATTTTGACAATTTTGAAACGCTCCGTTACCTATTTCTTTTATGCTTGCTGGCAATGTAACACTTTGAATATTATATTTTCCAGCAAACAACTCTTTCCCGAGACCTGTTACAGCTTTTCCATCTATTGTATCTGGAATAATTACTGCATTTGAATATAGGTTTTTAATCGTAATAATTGAAACAGAATCATCACTATTTATGTAGTATTCGTAATCATTATTAGAACCAAAGTTGTTTTGATTAAAAATCAAAGATTTTAATTCTGGCGACCAACCGTCAATACTATTATCACACTTATATTTATAGTTTTCAACAGCTTCATCAGTTGATACATAAATTATGTTTAATGAGCTAAAAGTACTTGGAGTTGTATTAGTTAAAACAGGAGCATCTTGACTTTCAAAAGTTACACTTGTTAACTTTCCGGCATAAAGATTTATAGACACACTTGTAACTTTTTTATCATTAACCATGTCTGGGATATAGATGTTTTGAGCTTCATCATCAACTAGACCAATTACATCCAAAGTTCCATCAGGTTTTTCGTAGAATATAAGTGACAAAGTTTTTATTATCTTGTTTTTATTGTAAATTTTACTTTCTAAAACACTTGACCAACCTTCTTTATTCTCAGAACAATATTGTTTATAATTTGCAACTGCCTCATCACTTAAAACAAAAATTTGTTTTACATAATTAAGCCTTGCTGGAATTGATGGTGGTATTTCACCTTCAAATGTTATAATTTCTGGAATTGATGTTAAGTTTGAAGAAAGACTTGTAACTTGATGTCCATCTATTTCGGCAGGAATAATTAATTCTGAGCCAATATATCTTTTTATATTTATTATTTCAAGCGTATTGTCTTCTTTTATGTAAGCAGTCAAACTATCTGTTTCTACAATTTTGTCTTTGTTTAATATAATGTTTTGATATTGTGAAGGCCACCCATTTGTTCCGTCTATGCAATACTGTTTGTAAGTTTCAACAGCCTCATCACCATAAACATAAATAAATTTTAGATTACTTGGGAAAGAATTTTGAGAAATTGTAGGAGGAACATCACTTAACAAAGTAATATCGCTTAATTGGTATGAACTGAATGCTCCTACTCCAATATTTTTAACAGATTTTGGAATTACCAAACTACTTATATTTGAATCAGCAAAAGCATAATCTCCAATTCTTTCAAGTTTTGTAGCCTTTGTTAAATCCAAACTAATAATTCCACTGGAATTATAATTTTTATAAGCAAATCCATAATCATCAATTTCTACTACGTTTTCAGGGATGGTAACACTAGAAATTGAAGTGTTTTTAAATACAGAATTTCCAATTCTTGTCAATTGACTGTTCTCTTCAAAAACTAAGCTTTTTAAATTGCTACAATTTTCAAAAGAACCATCTTCTATTTCTTTTATGGTAGCAGGAATTTGAATCACATTCAAATTTTGGTTTCCAGCAAAAACATTTGCTGATATTTTTGTAACATCATAAATGCCTACACTAGATGGTATTTGAACAACACTTGCTTTTGGTTGTAAATTAACAGCAATTTCAAGTCCGTCATCGTATATTCTGTAAATAAATTGTTCATCCATTATCTTTTCTTCAATAGCAAATATTTTATTTGCATAAGATTGCCATGTTGATGAAGCAAGATAATCTTCATAATAATCAATCTTAACATAAATCGCATTGATACTGTTAAGGCCAGAACTTCCATTGATTGATGGTGGAGCACCAAGCAATGTGATGTTTGCTAAATTAGAGCAATTGTAGAAAGCATAATCGTTAAGTGTAGTTAAAGATGCAGGTAATTCAATAGTTTTTAAGTTTGTATTTTTGAAAGCATAATTACCAATAGTTTGAATTGTTGACTCTCCTTCAAATGTTACACTGCTCAAATTTTCACAATCAGCAAACGCTCTTTCTCCAATAGTTTGTACACTTGCAGGTATGTTAATGTTTGTTAAGTTTGTATTTTGGAAAGTATAATTGCCAATGCTTTCAACCGAAGCAGGAATAAAAATATTTGTTAAGTTTTTGCAATTTGAAAAAGCACTTGCACCGATTTCTTCTAACTTTGTACCCATACCAAAATCTACTGTTGTAAGGTTTTGACAAGAGTAAAATATGTCTTGTCCCAATACTTCAAGAGAAGAATTGTCTCCAAAGGATACCGATTGAAGATTTGTATTATTTGAGAAAACATAAGTTCCTAATTGAGTTAACATAGAACCATCTTCAAACTCAACCATATTTAATCCATCCATTTCAGCAAATGCATAATCTTTAATTGTTGTTATTGTTGAAGGTATCACTAAACTCACTATACTATCGCAACCACTAAAAGCATAGGACCCTATTGAAATTTCTGTATTAGGTAATGTTAACTCTTGTAATGAAGAACAATTATAAAATGCATAATTTCCTATTGTCGTTAAAGTTGAAACAAAATTAATTTCTCTTAAACTAGAACAACCACTAAAAGCATTTTTTTCTATCTCTACCAAGCCCTTTGTAAAAGTCACAGTTTCAATAGTAGTATTATCTTTAAATAAATCTTGACCAATAGTTGTTACTACCTTACCATCTACACTACCAGGTACAACTACATCAACAAGATTTTTATTAATTAGAGCATAAACCTGTAAAGTTCCATCTTCTTTTACAAAATATTCAAAGTTTTCATCATAAACTCTTTGTTCCAAACCAAATATGTAATTAGAATAACTTGACCAATAATTAGGATATTGACCACTTGTTTTATATAAATCTATACTTTCCGTAGGTACATAAATCTTATCGTTACTTTCAATTTTTAAATTATTTAAAGTATTATTTGTAATTTTTGGTAAAGTTTTCATATTTAAGGTAAGTATATTTAAATTTGTTAAATTATAGAAAGCATAATCTTTAATTGAAGTAATAGTCGCAGGAAGTTCAAGATTTGTTAATTTTGTAGAACTAAATGCATATGCTCCAATTGTTGTAATATTTTTTTCGTCAAAAGTCTCTGGAATAGAAATTTTCGTTGCATCAAAATTATGTAGCATTACTAGTTCCAAATTGCCATCATCTAATATTTCATAAATAAAATTCTCATCTTTGATTATTTTATCTATTCCAATAATTTTATCAGCATAAGTAGACCAAACATCTGCTGTTTTGTAAGTTTCAACGCTTTCGGTAGGAACATAAATTTTTGTAGTCTTTGCATTTATTGTTCCTTCAAAAGTAGGCACATTTTCAGTGTTTAAGATAATAACATTAGGTTGAGAACCAGCGAAATATGACCCATTAATTGTTTGCATCTTAGAGCCTTCTTCAAAATTTATAATATTAAGATTTGAACACCCACTAAAAGCAGAACTCTCTATCAGTGTAGCATTTGCGTCAATATTAATTTCTTTAATAGAACTACAATTTGATAACATACCTTCTGCCACAGTCAAAAGAGACGATGGTAAAGTCATACTTTGAAGCGATGTGCAATAATAGAATGCATATTTTCCAATATATTGAAGTTGATTTGCGTTTTCTAGATTAATGCTAACAAGATTTTGATTATATCCAAATGCATATTCTCCAACATTTTCAAGTTGTGAATTTTCATCAATCCAAATAGAAATCAAACTAGATGTATTATCTTTTCTAAATTCCCCACCAATACCACATTTGCCTATCTCTTTAATAGTCTTTGGTATTACCAAATGTTGAACATTTAAATTAGATAGCGCTTTACTAGCAATACTTGTTACAGTCTTACCTTCAACACTTTCAGGAATAACAAGCCTTAAACCACTTAATGTTTTATTTGCAATTATTTCAAGTGTACCATCATCTTTTACATGATACAAAAGATTTTCATCTTCTACTTTTTTATCTACCCCAAAAATTTTATCAGCATAAGTAGACCAAACATCTGCTGTTTTGTAAGCTTCAACGCTTTCGGTAGGAACATAAATTTTTGAAACATTATTCAAAAATATTGATGTAGAGATCTGTGCAGGTTCAGGATTTGTGAAAGTAATAGTTTGTGTTTTATTGAACCAAAATGCATCAGCCCCTAAATAATTTATTGTTTCTGGCAATGTACATGATTTTGTATTTTCATATTCATAAATACTAGAAAATGCCCTAGAACCAATAGACTCTATTTGACAATTATCTTCAAATATCAATTTGGTAATATTAACAGTATCAAAAGCATTATCTCCTATTGTTTTTACCGAAGATGGAATAGTTAGACTTTCAACTTTTCCAAATGCATAAAAAGCATTTTTACCAATGGTTTCAAGGTGGGAATTTTCTTCAAATATAATTTCTTCACCCTTACCATAAGACATTTGTGAAAAATAGAAAGCATTTTCGCCGATTTCTTTGACAGTTTCAGAAATAACAATTTTCTTTGGATTGCAGTCATAGAAAGTCCCATTACCTATTTTTTCAATACCATTTGGTATAACTATTTCTTCTAACATATTGCAATTTTGAAAAATATATTCTGGCAATTCTTTTAAAGTTAATTCTTCTTGTAATATTAATTCCCCACTTGCAGATGAAGTCCCTTTGCTATTACAACAACTATCAAAAGCATATTTGCCAACTGTTTCAACATTATTAGGTAAGTATAAGGTTCTAATATTATAGCAATACTGAAAAGCATATTCTCCTATATACTTAATATTAGAGTCCATGGTATAAGGCAAAGCAGATAAATTTGTCATAGCAAAAGCACTCATACCTATTTTTTCTACTGTGTTTGGTAATTGCACACTTTCAAGTGAAGTACAATTTATAAAACAGCCCATACCAATTTCTTTTAACTGACTACCTTCTTCAAAGGTTACCTTTTTTAAAGAAGAACACGCAGAAAAAGAACTAAAAGTTATTTCCTTTAAACTTGCTGGCAAAACAATTTCTGTCAAAGAACTATTGTTTACAAACCAACTATAACCAATTGTTAAGAAGGTGTTTGGCAAAGTCAATTTTTGTAAAATTGGGTTATTGTTCCAAACAGGTCCTGTTTTTCCGACTTCAATTTCAATTCCAACAACCATGTTTCCTTCAACTTCTTCTGGAATTGCGACTTCTGTTTTTTGATTGTTTTTTAATTCTGTTACAACTGCAACATTTGCATCATTATAAACTTTGTATACAAAATTTTCATCTTCAATCATTTTTGTATTATTTTTATCTGCAAAAACAGCAGTATATGAATTGTTTTCAGAATAATTAAAGTTATGATAAATTTTGCCTTGTGTGTAATTTTTTATGTTATTTAAACCTTTGACATAAATGTTATAGTCAAATTCTGTAATCTCACCTATTTGATAACCCATTTCAATTTGTGCTATCATTTCATCAAGCTGTTCAACGCTTGGAAGCTCTATTAATGTATTGTCTACAAAGAAATTGCAAATAAAATCAAAATTTGTTAAATATCGAGATAGCAAATTTGTAAGAACATATATTGTATCTCCATCCAAAGCATTCACTCTTTCAAATTTACCCGTATCATTGTTTTTATAACCGATTAAAATATTATTTTCTTTTGGTTGAGCTACAATTTCAATTTCATCTTCTGTAACTTCGTATTCTATTGACCCTTTTTCTTCATCATTTGTTTCAACAGGATTTGTAGGTTCAGGTTCTGGCTCTGGCTCAGGTTCTGGCTCTGGCTTAGGTTCTGGCTCAGGTTCAGGTTCAGGTTCAGGTTCTTCATCTACAACATTTTCCATAATAATTGTATAATTGTAATTGAAATTTTCAATATTTCCATCATAATTATCAGACAAAGAGAAAGTTATAGTATAATTTAAACTCGCACCAGATTTTAAATTATATTCACTGCCACTTTGATATATCAAATCATTTTGCAAAATTGTTTTGTTTAATCCTTCAACATTTTCTGCATTGTCTACCACTTTTACAATCATTGAATTTTCTGTATGTAAGTTTGTTATATCAAACTTTACTACAATATCTTCTTGCTTTTCAGTAAAAACAAACTCTTGTTTCCAAGAATTTAAATCTGTTTCTGTTGGAGATGTTGTGTCTGAAAAGTTTAACTCATTAAGAGTATTTATACTTTCTGCCCCACTTACACTCCCTTTTACTTTTGCGTTTACTCCACTTTCTACATTAAAAGTAAATTCTCCGCTTGCTTTAACTTTATTTTTTGAATTTTGATTGATAAAAACAAAAACCAAAACGAGTCCTGCTGTCAAAATCAAAACCAAAACTAAAAGAATTGAAAGCAATTTATTTTTAGTCTTTTTTTCCATACCCCTTCCCCCTACAAATTAAATTCATTTTTATTATAAAACAAATAAAAAAATGTAGTCAAACAAATCAAATAAAATTGTCTAAAAATGTCAAAAAATATTTTTAAAAATAAAATTTGTTGCATAAAAAAAGTGCTTAAAATTAAGCACTTTTATTTTTATAATAAAATACAAATAACTCCACCTTTTCCTTCGTTGACTATTCTACCCAAAGTTTTTCTCATTTTTCTTTGTGCTTCAACAGGCATCATTAACAATTTTGAATTTATATTATCTTCAACAAGTTCACTTAGACTTCTACCAAGAATATTTGTTTGCCAAATAGATTCTGGATTATTTTCAAATTGTTCAACCAAATTTTTAGCAAGGTCTTGTGATTGGTCTTCACTGCCCACAAGTGGTGTTACTTCTGTTTCAACATCAACTCTCATTATATGCAAACTTGGTGCATTTGCTTTTATTTTTACTCCATATCTTGAACCTTGTTTTATTATTTCAGGCTCTCTAAGTTCAAAATCAGACGCTGTTGGTTCTACAACCCCATAACCTGTTTGCTCTACTTGGTCAAGAGCATCTTTTAATTTATCATATTGTAATTTTGCTTGTGCAAGTTGTTTAATATTGCTAACAAGTTCAAAATCACTTTGAATCTCAATTCCACATTCATTTGATAATACTTTATAGAATAATCCTTCTTTTGGCACCGCATTAAATTTAATTATACCTTGACCAGCTTCAATATTTGAATATGTGATAGGGTCAAAACAATCACTCTCAGCAAAGGCAATTTGATTTTTATCTGCATCACTCAAACGATTGATTTTATTTCCTAAATCTTTCATTTCTTTTGATATCTCTTTTATTATATCATTATCAAAATCCAAAGCCCTAAGCCAGTCAGGCATATTTATTCTTATAGATTTAACAGGAAATTCCATAAGCAAGTTTTCAAATATTTTATCTATATCATTTTCTTTAAGTTCCAAAGCGTTTATACTGATAACAGGCACGTCATATTTTTCTTGCAAAGAGGTTGTCAATTTTTTTGTTTCGCTTGCTTGTGGATTTTTGCTGTTTAAAACAATAACAAAAGGTTTACCTGATTTTTTAAGTTCATTTACAACCTTTTCTTCTGCTTCAATATAATTAGACCTAGCAATATCAGTTACAGAACCGTCAGTTGTAACCATTATGCCAATAGTAGAATGTTCATTTATAACTTTGTCTGTCCCAAGAGTTGCAGCTTCCTCAAATGGTAATTCGCCGTCTGACCAAGGTGTTTTTACAAGTCTTGGTTTTTGCCCTTCTTCATGTCCCATTGCGTCTGAAATCAAATAGCCAACACAATCTATCATTCTTACCGACATTTCTGCATTTGCAACTTTGATTTTAACTGCTTTATTTGGAACAAAATGTGGTTGTGTTGTCATGATTGTTTTTCCATCAGCACTTTGTGGAAGTTCATCAATTGTTCTATCTTTTGAATTTTTTTCACTGATATTAGGTATAACCAATTTTTGCATAAATTGAGTGATAAAAGTAGATTTCCCAACCCTAACAGGTCCTACAACTCCAATATAAATATCACCATTGGTTCTAGTCTTAATATCATCATATATTTCATATTTTTCCATATATACCTCCAATGATACAGTGTATAATATGAGAGATAGCAATTATTTATAACAAAAATCAACAAAAAATAAATAAAAGCAAGTTTAAAAAACGCTTGCTTTTATTTTTCATAATTTTCATCACTTTTATTATTTACCATTTTATCAAATTCCTTGTTCTTTAAAACATAATTTGATAGAATGCACAAATTTTTCTTTGGAATAAATTTATCACATTTCATCACAGCAAAAACAATTAAATCTAAATCCTCTTTTGCAATCAATTCATCTGTTAAACCATCAAAATAAGACTGCAAACTTTGCCCATCAAATTTTGCACAATGTTGTTTTATTTCCAAAGCTAAATCCATTTTTTTTTGCAAATGAGTTTTTTCTACCATTGTTTTTACCCCTACTTTTTATTTTCTTTAATTTTGGTCTTTGTTTTGCTCATCTTCTTCAATCACTATTTCCTTTTCAGGTTTATGTTCAACATATTCTTCACTAATAATTTCTTCACCTTTTTTCTTTTTAAATACCTGCGAAAGTTTTTGCTTGAAATTAATTTTATTTTCAGTGTGATTGATTAATCGCTTGATGTTTCCTTTATGGCGAACTAAAACAAGTGCAATCAAAAGCCAAACAATTAAAGTAATTATCCAAGCATATTCTACTGGCAAAAGCCAAACATACAAAGTTGTTGCAATAGCAAGAGCTCCAAGATAAATAAATGAAATAACTGAACCATATTCAATATATATAAAAAGAATAAAGCACACAACAAACCAAATAAGAGCTACATACCAAATTGGGGAGAAAATAAATATACCTGCAAAACAAGCAACACCTTTTCCACCTTTAAAGTTAGACCAAATCGGGAAATTATAGCCAAGCATTACAAAGGCTCCAGCAAAATAATAAATTAATTCACCAAATTCTGGCAACAAAAGTTTGCAAACTAGACAAGTTAAACCTGCCTTTGCAACTTCTGCAATAAATGTGAAAATTGCAAGAGAAAATCCAAAGGAACGAAGCATGTTCATTGTTCCAGGATTACCACTGCCAATTTTGGTAATATCTTTTTGTTTAACATTCCATGCAAAAACTTTTGAAAAATTTATTGTACCAACGAAATAGGAAATAAAAGCAACTAAAATAAAATATAAAACATTTATCATTAATCTTTTTCCTCCTTTCCACGAACAATAATTTTTATAGGCGTACCTGAAAAATCAATCTTCTCTCTAAGTTTGTTCTCTATATATCTTCTATAAGAAAAATTCACAAGTTTTGCATCATTAACAAAAATTACAAATGTAGGTGGATTTGTTGAAGGCTGAGTTATATATTGAATTTTACACCTTTTCCCTTTGTGTGCTGGTGGTTGATAATTCAAAATTGCATCATGCAAAATTTCATTTAACAGCCCCGTCGTAATTCGCTTGCTAGAATTTTCATAGCTTTCTTGTGCTAGTTGCATTATTTGACCAGTACTTGAACCTGTTAATGCTGATACATAAATAGATTTATAATAGACCATGAAAGACAAATCTCTTTCCAGCATTTTTTCAAAATTGTTTTTATCGCTGTTTTTTATATCCCATTTGTTAACAACAATAACACTAGGTTTTCCTGCCTCATGTACAAGTCCAGCAATTTTAAAATCTTGTTCTGACAATTTTTCTTCGCTTCCATCAAATACAATTAGTACAACATCTGCTTGTTCAATTGCATTTAATGTTCTAATAGCAGAGTATCCTTCAATAGATACTTTTTCAACAGCCCTTTGTCTTCTTAATCCAGCAGTATCAACAAAAGCATAGTCTTTTTTGTTGTATCTAAAAGGCACATAAACACTATCTCTTGTTGTACCTTCAACATTGCTTACTACAACCCTTTCATTTCCAATAAGCCTATTGACCAAACTACTTTTGCCAACATTTGGACGACCTACAATAGCAATTTTAGTTACTTTGTCATCGGTTTTTTCAGCTTTTTCAGGAAAATAAGACACGACTTTATCAAGAACATCTCCAATACCTTTGCTTTGCTCAACAGATAAAGGCAAAGGGTCTCCCAACCCCAAACTGTAAAATTCATAAGTATTTTCAACTTCAAAATTATCAAGTTTGTTAACAACAAGAACAACTGGTGTTTTTGAGCGTTTTAAAATTGAAGCTACATCTTCATCGTTTGATGTGACTCCCGTTTTACCATCAACTAAAAATATTATTACATTTGCTTCATCAATAGCAATTTGTGCTTGTTTTTTAATATCTGATTGAAATATATCTTCACTTTTAGGGTCAAGTCCACCAGTATCAACAAGCATAAAATTATGCCCACACCATTCAGCATCAGCATAAATTCTATCTCTTGTAACACCAGGGGTGTCATCAACAATGCTTATTCTCTTGCCACAAATTTTGTTAAAAAATGTGCTTTTCCCAACATTTGGACGCCCTACAATAGCAACAATAGGTTTTACCATAATCTTCCTTTGAAATAAGGTTAACATAAATAAATAATATTTTCAAGCAAAAAAAACAAAAAAAATATTAAATAATTTAAAAATATAAAAATTAACTATTGACAAATAAAAATTAATATATAAAATGTAAATGTTAAAAAAAGGAATTAAAATGTTAAGAAAATATCGTCAATTAGCAGAAAAAATAGAAAATAAAATAAAAGAAATACCAGAAGAACATTTCCTTCAAATAAAAGAAATAATCAATAAAGATGTATATCTACTAGCCGAAAAAAATGAAAAAGATTATAGATTAGCTTATTATCTTGCCAAAGTATTTCAAGACATATTAAAATATAAAACTCTTAATTACCTAGAAAATATTGTTTTAAATTCAAAAAATATAGAATATAATATGCTTTTTGCTGAAAATATATCAAATTGCAACTATGAACAACATAAGATGGTTGTCAACAAAACATCTTATCTTAATTTTGAAAAAATATTAAAAAACAATTACAAATTAGAAAATAAAGAAATAGAAAATATGGTTAATAAATATTTTGATTTAGATTATAATGATTCATCAAACATTTCAAGCGAAGAAAATGAAAAATAAAATATGGGATTGTTTTCCCATATTTTTTAAATATACAAAATTTTCATAATCAAAAACATAAAAGCATTATCGCTAAGCATTTGCCCAGATTTTATTTTGTAGTCAATTTCATCAAGCAAAGCAAATATTTTTTTTAGCTGTATTTTTGAAAAATTTTTTGACTGCTCCTTAATTTTTTTTACAGCAAATTCTTTTATATTTAATTGCCCTGCAATTTCGCTGTCCGTTTTATCGGAAATAGAAACAAAAAACATTCGCCTAAAATGATTTGAAACAAGAGATAAAATGCCCTGCTCTTTTCCCAAATAATTTGCCAAAAAAATTGCTTTATCTACATTTTTTTTGCCAAGAGCTTCTGTAAGTTCAAAAACAACAAAATCGTTTTCTTTAACTACACAATCTTCAACTATATTTTTTGTAATCATGTTATTGCTTAAATCATAATAAACAAGTTTGTCAATTTCTTTCATAGCTTTTGTCAAATAGCCATTGCAACAATCAAGCAAAGTGAGCCCCGCATCTTGACTTATTTGTTTGCCATATTTTGCTAATTCTTTAACGATAACAGCAAGTGCCATATTTTGGTCAAATCTTTTGCAATCAACAAATTGGCAATAATCTTTTAAAAGCGAAAACTTGTTTTCAAAATCATAAATAACGACAATAGTAGAATCAACAGGATTTTGCAAATATGGAACGATTTTTTTTAAATCAGCTGTCAAAATTTTTGTAACATTTTTTATTAATATAAGTCGGTAATTATCAACCAAAGGTAAAACTTGAGTGGAGTCCAAAAATTTTTCTACTGAAAAGTTATCATCATCAAAAGAAACAAAATTGAAATCTTCCATAGTCAAATTGCACGCTTTTTTAATCATTGCAAAAGCCTTGTCAAACAAAAACAAATCATCTCCTTGAAGAAGATAAGCATTTTCAATTTGCTTATTAAGTCTGTTTTTTAAAGTTTTCAATCTAGCCTCCTAAAAGTAGAATTTGATAATTCAATAAAAAAATTTCCATTTGATGAAAGATTGTAAATAGAAAATTCTTGAAGATTATTGCTTACAACAATAGTTTTTTCAAATAAGCTTTCTTGCAAAACAAAATCACCTAAATAGATAATATCATAATTTTGTTTATTTAACAAATTAATTATATCTTCTTGTGAAACATTTTCTCCTGCAATTAAAACAATTTTTTCATCAAATTCAATAGTAAAACAATTATTATCAAAAGAAATTAAAAAACTTCCAACCTGCTTTGGCAACGAACTTAAAACAATTTCATTGTCATCTTCATTTTCAGAATTTGTCAAAAAGAAACGAGCCCCCAAATCATACCAAGTATCCTTTTGCGTAGAAGAAATATTTTCTGCTAAATAATAGTCTACTTCAAAATTTTGATTTAAACTTGCAAGACGCTTATAATAATAATCATCTCCAAAATACAGACAATCTCCGTTTTTAGAAGATAATGCAACAGACTGTCCATTGTAACTCTCAACAAAAGCAATTGATGAAATGTTTGTAAACAAAATATTAGGAAGAATAACACTCAAAGTCAAAGCAAAACAGATAATACTTGAAATAAACAAACGAACTAATGGTTTTACAACAACAAAAGAAGACAGAGAAAATATAAAGAGCAAAATAAACATACTTATAGACAAAGAGAAAGGTTTTAACGGAACTTGCAAAGAAGATGAAGCAAAAAATGATGCGACAGAATTGATAAGATTAAAACAGAAATTAAATAAAACAAATATTCCACTTAAAAACGGCATAAATGAAGAAAGAAAAGCAAAAATAAACAAAACAGGAAAAACAAGTGAAAAGAAAGGAATAATCAAAAGGTTTGCAAAAACTGAAAGAAAATTGAAAGTTGAGAAAAATGAAGAAATAAAAGGTAGTATTCCAATTTGAGCAGAAATTGAAACAGCTATAACACTTGCAACTGACCATGGCAATACTTTTGCCAAAAACTTTGTTAAAGGTTTTGCAAAAAGCAAAACACACAAAACAGAACAAAATGACATTAAAAAACCAGTATCAACAGCAGAAAGTGGACTAAACAAAACAATAACAAAGCCAGCAATAGCAAGAGAATTTAAACTGTCATAAGGTCTTCTTATAATTGAAGTCAAAGCAAAAATGATAGTCATAATTGTTGCTCTTACAACAGACGGCGAAAATGAACAAAGATAACAATAAAACAGCAAAATCATGCTAACTACAACAAAATTAACATACTTGTTTGCTTTAAAAAGTTTCAAACAAAAGAAAATTGCGACGGCAAGAAAAGATACATGCAAACCACTTACTGTCAATAAATGCAATATGCCACTGCTTTGATAAATTGAATAAGTATTGTCATCAACCATTGTTTTGTCGCCAAACAAAACAGCATAAGCAAGATATGCATTTTCTTCACTCATTGAAGAAAGAAGAGAAGTTTTTACACTGTGCCTAAATGCTTCATCAATTTTCATATCCCCTTCAATTATAGTAACACTACCTATGTTTGCACTAGCAGAGTAACGCACACCATTACGATAACAACTTAAATTGAAAACACCCAAAGTGTAACTCTCTTCCCGTTCCACCTCGCCTGCAAAAGAAACTGTATCGCCGACTGAAATATTACTTGCATCACCATAGATGAAAACTCTAACATTGCTTGCATTTTCTCCATTAATAGAAACATTTTCTAAAATCAAACTTGAATAAGAAGAAGTTTGCATAAAACTTGAATCACAAACTCTGCCAACAACCACATTTTCGCCACTATATTCCTTTGCAAGAAAAGAACTTTCCCCAAGAAAAAACCAACCATTGCCAAAGAAGAAAAATACAACTATCAAACATAATGGCAAAACCTTTTTGTAACAAATACTGCAAACAATCACAAACAAAAAACAAGCACTTGCAATCACAATACTTTCAACAACCCCAGCATAAAGACTTCTGGCTATCGTGCAACCAAAAAGAAAAGCCAAAAATGTATAAAAAGGATAACGAAAATTTAACAACTTTTTCACTACCAAAAAATTTTATCAAAAATTGTAGAAAAAATAAAGAAAATTGATTAAAAAACAAAAAAGATTTGCTTTTATGCAAATCTTTTATTCTGTTGATACTGTTATTCCTGTATAGAACCTATAATTTGTTGTGGTATCTCCAACCTTTTTTATAACTCTGTATGTTACTTCCAAATAATCACAACCATCACTACCTTTAAATCTTTCTGCATTAAGTTGACCTGTCAAATAAGTTTCACCTTGTGCTATTTGTTCTTCCGTTGGTTCTATTATTTCATAATAATCTTTAACAGCAGTTGTTCCTACAATTGTAATAGGGTCTTGTGAAACAAATGGGTTGCCACGATAATCATTTCTTCCTACATCTGTTTTTAAAATTCCGTTTCCAATGTCCACATTAAATGGCCCACATATCAAATCTTTGTTTCTATCACCTAAGATAGGATCTTCAAGTCCAAAATCAACACTTTGAGCAAAATCTATTCCTGCCTTCTTGCTTGCCTCGTCTAGGTCATCATCACCCATAATGTCGCTAAGTTTGCCGTCTGGAACATTGACTGTCTTTGTCTGAACAACAGTCTTTTGTCCTGTTGCATGATTGAAATAGTTTAGACCTACCTCAATAGTCAAATATCTGCTTCCGTCAAATACCTCACCTGTTGCCGTTTGATATCCGTCTAAGTCTGCATCATATTGGAAAGCAACAACCAAACTTTGAACATTGACTTCTTCCTTAAACATGATTACAGCGCTTTGATATTCAAGTGGTCTTATTGCTCTTGAACCTTTTCCACTTTCAAAATCTTCAAAGTATGGGAATGGATCTTCATCTCCACCAGGAGCAAATGCATTGCCATAGTATTCAATAATCTCTGATGCAAGGAAACGCTCATCAACATTAACATCTTCATCTTCATTGCTACCAATAGTAACATCACTACAAACACCGTCAATGATTTTTTCTACTGTGTTTGCATAATCTCTGCCTACTTCTTCGCTTTTAAAAGTTGTATTAATAGAATTTTCTGGAAGAGTTACACTAGCACCCAAACTCTTCAAAATGCTGTTTGCTTCTGCTACACTTGTTGCAACAAATGTTGTTTCATTATAAGTGATTTGTGTTGCCCCTGAGTAAACAGTTACATCATCATTTGCCATTGCATTTTGACCAATCACATTGTCAAGTATCCAGTTTTGAATTTTGATTTTGTTTCTTTCTGCAATTCCTACATAAGAACCAAGCCTATCAAACTTCTCTTTGATTTGCGACAGCGCTTGGTCAACAGTCAATTGTTGTTGAAGTCCATTTACTGTTTCAATAACACTCACTTGATAATACTTGTCCCCATTTTTGCCAATATCAACAACCACTTCCCCGGGAGTAAGGTCAAGACTGTAACTATAAATCACATATTCAAGCGCCTTTACAAAGTCAGAATAATTTTCAGTTTCTGTTTCCATTGCAGAACTAGTTCCCAAATATACAGAAAGGTAATTATTTGATACATCACTATAATGTCCACCCAAAACACCGTCACCAGCCAAATATTCTTGAACTTTTTGATAATCGTTTGGATCAATATTGTTATAAAAATAAGGATCATAATATGATTGAATTTGAGAATTGTAAATAAACGATTCTAATATGTCAGCATCGTTTGGTTTAATATAATTCCCTGTTGCCTTTAACCCAACACTTAAATCACCATCCAAATCACTATCAAAAGACCAAGTCCAAGCATTGTTAAAGTCTGCTGACAACATAACATAATTATTGTCTAGGTTGTCATCAACCCAACTATCATTTTCAAATTTGATTGCTTTTGAAACAACTGCTTGTTTGTCAACTTGATAACGAATACTATCATAAAGATATGGCAAATTGTTTGGATCAAAATCATTAAATAAATCATAATCTACAATATCAATGTTATTTATATCTGATACACCGTAAATCAAATATAGCCTACTTAAAATACTCCAAGCATATTTCCCATAATAATCATTTTCTTCTTCTTCCGTTCCACCAGAGCCTTCGTTAAAGTCATAATGGTCTGGTCTATACAAAACTTTGGTGCCATATAGTGGTGTTGATTGACTGTTTGCAAGTTGCTCATAATACTCTTCTTCCGAAATATCGCCATTTTGGAACTTTTCCCAAAGGTCGTTGAAAAAATCTAGACCATCGCCAACACCAAAAATTTCAAGGCAACCAGTCCCAGCAAAACACATTGTCAAAATCATTAAGATGCTAAATAGTTTGCTTAAAAACTTTTTCATAATTTTATTGTAACCTTTTTGTCAATAAAAATCAAGTTTTTTGTTTTATTTTCTTTTTTCAACAAAAAAATCGGCAATGCCGATTTTTTTATTCTTTTTCTATCTGCAAAACTTTTGGTGTTATTTTATAAACATCTTGATTTTCTTCCATTTCAAGCATTATATCGCCAGAAATCATTTCTTTGTCTTCTTTAATCTGGCTTTTATATTCACCCTTTAAAAGCGAACCTGAAATTTTATCTTTAACCTTATCTGCTGTTGCATCACTGACAGGAACAACAATTTCATGATGTTCAAAGTGATTTGTCTGACTATTATATCCTTTAAGTTGAAATGTATAGCAATCTCTTTTAGGGAAATTCGGATTTGTGCTACTCATATAACTCACAGTTATATGACTAAACATTTTTTTTTCACTTACTGTATAAGGCATTAAAAGATTGAAAAGGTCTTTTTGCTCTTCCGTTGGAATTTTAACAGTTGCTGTTTCTTTTACATAGTTTTTATTTTCAGATGAAACAACAGATGATTTCATCGTTGTATAGTCAATTACAGTATATGAGCCGTCATCATTTTTTTGTAAAAAACAATTTTCATTTGTCAAAGTAACAGTTTCGCTGTTCTTAACAAAACTTATGCCAATCAATTCATTATTTTCATCAAGTATTTCTTTTATTCCGTTGCCTTTATAATTTGCTTTCTTTAAATCTTGAATTCCAAAACTTGATGACAAATTCATTTCCAAAGTTGATATATCTTTGTTTGTATCAGTAGTTTTTTCCAAAAGAACTTCAAGTTTTGAGATTTTGTCTTCTTCACCATAATTTAAAGCAATTTTGAGCACTTTCACTTGATCTATACTAGTTCCTGCTCCAAACAAACCTACTAACATTTTTGGTGTCAAAGCACTATCAGAAATTTTTTCTGCAAGAGAAGTTTTAAAATTCTCAAGTTCTGTTTCTGAGAGATTTGTGAAAAATTCGTTTAAATCATTGTATTGTATTTGGTCAATCACAACACTTGACTCTCCACCTTGTTCGCCTTCATTTTCTTTTGTGATTTCTGTTGAATTGATGACTGCATCTTTGTTTGAATAAATTTCTTTATATTCATCACAAATAGTTGTTGTATTTTGTGTGTAGTTTGTATCTTTGTCAACTTGAACTTTGTCAAGGTTGAGTGTCCCGTCTCCATTTGTAACATCACCAGCAAATGAGAAAGTCATTGTTGTAATTTCATTTGTCCCTTTTGCAAACTTAAACTCTGCTGTTGTTGTGTCTGTTTGAGCATTGTAAGATGCGTTTATTGTAGGGAATTGTGCTTTAAAGTTTTCTGATGCAAAAGTTGAAACAACAAGGTTGAAAATTTCTTTTTGGCTTGCGTCCATTGAGTTTGAAAGAGTTTCAATTTCGTTTGCACTTTTTACAGCACCACTAAGTGCATTTTCAAAAGAATTTATATTTTCAAAAGTTGTCAAGTTTCCTGTTTCGCCGTCATTAACATAAGGAATTTCTGCAAGGTCAACAGTTTGTTCTTTTCCATCAACAGAAAATTTTAATGTATTGTTTTCAAAAGAATATGTGTCTGCTTTATATTCCTTTCCCTTAAACATAGAAAGGTCTGCATTGTTTTCTATTTCAAGCACATGAATTTTGCCTTCGTTTTCAACAACAGCAAAGATATTTCCTTCAAGTGTGTTTTTGCCTTGTGAAACAACAGAAAAGACTTTTGCGTTTTGTCCATAAGTATCTTTTGCATAATCTTCAACAGTTTCTTTTATAGTTTGATTTATACTATATTCATCACCCAAGAATGCTTGAACTTGGTCAAAAGAAGCAAATTCTTTGTCTTGGACAACAACTTCTGTTGCTTGAGTTTCAAGCACGCAACCTGCCAAAACGATAGGTGCAACAATGGCAACAGATGCAACGGCAGCGCCTTTTTTCCAGCCACCATTTTTCATATGAGATTTAAAGTCTTCCCAACTAGCATTAAGCCAAGCTTTAAAAACTCTCCATTTTGAAATTTTTGTTGGTTCTTTTGCTGGCATTAAGTCATAATCAGGTGCTTTAATTGTATTTTCTACCTTTTTTAAATCTTTTTTCATAACCTCTCCTCTTTAAGTATAAAATCTTACTCCATGCATATTTTAACATACAAAAGTCAAAATTTCAATAGTTTTCTTAAAAAAAAGACTGTCTAGTTAAGCAAAAATAGTTATAAAAACAAAAAAACGGGTTTTTAAGCCCGTTTTTCATTTATTTTTCTTCATCTTCTGTGCTGTCATCTTTTGCAACTGTTTCTTCATCACAACTTTCTGTATTGTCAGTTTGATTGTTTTGTTGGTCATTATTTGAATTTGGCATAGAAACAACACCAAAAACAACCAATATACCAGCAACAGCCATAATGATGCCTGTTACAATATCGCTGTCAATTGAAAAGCCAAAGCACTTGCCAAGGGCTTGCAAAAGCACAACGACAGCACCAGAAAGAGCAGTCCAAAAACTGTATGATTTTATTTTATTTTTCATTGTCGTTGTTCTCCAATATTTCTTTTAATTGCTTTACTTCTTCGTGCAACTGTTCAATAGTTTGCAAATGTTGTGTAAGGTTGGCAATGGTTTCTCTGTATGCATCTTCTCTTTTTTCGCTGTCTTTCAGTTGCCAAAAAAACAGAAAAACAAAAAGGATAGCAAAAATTCCGTTGCTTACAACAACTCTCAAAAATTCTTCCCAAAAATCCATAGTTTTCCTTTTAAGTCATTTCTTAATGATAGAGAATTTTTCATAGTACCTCCGTCTTTAATTGTCCGACTTAAAACATGTCTTGTCATTTTGAAAAAATTATTTTTCAACCCCCAAATTAAGCACAAAGTTTGATATTTTTGAAGTTTCTTGATTTGTTGATGTTATTTCAACGGAAAATTCTTTTCCACAAACATTTGCTCTTATCTCTTGCACCTTTTGCGATGCTGGCACTTGAAAAGTTTTTGTTTCATTATCGCTTTCAAATTTTACAGAACAAGGGAAGAGTGTTTTTATTAAAAAACTTCGAACTCTTTTGTTTTTTCCTTGGAAACCAAAATCTGTTGTAACACTTTTCCATTTGCTAGGCAATGGTTGAGTAAAACATTTTGATTTTGTGCATAATTGACCAAGTTTTGCTTTGTTGTCATTATAAAAACAAGCAATAAACTTTGATTTGTATGGATTGTTTAATGCAAGCATTTTTCTTATATCTACACCTCTTGTAATATCAACATGGGAAGTTGTGTCATCATAAACGAGCAAAGCATTATTCTTATAGCCCTGCTGTGAATTTTCACAACCTACTTTCTCGCCGTCAAAGATCATTAAACAAGCAAGAAAGTACTTTCCTTCATAACATTGTCCAACACAATTCAAGTTTTCTGGTGACAATAATTTTGTCTCTTCAAGTTCTATATTTTTTACAGATGAACCGTTAAAATATTTTAACCCAGACTTTTCTAAGAAAAATATTTTATCGCCACCATGCGCTATTGAATTTGGATAAATATAACTATCCGACTGATACAAATGACTTATAGAAAATTCGCTGTCTGATGAGTATTCGGAAATTTTTGTTATGCCATATTCGCGAAACAAATACACATAATCATTAAATGCAACTATTTTTGTTAGATTTCCCCTGCCATCTGAAAAGTCAAGATTTTTGGTAAGGTCATCACTCCATTCAAGAACGTTTAAGTTGTCGCTGTAAACAAGTCTTCCTCTTGCTTCTGCTGTGATTGCAAAAAGTTTTGAGTAGTGTGCACATATGGAAATCATTTTTGGAGCAGTTTCGCTTGAAAATTGATTTTGACCTTGCAAAACTCTTAAATTGTCGCCTTCACCTGACAAAATCATGCTATCTATACCATTAAGTTTGTATTTTATTCCTATCGGTGTGCTTGTAAAATTGGTGTTTATAACCAATGTTGCAGGTCTTTCGTCAAACATGTCATCATAGCAAACTCGGTTTTCATCATTGTAATACATGCTATAATATCTGTTTTCGTTAAAATCTTCGTCGTACCACACAAAATCCCATAACTCACTGATTTCATTGCCTCTTGTTGCAACTTTTTCTTCTGTTTGCAAATCAGTTTTGCTTAGTGGACAAGAAAAATCTTCAAACCCATAACCTGTTTGTAAAGCTCCTGATTGTGTTTTAAAATTATAACATTCTTTTGTTAAATTGAAATCAACAACACTATCGTCTTTGCTTGTTTGTATTGGCGATGAAAACATATTGTATATAAAAGTATGTTCGTTTGTCTGCTTGGTAGTTAGTTTGTTTCTGTAAAACATTATAACCACCTCCTCCTTGGCAATCTATGACAACTTGATTTTCTGCATAAAATTTCTAAACTATTTTTAAATCTCTCTTCCCAAATATCTGCATCATCAAACTTTGTTTTAAGAAAATAATATTCTCTTGCAACTCCATATGCATAAATACGCTCTGGTAAAAATGTTTCAAACTCATCATTTATTGTCAAATTTTCTGGCAAAGTGCTATAACAAACTATCGCCTTTTTGCAAAGTGCAAAAATATAATCTGAAAACACTTTGTATTTAATTTTTCTTCCTAAACTGTTTTTTACATACAATATCTTAAATGGTTTGCTTGAAAAAGCTGAAAACAAAATTTTTCCATTGCTTACTTCAACTTGCTCTATCTTTTTTATTGGCACAAACTCACTTGCTATTTCGTTATTTACAAGATTAAAACATTTTTCAAGTTCGTTTACAACTTGATTTTCATCATCAGAAAGTTCGGTCCCTTTTTCTATTTTTGCTGATAATGTTTCATTTTCTGTAAAATCACTTGCAAGCTTTATTACATCTTTTACTAACATAGTGCCTCCTTTATCTTATCTGTTTGTTGTTTTACCATTTGGTTGTACAATTCTTCATTGTGCTTGTCTATCTCTTCTATAAGTTTATCCATGTTTTGACACCTTGTTTTTAAAGCATAGCTTATTGTTCTTTCATCCAACTCTTTGTATGGAATTGAAAAAGCATAACTGTCATTTGGTTGGCTAAGACAATGAACTTCAAACTGTTCTTTTTTTAAGTTGTAAACTATTCTATAACTTTTATCTATTTCTCTTAGCCTTTGACATATAAACAAATTGTCATTTTCAATAAATTGATAATCTTTTTCATTTTTGCTGATAAATATTTCTCTTTTCATATCTTCCTCATGATAAAACAATAGAGAAAGGCAAATTAATTTGCCTTTCTCTTATTCTGTTATTGTAGATTTAATTTTTGTAAGCATTGCTTGTCCGCATGGTTTGTCGCAAATAAGTTCTGCATATTTAACAAGCGTTGCACTATAAGTTGGTTGGTCAGCATTTTGTTTTAAAATTCTGCCATCTTCCCCTTCAAGCCATTTCCAGTCGCAAAGTTCATGCAATGTGAAATCATTTGTGTTAAGCAAATACATTTTGTCGTCATCAACAAATCTATCAGCCACAACAGGTATACCATTGTGAGATATTGTTTGGAATCCACCTTCAAGTTGCATTATGTCAATATTTCTTTTGCATGCACTTAAATATTTTTGATATGCTCTACGAACAACTGCTGATGTAGAAATAAAGTTAATTTGAGAGTCATTGTTAAATTCAAGACTATCAATTGCTTCTTGAATTAAAATGTCAGAAATTTCTTGTTCTGCTTCTGGTGCAGAAATATAAGGTTTTAACCAAGGATAAGTTTCTTTGCTGACCCCATATATAGAAGATGCAGAAGAATCAAAGATTTTTCCAAGACCAGAAATTTCGTAACCTTTTGAACCTTGAACATAAACTTTGTCATTTTCTGAAATTGTAGCTTCACCTTCAAAAGTAAATGTTTTATTTACTCTATCTACGTAAATGATTTTAAGTTGTGCTTTTGTTAAAGAATCATTTGTATAAATATCTACAAGCATTCCTTCAATCAAGTTATTTACTTTATCACAAGTTACAACTTTACCACTTGCACTTTTCACAGTTGCAAGCAAACCTGTTCCGTCACCATAAAGCATTCTTCCAAGATTGAACGCACTTGCCTTAACAAGCCCTTCCATTTCGTCAGAAAGAAGATTTACAAATGCCCCCATATTGTTTGCAGATGCTCTTATTGCTTTGTCTGAAAGTTCAATTTTTCCATATAAGTTTTTAAGTTCGGCAGAAAATTGAACATAACTATTTCCAGATGATTTTGGCAATGTAGCAGTTTCACTTCCTGCGCCAATACCACCATTAATGCCAAAAGGAGCAAGTTTTCTTATTTCTTTTCCCCAGACATCTTTGCTTGATCTTTTAATTTTTGCTAAAAGTGGGTTTGCATTTACATTAAGTTGATTAGCAACAACACCAAGGTAAACGTTTTTTAAAGCACTTTCAGCTGATTGTAATGTAACCATAATTTCTCCTTTTTTTGAGTTAATTTAAAATTTTTGCATGTTTTTTTGAAAAAATAGTAAAAAAAATGTAGAAAACAATAAATTATCTTTAATTAAACATTTTACTAACCATCTCTTTTGCTTCGGCTAAGGAAGTTGGAGTATCAAGTTCAACACTTGACACTCTTTCCCCGCCTTGTGAAGAAATGACATAAGGTGGTTTGTGCTTAATAAGACCATTAAGATAATCTAAAATGATTTGATTTCTAACTTTTTCATCCGACAAAACATAATTGTTTATAATCGGGTCGCTTTCTTTTTGCTTGCCATCTTTTAAATGTTCAAGCACAACCCTTGCCCAAGCGACTTCATAAGGGTTTGATTGATTTGTAATTGAAGAATTGTTAAAACGCTGTTTTATTTCATCTTCATATAGTTTTGCTTCGCTGTTAGCATCAAGGAATGATTGAAAATCTTGTTCAAGTTTTTTTTGTTTTTCTTCTTCGCATTCTTGATTTACTGTCTCTTTATCATCAATTTGATTTTCGTCCATTTTGTCTTTTTGCATTTGACTTAGCAACTGACACTTTTTAGTAAATTCACTTTGCAAATTGTTATAGGCCTCTAACAACGCTTCTGCATTTTTAAATTTACCAAATGTGTTTTGAGAGCCGACTTCACTCACAGCCCCATTTTCTTCTGTTATGTTTATAACATTTGCTGGTTCCATAGTCGGTTGTTCTCTGTTTAATTCTTCCATATTTATCCTCCAATTTGCTGTTTATGACTTTTTATATGATTTAAAAATATTTCTTCAAGTTTTTCATTTTTTTGTTTTTGTATTTCATAATCTTGTCCTAACATAAAAGCAATATGTTCATTTATGTGCAACTTATGGTCATCAATTTCCAATGATTTACAAACCACGCCGTCAAGCATTTTTAAATTTTCATTGCTTGCTTTTTTAATATGCAATTCATTTAAGTCTTGCGCGTTTTCCCAAACACCCATACCAAGCATTTCAAGAACTTTGCACTTCATCCTGTTTGACAATTTTCCATCATCATTTTCTAAAATACCATTTTCAAGCAATTTAAAAATCATTTCTCTTTTTTGTGATATAGAATTTAAGTTGTCGTTTTGCGCTTCAAGAATAATATCATCACTTGAAATATCAGAACTAGAAAAATAAAACATTTCTATTTCTCCATTTTCTCCAATTATTTTTGCCAGTCTTGGAAATAACGCAAATTGTTTGTAAAGTTTTAAAATAATTGAAGCAATTTCTTTTGTTGCTATTTTTATACTTTCGCTTGTTGCATTAAGCCTTATTTCATCTTGGCTTATCATAAGTTCAAGCGCAACCCCGCTTATGTTTGCAGACGCATAATCAGTCCCAAGCGTTTCACTAACACCACTTATTTTTGTAAATTCTTCAAGTAATTTTTCTTCTTCATTTTCAATTCCGGAAGGCAAACTTTCACCATCTAAAAACTTTGGCGCATTTGCTCCTTGCCTATAAACAAGAACTTTACCAGGGCATAGCCCCTCATCTTCAAGATTGTCCAAATCAACAGATCCATCTTCAACACTCAATACACCCATTGACAATCTATTAACAAATTCATGTTTTCTATTTTTTATTGCATTGTATGCTCTTTGAACAGGAATCAATCTTTCAATAACACTGGTTCCCCAAAAACAACCAGGTTCTTCTGAACAAGTTTGTCTTACAAAAGGAAAATCTCTTTCTCCGTCTTTACCTATTTTGTAAGGAAGTTCTCCATCATAAACCAATCTGTCACCAGCAACTATGCTAAGCCTACCATTTGGAAAATCAACTGTCGGTCTACAATATCTTTCTACGACAATAGCACTGTTTGATTTGTTGCTCTCAATAATTTTTGGAACAGTTCCATTAAATCCTAGTCCACCTATGCTTTCATTTGTGCTGTCCAGTGAAAAAGTATTAACTTTTTTGCCTTCTACTTCCACACCGTACATTTGTTTAATTTGTTCAACACTATAAGCTTTTGCATGAATTAAACTTTGACATTCTTCCAAACTTTCACAAACTGTTGAATCAGGATAAATTTCAAAAGGGCTTACAACAGAAATTTCAATATCGCCACTTCTCAAACTTTGCCCTTTTTCATCTTTGCCAACAATAATACCTTTTTCGCTATTCCAGCCTATTTTATAAAATACAGTCCCACAAACTTCTGCCCATTTTATCGCCTTATTTGTTATACAATCAAGATTTAATTTATTCTTAACTGATTGATATATCTTTTTGCAAACCTTTGCAGACTGCTTGTCTCTTTCATCATTAGTAGATGGAATAATACTTATATCAGGTTTAACTTTGGACAATTTTGCATATCTAATATCAAATAAAGGAGCAATGTGATTAAAAACTTCTCTCTCCTGCCAGAAAAATTGTCTTTCGCTTTCTTCTATATTTCCACCATAACCAACATTGCAATATTGATTACCCATTAAGAAGTTCATATTCATTTTCCATATCATGTCAAAGCTTTTTCTTTTTTCTGCTCTATCTTTAAAATCATCAAGAATTTCCTTGACCAGTTTGTCATCATTTTTTTTCATAATTTATCCTCAACTTTTTTTCTTAATTTTTTGCCATATTTAAAAGGACTTTCAATGCCTTTTGGCGTTTGCAATTTAGCAAGGGCTTCATACATGCCTTTTAAACAATCTTCACAAAAACATAAATCTTTTTTTATAAAACCTTTTGTAGCAAAACAATACTTTGCCCAATTTGAGCAACCACAAAAATCGCATTTGGTTAAATGTTTACATTGACTAACAATCATCATTTTCCTCCTTTAACAAATTTAAAAGTCGCTTTTCTTCTTCAAAAAGTTCATCATCACTCATAAGAGCAATTTTTTCTTCGTAAGTTTTATAATATTTTGTAAGCAAAACTTTAACAGCGTTTATGTCAGGACTATAATGTTTTTTAGTAATTTTCTTTTTAAGCAAAATCTGCTCGCCATTGTCCACGGCATACTCTTCAACAATTTCATCGGCATTATAACCAAGCGCTTTTTTTAATAAAGCTTTTTTAATTTTGTCCTCCTCTTCCACTTTTTGCCCTCCAAAATGCAACTTTTATGCGAATTATATTCGTGAAAAAATCAATAATCAAACACCACTGCCAAATTTTAGAAAAAAAATGTAACACTGAAAAAAAATCTAACTAAACTGATAATGTAGAGGTCAAACAATGGAAAGCTTTTTGCAATATAAAAATTTGAGTTATTTCTATCAAACAAAAGAAAGCGAAATACACGCCCTAAACAATATAAATTTTGTTGTTAAACAAAAAGATTTTGCTTCAATAGTAGGTCCAAGTGGCTGTGGAAAAACAACCATGCTTTCACTGACCGCAGGCCTTTTGCAACCTACTGATGGTGAAATACTTTTAAACAATAAAAAAATAGAAAAAAATGATTCAAGAATAGGATATATGTTTCAAAGAGACCATTTATTTGAATGGAGAACTATTTGGCAAAACATAATACTTGGACTTGAAATACAAAAGAAACATAAAGATGAAAAAACTTTATGCTTTGCAGAAGAATTACTCAAAAAATATGACCTTTACAACTTCAAAAACAAAAAACCTCGCCAGCTCAGTGGTGGAATGCGACAAAGAGTTGCGTTGATTAGAACGCTTGTTTTAAATCCTACTTTACTGTTATTAGACGAACCTTTTTCTGCATTAGATTTTCAAACACGATTAAAAGTCTGCGATGATGTTTATCAAATAATAAAAAGTGAAGAAAAAACAGCGTTACTAGTCACTCATGATATTTCAGAAGCACTAAGTATGTCAGACCAAATAATAATTTTGTCATCAAGACCAGCTTCTGTCAAGAAAGAATTAAAAATTAACTTTCAAGGAAAAACACCACTAGAAAAACGAGAGGATAAAGATTTTGGCAAGTATTTTGAACTAATTTGGAGAAACCTAAGCTAATGAAACACAAACAAATAAATTATTCAAAAACTCATGCAAAATATTTAAAAAAATTAAAGACGGAAAAAATAATAATAATATTTTGGCAAATAGTAGTCATAGTTGGTTTTTTAGGACTTTGGGAACTACTTTCTGGCACTGGTGCTATTGACCCATTTTTCTTTTCAAGTCCATCTAGAATTGTTCAAACAATAATAGAACTAGGAAGAACTGGCAATTTATTTATTCATATGTGGACATCATTATATGAAACAATATTAGGATTTTTGATTGCTACAATTTTAGGAGTATTGATTGCAATTTTACTTTGGTGGAGCGAAAGATTAAGAAAGGTCATGGAACCATATTTAATAATATTAAACAGTTTACCAAAAATCGCTTTGGGACCGATGATTATATTATGGGTTGGTTCTGGAACAGGTGCGACAATAGTTATGTGTGTTCTTATTTGCCTAGTGATAACAATAATTTCAATGTTAAATGCTTTCATTTCATGCGATAATGATAAAATACTTCTAATGAAATCAATGCACGCAAACAAATTCCAAATTTTGTTCAAACTAATTTTACCAAATGCACTATCAGATTTTATTTCAGTTTTAAAAATAAATGTTGGTATGAGTTGGGTTGGAACAATCATGGGAGAATATCTATCAAGTAAAGCAGGCCTTGGTTATTTAATAAACTATGGCAGCCAAATGCTTCAACTTGACATAGTAATGGCAAGTATTGTATTACTGTGTATTCTTGCTGGTGGAATGTATTTTATGGTAAGTCCTTTTGAAAAAAAATATAAAAGAAGTTAAATATTATTTATTTTTTCTTAAATAATTGGTACTTTTTGGTAAAAAATTATATTTTTCAAAGTAAAAAACAAAAAGCATAAAAATTGAAAAAATACTAGCAATTGGATAAAGATAAGAAACAATATTACCAAACCCCCAAAAACTAAATATAAAAGGCAAAACAACACTAATAAAAAAAATATAAAAATTATTGCACAACCCTCGCAAAGAAATATAAAAATTATAAGTCAAAGAAAAAAGTGTTGTGCCCGCCCCTAAAATTATATTGATTTTTAAAACAACATTTTGCCAAACTGAAAAGATAGACATAAACGGCATTGTAGAGCCAAAACTGTCTTGATTTTGAAGTAAAATAATATTTGCAAAAAACAAGATTATCATGAGCACGAATGCCGACAAAAAGGCGATTCGTGTTCTTTGTTTCCTACTTAAACTTTTTCCAAGATTTACAATTACCAAACCACTGCTAGCAACATTTAAACTACAATATAAAACGCTATAAAAAGCAGAAACAAACGGTATTGACGAAGTATTGCAAACTGGCAAAGATAATTTTGTATTTGACATTAATAAAATAAGAAACAAAATAATCATGAAAGGAACCAAAATTACATTGAATTTTGCAAGAGTTTTGCTGCCCTTTATTAAAATCAAAAAACAACTTAAAACTATAATAAGAAAAAATAAAATTTTAAAAATTATATTAAATTGAACAGTTGTTTCGTTCAAACTAGCAAACATTGCAGAAGAAAAAACAAAACAAACAAATAAATTGATTACTAGAAAAATTTTTGATTTTTGAATTTTTTGCAATAAATCCGTGTCGAAATTTAGCAAAAACTTAAAAATAAAAAAAAGAATAAAAAACAACAATAAAACACCCAAGAAAGACCAATATCCAAATCTAGAGAAAAACACAACAATTTCCTTGCCGCTAAAAAAACCACACCCAAGGATTGTCCCAATTATAGTAAAAAAAATACCTAAATAGTTAAGCATATACTATAATCTATTTAAGTGTTTTAAAATTAATAACAAAAACAAAGGAGATAAATATGATTTCAAATTATTATAGACAAGGTTCATATGTAGACCTAAGAAATTGTCATAACTCATGTTGTAATCAACCTTGTTGCCTTTTTCCATCTCCGTCATTTTCTTGTCCGTTTCCAATTTGCTCACCTTGTTTAAACAATTGTAATTGCAATATAAACACGATATATTTTTTGACAGGAGCACTAATAGGCAACTGTTTATTTAATAATTGTCACTGCTGACAAAGTATAAAAGCAAAAAAAGTCTTTTAGCACAACAAACTAAAAGACTTTTTTGATTTTTTTATTATAATTCTTTTTTCCATTTTTTTAATATATCATTTAAATAATCAAAAACAATATCATAAGCTTCATTTGTTTCCAAGTTGCAACCGGCTTTTTTCAAAATTTCAACTGGATTATCGCTGCAACCTGCTGATAAAAATTCAAAATATTTTTCTACTGCATCTTTTTCTCCACTTAAAATTCTATTTGCAAAATTGATTGCACACACAAGACCTGTTGCATATTTGTATACATAAAAAGGTGTAAAGAAATGTGGTATTCTTGCCCACTCAAATTTAACTTCATCAACTAGTTTTACTTTTCCAAAATATTGTTTGTTAAGATCATAATACAAATCACACAAAACATCTTTTGTTAAAGGAATACTTTTTTCTTGCATAGCATGAACTTTTTCCTCAAATTCTGCAAACATAGTTTGCCTAAATATTGTTGACTTGACTTCTTCAAACAATTTGTTATAAAGAGCAACTTTTTCTCTTTTGCTTGCATCTTTTAATAGATAATTTAACAATAACATTTCGTTTGTTGTGCTTGCAATTTCAGCCAAGAAAATTGTGTAATCTGCTTTTGGTCTTGGTTGACTTTTATTTGAAAAATATGTGTGCATAGCATGACCAAGTTCATGAGCCAACGTAAAAACAGACTCCAAATCCCCTTCAAAATTTGTTAAAACAAAAGGGTGGCAATCATAAATTCCATTTTCGTAAGCTCCCGATCTTTTGTCAAGGTTTGGCATAACATCAATCCATTTTTCCACCTTTGCTTTTTCTATTAATGCAACATATTCTTCTCCTAATGGAGCAAAAGCTTTTTTCAAAATTTCAATTGCTTCATCATAAGAATATTTTTTATTGCTTGTTGTTGGAAGAGAAGCCATTTGGTCATAAATATAAAAATTATTAAGTCCCAAAACTTTTCTTTTTAAATCAAAAAAGTTAAATAGCGTTGGCAAATTTTTATGAACTTGTTGTATTAAATTTTGATAAACTTTTTCGCTTACTTCTTCATGGAAAAGAGCTTTTGAAAGAGCAGATTGGTATTTTCGTACTTTTGAAAAATAGCAATTTGCTTTTACTTTGTTAATGTAATTTTCAGACAAAGTATTAATGAATTGCCCAAACTTTCCATTTAATTTACGAAAAGTTTCTTCTCTTAATTTTCTGTCTTTTGAATGCATGTATAAACCATATTTAGATTGGGTTAATTTGTAAATTTTGCCCTTGCTGTCTTTCACATCATCAAATTTAATATCAATATCTGCCATATCTCTCATAATTGAAGAATAACCAAAAAAATCCATACCAGAAAGCAGTTGTTCTTGGTCATCAGTGAGATTATGTTTTTTTGTTTTTTTAATCATTTCAAAATCACGTTTATAATCTTTAAATTTTTCATCTTTAATTATTTCATCAAGAAGTTTGTCATCCAAATTTTGAAATTGACTTAAAAGTAAAGAAGTTTGAATTGAAAATTCATTTAATATATTTGACATTTTTTGAAAAAGAGTGTTTGTTTCCTTATTACTCAATTCTTCATCCAACTTTAAATGTATATAAAGCAATGCTGGTTCTATAAATTTGTCAAATTCTTCATTTAAACAAATATAATCCCAAACAATATCTTTATTTTTTAAATTTCCTTCAAATTTTTTAAATTTTGGTAAAAATTCATTGATTTTTGAAATTTTTTCTTCAAATTCTTCATCATTTTTACATAAACATGATTTGTCCCATTTATATTCATCTTTTATTTGACTTCTTTTTTTCATAAACCCTACCTAACAAAATATTTTTCCATATAAAATTTTTTCCATGGCATTTTTTCTAAATCAGGAGGACAAGCAAAAGTCATTTTTTGTTTTGTAACAGGATGATAAAATTCTATTCTGCCAGCCCATAATCCCAAATTATTTGAAACTGCGTTTGTAGTTTTTCCATATTTGTTATCCCCTACAAGTGGACAATTTATTCCAGCAAATTGCACTCTAATTTGGTGAGACCTACCCGTTATTAAATTGACTTGACACAAAGCAAGATTATCTTTTGTTTGCAAAACTTTATATGATAGTTCTGCCTTTTTTGCTCCTGTTTCACTTAGCGGAACAATTTTTACAATATTTTCTTTTTCATCTTTTTTTAGATAATTTACAAGCACACCTTCTTTGTCTTTTGGCATATTATTGCAAATGCAATAATATGTTTTTTTCATTTCATTGTTTTTGATTTGCTCGCTTAATCTTGAAGCAGATTTTGAATTTCTTGCAAAAACCATTATTCCACCAGTTGGTCTATCTAGTCTATGCACAAGTCCAATAAATGCTTCACCTTTTTTATTATATTTCTCTTTTACATACATCTTTACTAAACTTAGCATATCCATGTCTTTTGATTCATCGGCTTGTGATGGAATATTTTGTGGCTTTACTGCAACCACCAAATGATTATCTTCATATAAAATAGTTAAATCTTTTTCTTCCATATTATTTCCTTTTAATTATTGTTGTTCTTCCAAATTTTTAATCCCCTTGCCCCACAAGGAAGAACAAGACCATCTTTGCAAGGGAGTCCAATTTCATCTGCATCAATGTCATCTTTGCCAAAAGCAATAGACAAAACATTTTTCAAAACACAAGGTTGCAAACCAGTTGTATAAGAAGAAATTAAAACAAAAAGTGGATTATCTGACAAAACTTTTTTACATAACAAAACAAAATCAAACAAATCGTCTTCAAGTTTCCATGTTTCACCATTTGTTCCTCTTCCATAACTTGGTGGGTCCATTATAATAGCATCATAAGTGTTTCCTCTACGAATTTCTCTTTCAATAAATTTTTTGCAATCATCAATTAAAAATCTAATGTTTGATATATTGTTTAATTTTGCATTTTCTTTTGCTCTTTCAACCATACCTTTGCTTGCATCAACATGAGTTACAATAGCACCAGCATTTGCAGCAACAACACTTGCTGCCCCTGAATAAGCAAATAGATTTAAAACCTTTATCTCTCTGTTTGATTGTTTTATCAAAGTTTGAATATCATTCCAGTTTACTGCTTGTTCAGGAAAAAGTCCTGTATGTTTAAATCCCATAGGTTTAACCAAAAATTTTAAGCCTTGCCATGATATAATCCACTGCTCAGGTAAAACCTTATTAAATTCCCACTGTCCACCGCCTGTTGAAAATCTTTTATAACGAGCATCAACTTTGCAATAACTTTCAAGTGGTTTGTCTGCTTTCCAAATAACTTGTGGGTCAGGTCTAATGAGAAAAAAGTCACCCCATTTTTCCAACTTATCACCCATGCTTGTAGAAATAACTTGATAATCTATCCAATTTTTTGCAACTTTCATAATAACAACCTTTTAATCAAGAAAAATTATAACAAAAATAGCAAAATTTATCAAGAAAAAATTATTGTAATTTAAAATAAAAAAAGGAAATCAAATTTCCTTTTTTATACTTTGCTTATTGATATTTTTAATTTTTTATCATTTAAAACAAATTCAACATTGAAATCGCCATTTTGACCTATTTCCATATTATCAGCTAGCAAAGTTTTGCAAATCTTATCTTTTTCATTTAACACAACTTCAATATAATGATTGTCGCCATCAAGTTCAACTTTAATATGGTCTGTAACTTGCAATCCACTTTCTTTTCTAAGATTTTGTGCTTTGCTAATAAATTCATTAATAAATCCTTTATCAAGCAAATCTTGTGTTAAAGAAGTATCCAAAACAACTGTTATTTTTCCATTTGTAGAAGAAGTGTAACCTTCTTTATTTTGTAAATTGATAAGCAAATCATCTTTTCCTATTTCAATTTCTTGACCATCAACATCAAATTTTACAACTTCACCGCTTCTAACTTTTGCAACAACTTCTGCTGAATTGCAATTTTCCAAAAATTCTTTAATCTTTCCAAGGTATTTACCATATTTTGGTCCCAAAGTTTTAAGTTGAGGTTTTAATGAATAAGAAACAAATTCATCGGCATTGTGCAAAATTTCAAGATTTTCTACATTAAGTTCATCTTTAACAAGTTCAATAAGTTCGTTTTCCAAATTCAATTCTTCTGCTACGCAAACAATAACTTTTGACAAAGGTTGTCTATTTTTTACGCCACTAGCATTTCTGCTAATTCTTCCATTTTCAACTATTTCCAAAACCTTATCCATACCAAAATTCAAAGAAGAATCAATCATTTTTTCATCAGCAACAGGGAAAGAACAGAAATGCACACTTTCAGGAGCAGATTTATCAAGATTTCTTACCAAGTTTTGATAAATTTCTTCTGCAAGGTAAGGTACAAAAGGAGCAATAACTTTGCTAAGTCCAACCAAAACTTCGTAAAGAGTTTTGTATGCAGCAATTTTGTCATCAGTTTTATCGCTACCCCAAAATCTTTCACGAGAACGACGAATATACCAATTTGACAATTTATCAACAAAAGCACTTATTTCTTTTGCTGGCGTTTGCATGTCATATTTTTCAAGGCTTTCATCTACAAGTTTAATAAGAGCATTAAAATCAGACAACAACCATTTATCAAGAAAAGAAAGTTTGCAATCTTTTAAATTATATTTTGTTGGATTTATTTTATCAATTTCTGCGTATAAAACATAGAAATAGTAAACATTCCAAAGAGTTCCCATAAATTTTCTTTGAAGGTCAACAAGATTTTCTTCAATAAATGGCAAACCTTGCGCTGGGTTGCAACTAGTAAAGAAATACCATCTCACACCGTCAGCACCATATTTTTCCAAAACTTGCCAAGCATCAACACCATTTTTCAAACTCTTACTCATTTTCAAACCATGTTTGTCAAGAATAAGTCCCAAAACATTGCAAGCCTTAAAAGGAGCCTTTCCAAACACAGCAGTATTAACAGAAAGAAGAGTGTTAAACCAACCTCTTGTTTGGTCGATAGCCTCACTGATATAATCAGCACAAAAAGCTTTTTCAAATATATCTTTATTTTCAAAAGGATAATGATATTGAGCAAAAGGCATAGAACCACTATCAAACCAGCAGTCCATAACTTCTGGTGTTCTGTACATTGTTTTTCCACATTTTTCACAAGTCATAGTCAACTTGTCAAGAGTAGGTTTATGCAAATCAATATCACCCTTTGCGCCAGTAAGTTTTTTAAGTTCTTCAACGCTTCCAACAACATGAATATGTCCACAAGAGCAAACCCAGAAAGGAAGTGGAGTTCCCCAGAAACGATTACGAGAAATGTTCCAATCAATATTATTAGCAAGGAAATTACCCATTCTTCCATTTTTTATATGATTTGGTATCCAATTAATTTCTTGATTGTTTTTTACAAGTTCATCTCTAATGGCTGTTGTTTTTACAAACCAAGCATCTTGTGCGTAATAAAGAAGTGGACTCTTACATCTCCAACAATGAGGATAAGAATGTTCAAAAGGCATAACTTTAAACATTTTGTCTTCGTCAATAAGTTTTTGAATAATAGGCTTATCAGCATCTTTGACAAACATTCCTGCAAATTCAGTCTCTTCACTCATTTGACCATATTTATCAACAAGTTGAACAAAATCAATATTATATTTTTTGCCAACAAGGGCATCATCTTCACCAAAAGCAGGAGCAATATGAACGATTCCGGTTCCATCTTCTGTTGTAACATAATCATCAACAGTCACAAAATATCCAGTTTTGACTTTTCCTTCCATATAATTGAAAAGTGGTTGATATTTGTGATATTCAAAATTTTTACCTTGTTTTTTATAAATAATTTTATAGGTATTTTCTTCAAACAATGAAGGAATAAGTTTTTCAAGCATTATATAATTTTTTCCTTCAAATTCAAGTTTTGCATAAATTTCATTAGGATTCATACATAAAGCAACATTTGAAGGCAAAGTCCAAGGAGTAGTAGTCCATACGATAAAATAAGTATTTTCTTCTTCAAGAGACTTAAATTTAACAAAGACAGAGTTTTCTTTTAAGACTTTGTAATTATCACCGTTTTCAAGTTCTGCTTTTGAAAGAGAAGTTCCACATCTAGGACAATAAGGAACAACTTTATGTCCTTTGTAAATCAAGCCTTTTTCATGCATTTGTTTTAATGCCCAAAAGATACTTTCAATATAACTGTTTTGATAAGTTATATAAGGGTTATCCATATCAACCCAGTAAGCAATCTTGTTTGTAAGGTCTTCCCACATAGATTTGTATTCCCAAACAGAACTTTTACAAAGTTCAATAAATTTGTCAACCCCATATTTTTCAATATCTTTTTTGCCATTAAAGCCTAATTTTTTTTCAACTTCAACTTCAACAGGAAGTCCATGAGTATCCCAACCTGCTTTTCTAAAAATATAATACCCTTTCATTGCTTTAAAACGGGGTATAACATCTTTCATAGCTCTTGTAAGAACATGGCCAATGTGTGGTTTACCATTTGCCGTTGGAGGGCCATCATGCAAAACAAAATATTTATCACTGTCTTTGTTTTGTTCAAGCGCTTTTTTTACAATTCCATTTTCTTGCCAAAATTGTAAAATTTTCTTTTCATTGTTTACAAAATCCAACTTACTTTCAACTTTACTATACATTTTATCCTCCCAATTTTTTTCATTAAAAAAACCTAGTTAAAGCTACAAGACCTCAAACTAGGCTAAAAACCACTTGTAAACTTTTAAGTAGGCAATCACCCACCTCTTCTATAACGGGAAGACCCGATGAAATTTACTTTCCTTATGCAAAAGGTTTCAAAATCACAGCTCCAAAAGTGATAACTTAAAAAATTGTTTATTACCTCACACCACCCGATAACTCTCTGAAAACAAATTTTTTTAAGCCTTGTCTTTTATCAACGCTTTTTATTAACACAACAATTAAATCATATAAAGAAATTTTTGTCAAGCAATCTTAACAGATTTAACAAAGCCAACTTTAAAATTCCAATTAAAAATCTTCCAAAATTTTGTTTGCTTTAATTACATCAGCACCTGTCATAATTCCCAAAGGCAACTGATTTCTTTCTCCATCTTTTGTAAACAAAATTGCTAAAAGTTTATGATTTTTGTTAAATTCTTTTAAACATTCTTCAATGGTAAAATTTACAGGTGCAACAAAGTAATAATTGCTGTTTTCAATTTTAGAAAGCATATCCTCAATTTTAACACTAGATAAAAACACTTCTGCTTTTCCCCCAGAAATTAAAAATTTTCCAAAACTGTCCAAAATTTTTTGACCATTTGCAACACCAACCAAAATATCATCTTTATATACAGGCAAATTTGAATAATTTGAATTTGCAATAGTTTTAATAACCTCTCTCATACTTTTGTCAGCAGAGATAGTCAAAACATCTCTTCTTGCAACAGTATCAATCGCTTTTGGTGGAGTAGTTAATATCTTTTCAATATGTTCTATTTTCTCAACGACAGAATCATGAGGTTCAGCAATAACAATATCTTCATTGTTGTTATGAATGATTGCATTTCTTAGTCTACCGTAATCAACCAAATCATCTTCATACTTTCTAATAGTATAATTTAATACAACGCATTTTCTAATTAATTCTGAAAATCCCATTGCCCTGTTAAAATTATATCTTGTTTTTAAAAAGTAATCAATATTATTAAAAGCATCTAAAAATCTTTTAGCATTTGAATTTTTAAAACTAATTGTTTTTTCTTTTTCCATAAAACACCCTTTAACAAAAAAATTATACCATATTAAAAAAAAATTACCAAAACAAAAATATTAAATCTATGATAAAAATAATAAAAATCATCATAAAATCACATAATTTTTAATCAAATTTGAATTATGAATAAAAAAATAATTGAAAAAAAATTAAAAGTATGGTAATATTAATGCTGTCAAGCTAGATGGAGAGTTAGCGGTGCTCTGTAACCCACAATCCGCTATAGTGGGATTGAACGCTTGCCTCGGTTTTAAAAAGTCAAAAAAGTGCAACAAAATTTGATGTTGAAATTAAGGTCTTATGCAATTAGAATCTTCGAACCATGTCAGGTCCTGACGGAAGCATCATTAAGAGGACACTCTGATGTGCCATAAGGTAGCTTTAATGGAGTTAAATTTTGTTGAGGCGTTTGGTTTTTTATTATCAAAGCAAGTGCTTGACATGAAAATAAAAGCGAGGTATCCACCTCGCTTTTTTGATTATAATTTTACTTCATTTTTGATTTTTTTGCTTTTTTCTCAATTTTTTTCATACCTTGTTTAATTTTTCTTTCAGCATTATCCATTTTTTCTTCCGCCTTTTGTTCCAACTCTTTGGCAGATTCCATAACTTTCATTTCTCCTTTATCAACACTTTTTTGAAAATTTTTGGAATATTTATAAAGCATAACACCTACAACCATACCAGTACCAAAACCAACAAGCGTCATTAATTCTTTCATATTGCCTCCTTTTAGGTTTAAGATATTATTTGCAAATTTGTTACAAATATACATAAAAAAACTGCCCGTTTTGGCAGTTTTTATTAAAATGCAATTTCATCTTCACTTGAATTATTGTTTAAATAATAATTAGCAAAACTTTCTGCTTGTGGTTTATACATATAAAATTTGCAAACTATTTCTTTTAAAATTTTTTCAGCCAAAGATTTTGTAAAAGACTTAGGCAAATTTTTATTGTTACCATCTGACTCATATATTGAAAGAGATTTTGTCAAATTGTTTTCAATTTCTGTAAAATCCTTTCCTTGTTTTAATTGTTCCATAACATTTAGAGCAAATTCAACATCAACACCACGGTATGCATTTTGTTCGCATTTTAAAACCTTTATTACCCAATCTTTAAAACTTTCTTTATCCACATATTCTAAACTAGATTTTAATTTTTTATTTAATTCCATAACTTCTTCCTTTGTATTTAATAATTTATTTAGATTTTTTCTTGTAATAATTTTCAACTGTCAATTTTATTGCATCTTCTGCTAAAACTGAACAATAAACTCTGCTATCTTCCAAACCTTCAAGTTCATCAAAAATTTCTCTACTAGAAACATTTAAAGCTTCATCAATTTGCAATCCTCTTACAAGGTCACAAGCAATGTCAGAACATGCAATAGCAGCAGGACAACCAAAAGTTTTAAATTTAGCTTCTTCAATTATACCATCTTCATCAACAAGAAAATAAAGTTTTATAACGTCCCCGCAATTTGCATTTCCTGCTTTTCCTACGGCATTTGCACCACGCAAAGAACCAGCATTCTCAGGTTTTAAAAATTTTTCCATTACAATTTTATTATACATGATTATTTCCTCCCTGCTTTTGTAAGTGCTGAAATAGAACGAAGACGAGCAACATTTTTCACAAGCATTTCAACGACATAATCTATATCACTTTTAGAAAGATTTTTACCAAAAGAAAATCTAATAGCACTTTGTGCAAGTTCATCACTAAGCCCCATTGCTCTTAAAACATGTGAAGGTTCAAGTGCATTACTCATACAAGCAGAAGTTGTTGAAACTGCAATACCATCAAGGTCTAAAAGCATAAGTAGCGATTCTGCCTCAGCCATTTCAAAAGACATGTTCACTGTTCCATTAATCTTTTGATGAGGGTGACCATTGATTTGGACATATTCAATTTTTTCATTCACACTCTTTATAAAATAATCTCTAATTGCTTTGAGCTTTTGCTGATTTATTGAAATATCACGACAAGCAATTTCAACCGCCTTACCAAAACCAGCAACAGCAGGAACATTTACAGTTCCTCCCCTTTTGCCCCTTTCTTGATTGCCACCATTAAATAGGTTTTCAATCAAAATGCCATTTTTAACATACAACGCACCAACACCTTTTGGTCCATAAATTTTATGTGCACTCATGCTCATAACATCAATTTCCATATCTTGAACATCTATTTTAAAAGCGCCAATTGCTTGCACTGCATCAGTATGGAAAATTATATTGTAATCATGTGCTGTTTTTGCAATTGCTTTTATATTTTGAATAGTGCCCACTTCATTATTAACTGCCATAATTGAAATTAAAATTGTATCTTTTCTAATAGCATGTATCACATCGGCAAGATTAACAATTCCAAATTTATCAACAGGCAAATAAGTAACTTCAAAACCTTCTTTTTCAAGTTGTTTGCAAGAATCTAAAACGGCATGATGTTCAATAGAAGATGTAATAATATGTTTTCCTTTTGAAGCATAAGCATGAGCTATACCTTTAATCGCCCAGTTATCAGCTTCTGTTCCACCACTAGTAAAATAAATTTCGTTGGATTTTTGTGCATTTATTGCATGAGCAATTCTATCCCTAGCTCTGTCAACAATAGCACTTGCATCTCTACCAAAAGAATGTAAAGAATTGCTATTACCATAAATAGCATTAAAACAAGGCAACATTTCTTGTAAAACTTCACCAGAAACAAAAGTTGTTGCAGCATTATCAAGATAAACTTTTCTTCCCATAAAATATACCCCTTTAAGTAATACAATTTTACCACTAAAAACATATAAAGTCAATACTAAAAAATAACCTAGAACAAATTAATTTATTTAAATAAAAAAAACTGCTTATTTTTAGCAGTTTTTTACAAATATTTTTTAATCAATTCAACGCATTGGTCTTTTTGCATAAAACCAACACTTTTTTCAACCATTTGACCATTTTTAAAGATTATTATTGTTGGAATAGACATTATTCCAAAAGTTTTTGCCAAATTTTCGCTTTGGTCAACATCAACCTTGATTATTTTTGCTTTACCTGAAATTTCTTTATCCACATCTTCAAGCACTGCACTCATCATGCGACAAGGATTGCACCAAGTTGCAAAAAAATCAACAAAAACAACTCCTTCTTTAATTTCATTTTGAAATTCATTTTCATTTACAATTTTCATATCTCTCTCCTTAAAATTTTATTTATGATTTCACTGCAAATTACAAGTCCACACATTGCAGGATAATATGCAATACTACCAATGGTTCTTTGTCCCTCTATTTTAATAGGTTTAGAACTAGCAACCACGACATCAAGTTTTATAACTCCTCTTTCTCTCAATTTTTTACGAACCACTTTTGCTAGTCCATCATCATGAGTTTTGTAAATATCAGTCATATAAAATTGTGGAACATCAAATCTATTCCCAGCTCCCATAGCAGAAATAATATTTATATTTTTGCTCTTGCAAAAGCAAATCAGTTCAATTTTGTCATCAATGCTGTCTATTGCATCAACAACAATATCAAATTTATTATTAATTAATTTTTCAACATTATCTTTGCAAATTTTTTGACAAAATGTTTCAACTTTTGCCATAGGATTTATATCCAAAATCATATCTTTTAAAACATCAACTTTGTTTTTACCAATAGTGCTTGTAAAAGCAACAACTTGCCTATTACAATTTGATGAAGAAACTTTATCAAAATCTATAAGAAAAAAATTTTCAACGCCACATCTTGCAAGTGCTAGGGCAACCTGTCCACCTACACCACCAACGCCAACAACAGCAACCTTTTTTGATGATATCAAATCAACATTATCTTTTCCTAAAAGCAATATAGTTCTTGACTTATCCATAATCTACCTTAAATAATATATTTTTTTAAGTCAAATTTTTTCTTTGTTTCTTTAAATGCATTTTGAACATATTTTTTATCAATTTTAATTTTCATCATAGGATGGTCGCCCGAAGCGTTAAATGAAATGTCCTCCAAAAGACTTTCCATAATTGTATGAAGTCTTCTTGCACCAATATTTTCACTTGTTTCATTTTCAGTAAATGCCATTTCAGCCATTTCATCAAGAGCATCATCTGTAAAATCAAGGTCAATATTATCAACTTTCAAAATGCTTGAATATTGCTTAACGATTGAATTTTTTGGCTCAGACAAAATCTTTTTAAAATCTTCTTTTGTTAAATTGTCAAGGTCAACTCTAATTGGAAATCTACCTTGAAGTTCTGGTATCATATCTTCAATTTTTGAAACATGGAAAGCACCCGATGCTATAAAGAGAATAAAGTCAGTTTTGACATTACCATATTTAGTGGCAACGGTGCTACCTTCAACAATAGGAAGAATATCTCTTTGCACACCTTCTCTCGAAACATCTTGATTATTGCTTCCGCCAGCTTTTCCGATTATTTTGTCAATTTCATCAATAAAAATAATACCTTCTTCTTCCGTTCTTCTAATAGCCTCAGCATAAACATTATCTTTGTCAATAATTTTGTCACATTCCTCTGCTGTTAAAATCTCTCTTGCCCTAGCAACAGACAAATGTTTTTTCTTTTTTCTTTGAGGCAGCAAGCCATCAAACATTGAACCGAGTGTAATTTCTGGACCACCAACGGCAATCATCGGTTTTTGGTCCTCTTTAACAACGATTTCAATTTGTTCATCTTCAAGTTTTCCATCTTTTAAAGCATTTTGGACATCAGTTTTATCAACTTGCATATTTTGAGCACGTCTGCTATCACAGATAGCATCAACGAGTCTATTTTCTACAACAGGACGAACTTTTGCTTCCATTTCATGAGTTTGTTCATCTTTAACAAGTCTAACTGCTACTTCAACCAAATCTCTAATCATGCTTTCAACATCTCTTCCAACATAACCAACTTCTGTATATTTGGTTGCTTCAATTTTAATAAAAGGAGCATTAACAAGTTTTGCAAGACGCCTTGCAATTTCCGTCTTACCAACTCCTGTTGGTCCTCTCATAATAATATTTTTAGGAGTGATTTCTTCTCTCATTTCTTTTGGCAACTTGCTTCTTCTATAACGGTTTCTAAGTGCAATAGCCACAGCTCTTTTTGCTTTTGGTTGCCCAACGATATATTTATCAAGCTCTTCAACAACTTCTCTTGGTGTCAAATTCATATTAAACCTCCTCAACAGTTATATGGTCGTTTGTGAATACACAAATTTGTCCTGCAATTTCAAGTGCTTTTGTTGCTATTTCTTTTGCTGACAAATCGGTGTTTTGCTTTAATGCTTTTGCTGCTGCAAGAGCATAATTTCCACCTGAACCAATTGCACATACATCATCATCTGGTTCAATAACTTCACCTGTTCCACTAACTATAAGCAAAGTATCTTTATTTGCAACTATCATCATTGCGTTTAACTGCCTTGAAGCTTTGTCTTCTCTCCAAGTTCCTGCGAGTTCAACAGCACTTCGCATTAAATTTCCAGAAAATTTGTTAAGCATATTTTCAAATCTTTCACAAAGAGAAAAAGCATCAGCAACACTTCCAGCAAAACCAACAGCTACTTGGTCATTGTAAATTCTACGAACTTTGTGTGCATTAGATTTAAAAATAACACTTTCAGACAATGTAACTTGTCCATCACCTGCAATGGCAATTTTGCCATTTCTTTTAACACCACAAATTGTAGTTCCTCTAAATAAACTTTCCATTTTTTAATTCCTCCTTATATTTTTCAAGCAACATTTTTGACCTAAATTTTAGAAAATTATCTATTTCTTTTTGAGTTTTAAGTTTCTTTTGCAAATCTATTATATCATAATCAGCAAAAATTGGTTCAAATTTTGAATAATTTAAATTGTTGGTTTTTATAATTTTTTGCATCATTTGCCCAATGCAAGTATTTTCAGGCAACTGCACAAAATATTTTCCTTGTAATTTTGAATAAACATTGTTTGCAACATATAAACCATTTGCCACACTTTCCGTCTTACCAAAAACACCTGCTATATTGCCTGCAAAAAACAAATTTTCATTTTTTATACTTTGGCAAAATTCATTAATCATATAAGGAGCATTGATATAACAATTTTGTGAAGCTTCACCTTTTTGCAAAATAATACAATTTTCCATACCTTTTAATGAGTGTAAAATAGCAATTTGTGCTTCAACAGATAATTTTGAAGCAAAACCATTTATAGTATAACCACTACCATTTTTTTCAAGTTTTAAAACGGCATAAGGTTTTTCACAATTGTCTATAAAAATAGGTGTCATCCACGCGTTTTTTAAACCATCTTTTTCTTTTGAAACAAGGTATTCAATAGTACCCAATTGTGGTGTTTCTCCATTAATCAAAATTTCAAAATTGAGTTTTAACACTATAAAATTAATCAAATCTAAATATTCTTTATAAGATAGTGGCAAAAACAAATTGCCATCTTTTTCATAAAATTTGCTTTTGTCTATTTGTGAAACAAGTGGAAAAATAGGAAAACAATCAAAACATTTTCTTGCTCCAAAAACATTTATTAGCCAATCAAAAAGTGCAGAATTTGTTTTTGGACCTGTTGCCACAACATTGATTTCTTCAAAGTTTAACTCTTTTACAGTCATTTCAAAATACTGAATATTAGGATGTTTTTTAACTCTTTTTCTTCCTTCTTCCAAGACCTCTTGCGGTGATAAATCTATTCCCTTATCAAGAAATTCTTTTTTTATTTGACAAAGTTTTCCATTTAAAAAACAAATTTCTTCATGCAATAATTCCTTTGCAAATTCTTTCTTTTGAGAAAATTCAACACCTTTTTCTTCATAATTTAAAAGTCTCAAATCTCTATCATCAAAAACATGAACATGCACTCCTTTATCAGCCAAAGACAGTGCACATTCACAGCCTGCAAATCCACAACCTATTACATTTACAAAATTGTTTTTAAACTTCATCGTTCTCCCTATAATCACAATTATTGTTGCTACATTTTACAATTTTGCCCTTTTTAATTATAGGACTATTACATTTCGGGCATTTCTTTCCTGTGGTAATATCCCAACTCATAAACTTACATTCAGGATATTTTGAACATGAGAAAAATATTTTTCCTTTTTTACTCTTTCTCTCCACCATATCAGCACCACACTCAGGACAAACTCCAACTTTCTTTATTTCACTTTCAAGTGGCTTTGTGTTTTTGCATTTTGGAAAATTAGAACATGCCAAAAACTTACCAAATTTACCATCTCTGATAAGCATTTTATGTCCACATTTTTCACAAACAATATCTGTTTCTTGTGGTGGTTCTTTCATAGTCAAAACAGAAGCATCAGCTTTTTCAAGAAGAGAACTAAATCCATTGTAAAAACTAGAAACAACATTGTGCCAGTCCTCACCTTTGCTAGCAATATCATCAAGTCTTTGCTCCATATGTGCAGTAAACTTGACATTAATTACACCACTGAAAAACTTTTCAAGGTAAACAGTAACCTTTTTCCCTAAATCAGTTGGAAAAAGATATTTGCCTTCTTTTTGAGTATATTTTCTAGAAGTCAAAACTGTAATTGTTGCAGCATAAGTTGCAGGTCTACCAATTCCTTTTTCTTCCATAGCTTTAACCAAAGTTGCTTCTGTGTAACGAACTGGTGGCTTTGTAAATTTTTGTTCTGTTTTTATTTCTTTACAAGATAATACTTCGTTTTCTTCAAGTTTTGGAAGTTTTCCTTCAAATCCTTCTTTTTTGTCATCTTCAACAAACTCTTTGTATACCGTTGTATAACCAGGGAATTCCATAGTTTTACCAGTAACTTTAAAACCATAATCACAACAATCAAAATTTACTGAAACATTTGAATACTCAGCGTCTGTCATTTGGCTTGCCAAAAATCTTTCATATATAAGTTTGTATAATCTGTAATTATCATTAGTCAAAGTTTCTTTAACCATTTGAGGTGTAATATCCATAGTAATAGGACGTATGGCTTCGTGCGCATCTTGTGCGTTTTCCTTGGTATGATAAACATTAGGTTTTGTAGGAACAAACTCATCACCATACTTGTTTTTAATAAAATTTAAACAAGCATTTTGAGCATCAGTAGAAACACGAACTGAGTCTGTTCTTATGTAAGTAATAAGCGCGATTTTTCCTTCGCCTTTTACTTCAACACCTTCATATAATTGTTGAGCAGAAGAAGTTGTTCTTGCCAAACTCATGCCAAGTTTATTTAAAGCATCTTGTTGCATTGTTGAAGTTGTAAATGGCGCAGGAGCATGAGATTTTGTTTTTGTCTTTTTAATTCCTTTAACAACAAAATCTTTTCCTTTAACCTCTTCCAAAATCTTATCAACTTCTTCTTTATTTTTAGGAACAAATTTTTTATTTTTAAAAGTAGCAAGTGCTGTTTTAATTTCACTTTCACCTTTTTTCAAAAAGGCATTTACCGTCCAATATTCTTCTGGAACAAAAGCTTCAATTTCCCTTTCTCTATCAACTACCAATTTTAAAGCAACAGATTGAACTCTACCAGCACTCAATTTAGGTGCAATTTTTTTGCACAAAACTGGTGACAATTTATAACCAACAATTCTATCAAGCACCCTTCTTGCTTGTTGAGCGTCAACCAAATTTAAATCTATTTTTCTTGGTTTTTCAAGTGCGCTTGTTACAGCTTTCTTTGAAATTTCGTTAAATTCTATTCTGCATTTCTTTTCAGGATTAAAACCCAAAACATAAGCAACGTGCCATGAAATCGCTTCCCCCTCTCGGTCAGGGTCGGTTGCGATTAACACTTCTTCTGCTTCTTGAGCTTTTTTCTTTAAATCATTTATTAAAACCTTTTTGTCAGGCACAATTTCATATTTTGGTTGAAAATTATTTTTTATATCAATGGCAAAAGACTTTGCTGGCAAATCACGAATATGCCCTTTTGTAGCAAAAACTTCATAGCCACTTCCTAGATATTTTTTTAATGACTCCCTTTTAAAAGGAGACTCAATAATAACAAGTTTCAAAATTACCTCCACTATTTAAGGCAAAACATTCCGCCCGGCATCCTAGATATTATTCCACGAATTTCCATCATTGTCAAACAACTATTTAAGATATTTATAGGTAAATTACAATTTTTTTCAAGAAATTCAAAATCTTTTGTGCCACTTTCCAAAAATTTATAGACAATATTTTCTTCAAAAGACAATTCCAAAACAACTTTTGGTTTGGTCTTTTTAATATCAACATTTAATTGTTTTAATATAGTGTTAGGATCACTTACCCCCATACCTTGCCCAGAACAAATTATTTCATTTGGCAAAGAGCTCTTTTCACTATCAATATTCCCTGGAACAGCAAAAACATCTTTGCCGTAATCAAGTGCATAATCTCTTGTGTATAAAGTTCCACTTTTTAATCCAGCCTCTACAATCAAAACACCTTCACATGCACCAGCAATCAGTCTATTTCGAGTTGGAAATGTATATTTTGTAGCTTTTGTAGAAGGACAATATTCAGAAATTAATAAACCTTTTTCTGCTATTTGCTTAGCAAGGTCAATGTGCTCAGCTGGATAAATATTATTAAGCCCTGAACCAAGCACAGCAACGGTTTTTCCACCAACTTCAAGAGTTTTTCTGTGGGCAATAGAATCAATTCCATAAGCAAGACCACTTACTATTACAACATCATGCTTTGCGATTTCGCCAACAAACTTATTTGTAACCATCCTACCATAATTTGATGGCAACCTTGTTCCAACAACAGCAAGACAAGTCTTGTCTAGTAAACTCAAATCACCTTTATAGAATAAAAAGAAAGGTGCATCTGGCAAATTTAAAAATTTTTTAGGATAATCTTTGTCAAGTTTGCAAGTTAGTTTTATTCCCATGCATTCAAGATTTTCCAAATATGCCTTTGCATATTTTTCATCTGCAAGCGGTAGCATCTTTTCTAAATTTTGTTTTGAAATAATTTTATCATCAAATTTCAACTTGCAAAAATTAGAAAATGAAACATCTTGTTTTAAACAAGAAATTATATACTCCACTTTGTTTGCAGGCAAATCAAATTGTGACAAAAAATAAATAAAAAGTTGTTTTTCTTCCATACAAACAAGATTATAACATATTTTAAAAATTTATCAAAACTTTAATTATTCTTTATTAAAAATGATATAAAAAATATAAAAAATGCACAATTTAGTGCATTTTTACCAATATTTTCTATCCAATGAGCGATAACTAATTGCTTCTGCAATATGCCTTGCCAAAATATTTTCTTCACCTTCAAGGTCGGCAATAGTTCTAGCAACACGCAAAAGTCTGTCATGTGCCCTTGCCGATAATTTCAATTTTTCAAAAGCATTTCTGAGAATCTGTTCACCCGATTGGTCAAGCTTACAATATTTTTTCGTTTGTGCAACGGACATTTTTGAATTAAAGAAATTTTTGTCATTTGCAAATCTTTTTAATTGAATTTCTCTTGCCTTATCAACTCTTTCCTTAATTTGAGTTGAAGTTTCTTCTTGTTCTTGACTTTTCAACTGGTCATAAGTTACATTTTCAACTTCAATATGCAAATCAATTCTATCCATAATAGGTCCAGATAGTTTTGAAAGATATTTTGTTATTTGAGAAGCAGAACATTTGCACTCTCTATCCTTAGAGCCATAATTCCCACATGGGCAAGGATTCATTGAGGCAATGAGAGTAAAATTTGCTGGATATGTAATAGTTGCATTTGCCCTAGCAACGGTAATAACACCATCTTCAAGTGGTTGACGCAATGTTTCTATCGTATGCCTAGAATATTCAGGAAATTCGTCTAAAAATAAAACCCCATTGTGAGCAAGTGATATTTCACCAGGTTTACTGTTTGCTCCACCACCTGTCAAGCTCACAGTGCTTGCTGTATGATGTGGACTTCTAAAAGGCCTTTTGCAAACAATACCTTTTTTCAAATCAAGTTCTCCTGCTATTGAATGAATTTTTGTTACTTCCAATGCTTCTTCAAAAGTCATGTCAGGCAAAATTGTAGGAAAGCATTTTGCAAGCATACTTTTACCACTACCTGGTGCACCAATCATAAGCAAATTATGTCCACCAGCGGCGGCAATTTCCAGTGCTCTCTTAGCCATTTTTTGTCCTTTAACATGAGAAAAATCAAGTGGATAATTATTTTCTGAAATCAATTCTTCAAATTTGCATGGCGAAACAGGTTCAATTTTTTCTTCATTTTTTAAAAATTTTACTGTTTGAATTAAAGATTCTACTCCGTAAATTTCAATTCCAGAAATAAAACTTGCTTCCATACAATTTTCTTTTGGAATAATAAATTTTTTGTAACCCAAATTCCTAGCAGAAATAAGTAATGGTAAAACACCTCTTACTTTTTTCACAGAGCCATCAAAAGAAAGTTCACCAATAAATACAAAATCTTTTTCATTTTTTATTTGATATTCTTCATTGCAAGAAAGAATTGCAACAGCAATTCCTAAATCATAAATAGGTCCTTCTTTTTTTATGTCAGCAGGAGCAAGATTAACAGTAATTCTTTTTACTGGATATTCAAAAGCACTATTTTTTATTGCTGACCTTACCCTTTCTTTTGCTTCTTTTATAGCAGTATCTGCAAGCCCTACAATTTCAAAATGTGGAAGACCATTAGAAACATCTGTTTCTATATCTATTTTGTAACCATCTACTCCTTTAAGTCCAAAACTAACAACTTTTGCTAACATAATCAATCCTTTTATATTTTATATTTTTTTAAGAAATCTTTTCTTTCTTTCGAAATTCTAAAAGATTCACATGCTTTTTGAATACTTTTGTTTACAACAAATTTATCATCGCAATTTTTCATTTTTTCAAATGTTTTTTCAAAATCAACAACAAAACCTTCTGCAATAGTCCAAGCCTGCGCCATTTTTACAAAATAATTATTGTTTTTTATTGCTATTATTTTATCTAAAATGTTATTTAAATCTGTTTTTAATTTAAAACTTTTGAGCCACACAATTGCAAACCTAATTTCAAAATCTTGTGCAGAAGATAATAGATTATAAAAAAATTTTTCTTGACTATCTAGTCCTTTCATTCTACAAGCAATCATATCACAAGTTGCCCAGTTATCAATATGTTTTAAAATCACTTTCAAATGTTCAATTTTGTTTTTAATATTTTTTTCTATTCTTGCAAACATACCTGCAATCAAAATGTCTTCATGAAAATTAAGCGGCAAATCAAAAAAAGAAAACTTTTGTTGATATAAAAATTTAGCAAATTTTGCAAGTTCACAAGTTTTTACACCTTTTATTGTATAACTTGTTTGAATAAGTTTTTTATCAAAAATTGCTTTATTTTCATCTTGATGTTCTAAATAAAATTGCTTATAAATTTCTTCTATGTTCATATGTATATATTAACATATAAAAAACAACTTTCAAAATGATTTGTAAAAATAAAACCAAACAAAAAAATCACATATAAAATGTGATTTTAAATATTTTTTTATTCATTTTCTTTTGTTTTTCTTTGTTTATTATTCTTTTTTCTCCAAACATTGAAATAATCAAAGACACACATAGCAATGTATGAATCAATTATAACAATAATCCCCATTACCCACCAAGTTAAAATTGTTCCATCCAATATAGGTTGTTTGATAATCATTGCATCGTTAAATCCTAGTGCTGTTATCAAAAATACTCCATAAGTCATTGTACAACATAAACCAATTGGCAAAGCATACCATTTTTTAATTGTTGGAATGTACCATTTTGTTATACTCATCAATAAAGATAAATAAAACAAAAATGTATGGTGTAACAACCCAGAAATTGTTGCAGAATAAAAAAATGATTCGTTTTGTTCAATAAAATCTGGATATATCAGCGTTACCAAACCACCAATAAACGCAAGATAACAAATAAAATGGAAAAATTTACAATCTCTTTTACCAATTAAAACACTAATAGATAGCAAAAAACTGCTTAGTCCACAAAATGAATTAGGAATAAAATACAAAGCATTATTATTTTTAATTGCAATACTTATCCTATTCCAAACAACAGATAAAAGCAACAAAACAGCAACAATTTTTAAAATAATATTTAGCGATTTTTCTGTTTTAGCATATTTTAAAATTAATACATAAGAAACAATAGTTAAAACAAAAACTATTGATAAATATGTCAAATGTTGCCATCCAAAAATTTCAGGATTCATATTTCACCTCTTTTACAAATTATAATAAAACAAAAACAAAAGTCAAATATATAATGTGATTTATATATATTTTATAAACTATCAAGCGATAAACTTTATTGCGATATGTGTGTATTATGATAAATTATTAATAAAAAGAAATTTCAATTTTAAAAGAACTATGACAATATGGTGTATAAGATAAAAAACAACATATTTAAAGACAATAAATAATAACTATAAATTCAAATAAAAATTTTATCAAAATTAAACCGTTTTTGCTTTTATTTTGCAACTAATAAAATTTATGTAAAAAAAAAGACAAATACAAATATTTGTCTTTATCTCAAAATATTACAAATGTAATTTGATTTTTAATATAAAAATAATTATTATTTGTTGTCAGCTGATTTAATTTTTGCTGCTTTACCAGTAAGGTCGCGAATGTAGTAAAGTTTAGCTCTTTTTGGCATACCCTTTCTTACAACTTCAACACTTGCGATAAGTGGAGAGTGAACAGGGAAAGTTCTTTCAACGCCAACACCGTTAGAAATTTTTCTAACAGTAAAAGTTTCTCTTATTCCACCGTTTTTCTTAGAGATAACAACGCCTTCATAAGCTTGAACTCTTTCTTTGTCGCCTTCTTTAATTTTAACGCCAACTTTAACAGTATCACCAATACCAAAACTAGCAACATTTTCTTTCATGTTTTCTTTTTCAATTTGGTCAATGATATTAGCCATAATATTCTCCTTTTAAAGATATAAAATCCAAAATTTATATAAAAAGTTTATAAAAGATGATTAACCTCTTTTTCTTGCTCTTTTGCGAGCAGCTTCGCGTTTTTTCTTTTTAGCAACGCTTGGCTTATCGTAAGCTTCTTTTCTTCTGATATCACCAATGATACCATCTTTTTGACATTTTCTCTTAAATCTTTTAAGAGCACTTTCAAGACTTTCGTTTTCGCCTACTTTAACAGTTGTCAATCTTCTCACCACCTTCTAATTTATAAAGTTCTTTTTTATTATATTTATAATTAACTAAAAAGTCAAGAAAAATTTAAACAATATTTTTTATTTATTTTTTTCAAAAATAGTTGCCAAAGCCCCATCATTAAAAGGGCTTTCTATCTTAACATCAACAATTTTATTTAATAGGTCCTTTTTTGAACTAATAAAACATTTTATATAGTTTTCGGTGTAACCTACATAATAGTCGCCTACTTTTTCTTCAACAAGCACTTTACCAAAATCATTCTGCTTAATAAAATCTTCTTTAAATTTTTTGTCAAGTTTTTCAAGTATATTGCTTCTTTCCTTTTTAATCATAGGCAAATTGTCTTTAAGCCTACTTGCAACCGTTCCTTTTCTTTTTGAATATTGAAAGATGTGTAATGCAGAAAATTTGATTTTTTCAATAAAGATTTTTGTTTCCTCAAACAGATTTTCAGTTTCAGTAGGAAAACCAACAATAACATCTGTTGTTATACCTGCGTTTGGAAAATACTTTCTAATCAATTTAACAGAGTTTTCAAAATCATTTGGTTTGTATTTTCTGTTCATATCTTTTAAAACTTTTTCACTTCCACTTTGCAATGACAAATGAAAATGTGGACAAAAGTTTTTAAGATTTTTAAGACCTTTTACAAACTCTTCATCAACAAGCGTTTCCTCCATAGAAGACAAACGCAATCTTTTGCCAAACTTATCTAGCTTTTGTAGTAAAATTAAAAGTCCTCTTTGTCCATCTATTTTAAAGTCAGTAACATTAATACCCGTCAAAACAATTTCTTTTATATCATCTGGCAAACTTTCAACTTCTTTTATAATAGACTCAACACTTCTTGACCTACTTCTGCCTCTTAAATAAGGTATAATGCAATAGGAACAAAAGTTATTACACCCATCTTGAATTTTAATATAAGCTCTTATTCTGCTTTGTTTTGCCTGCATATTGTCTTCATAAAGTGTAGGTAAAGTTGCAATATCTTCATGACACAACAGTTTTTCATTATTAGCCAAATTTTCAATATAATCTACAACTTTTATTTTTTTTGCAACCCCTCCAATAAAATCAACATTTTTTTCTTTAAATTGAATAAAATTATTTTGACTTGCACAACCACAAATCAAAATTTTTGCATTTTTATTAAATTTTTTACATCTTGCAATCATCTGCCTTGATTTTTTTTCTGCTTCTTGTGTAACAGCACAAGTATTAATAACATACACATCAGCAAATTCAAGTTTGTCAAAAGCATCATAACCTTTGTCTAACAGGTTACGAATAATAGAATCACTTTCATATTTGTTTACTTTGCACCCCAAAGTTAATACTGAAATTTTCATACGCCTTATTATAGCAAACTTTGTCAAAATAAACAATAAAAAAACAAATTTTAACCATTTTATAATAATTTTAGTGAAATATTATATAAATATTTTATGAAAACATTTATAAAAAAAATTTGGATATAATAATTTTAATTATTTTTATAGCAATTGTTGCTGGACCTGGCTCTTTGTTTGTCAATTTAGGAATGAATTGGTTTAACAACTTAACAACCCCAAAACAATGGATACCTAATTTTGTTATACCTATTGTATGGACAACAATTTATCTCTTGTTTGCAATAATTATGTCAATATTATTTAAACAAAATTTAGTTAACAAAAAAACAATATGGCTTGGAATTATAAACGGCATATTAAATATTTTGTGGTGCCTTGTTTTCTTCACTTTACAGCAACTACTTTTGGGTGCAATCATAATTATTATAAACACATTTTTTGCCACAGCACTATTGATAGAACTAGCAAAAATAAAAAAATGGTATGTAAATATTTTATGGATATATCCTATATGGATTTTTATTGCAACATCATTAAATATCGCCCTTTGGATATTAAATTAATAAAAAATCGCCATTTCGGCGATATTTTTATTGTTTTTCTTTTTGATAATAAAGTGCTAATTGATAAATTCCAACAACTATATTTAAAACAAAAGCAAAAATTAATGTAACAATAAATATTTTAGTTTTTTTGTTCTTTTTAAAGTTGTCATCATTACTAAGCTTGTTATAATACAATCCTAACAAAATTAATAAAACAGCAACGATAAAAGGAATCAATATCAAAATTCCTAAAAGAGAAGTTTGTCCAGAAATATATATTGCTTGCCCCATAAGTAACATCATAAGCAATCCTTGCACTCCTGCAAAAACAAAAGTAAGCACGCTTAAAGCATAGACATTTTTGTTTTTGTTTGGTTTTTCAACTTGTTTTTCAATATTTTTATTTTTGATATGATTTCTAATTTCAAAAACCCCATACAATAAAACAGTAAGTAAAAAAACAATCAAGAACACAAACAAATAGTGCCATGGGTATGGAATATTCAAACCAACATCTTTTAATAAATCACATTCCAAAGCAAATGCAAAATTGTTTCCCGAAATAATACTTGTTGCTGTTGCCAAACAACCTACATATAAAAATCCAAGTGCTGGCATCCAAATATTTTTCATTTCTATTTTGAGCTCTTTTATCTTTATTAAATATAAAGGTGCAAATATTAACAACGAGTGAGTTATTATGGTTTGAATATTTACAAAATGTAAGAACGGTTTGTCCGTTGTAATACAATCAGGATAAACAAAAGTTAAAATTCCACCAACCATAGCCACGCCAAACAAAATGTTTTCTAATATCTTTACTACCCTTGCCTGCTTGTTTTTAACACATGCATTAACAATAAGCGTAATAATTGTAGTCCAAGTCATGATGGCACACATTTGGAAAGAAATTGTCCACCACCAATTAAAATTTTCACTAGTTCCACCATTATGTAAATGATTTTGATAGTCCCAAATAATTCTTGTTATTTCCAGTATAAACAAGACACAAGCCAAACAAATTTTGGTTATCTTTTGTCCTTTTTCAGATTTTGCATTTAACAAAAACATTAATGCAACAATAAAAATAGCAACAAAAGATATCAAAAATAGATGATTGACATTAAACATCCAATCAATTTTATCTTTAAGTTGCACATCAAAATCCCAAAAATAATTCATAGTTTTCATCCTTCTCTAACTTATATTAATATAACACACAAAAGAAAAACAAATAATAATTTAACACAATTATACAATTTTTTATATTAAAATTACAAATATTATACTAAAAAGATTTAAAAATTTAGACAACGACATAAATATATAATTTTAAATTATTCGTTTTATACAAAACAAAATTAAAACAAAATTTAATATAAGCCTTTAAATTCAGTAAGATCCTGAATATCCGATAGACTTAATTTGTTAAAGGCGCGTGACTTTAACTTTAAAATATTTAAAACCTCCGATTTCGTTTTGTTCACAGCTAATATTTTAAAGTTATATTCATTTATCAATTTACTTGCTGAAATACTTTGAGAACTTCTTACAGTATTTCCCTCTTTAAACCATTTGACTTTTTCCTCTAAAAACTCTCCAATTCTTTCATTTTGTCCATATATAATAAATAATAATTCGCTTGCATTTTTCCATATTGCTAGGGCTAAATAAACTTTTTTATCCTTAAAAGCTTCAGCTTTTTCATAAGTAGTATCATTAAATGTTGCACTCCATAGAGATGAAGAAAAACTTGCTGATTTAACTTCCAAAAATATATTTTTTCTTTTATTTTTACAGTCTAAACCATGTTTCTCAATATTTACCAAATCAAATCCTAAGGTATAACCAGCAATAGAATCTCTAAGTTCGTTAATAAAAGTATCAGTATCTGGTTTGTTATATTTTTCTTGAACCTTTGTAAGATCTGACAAAGCCATATGTCCTTCTGTCATAAAATCATTTGAAATAATTTTATAATCTCCTTTATTAAATAATACTAAATTTTGATTTTTCATTTGTATTATACTCCTTAACCTTTTTTTTATGCATCATAAAAATCATAATCAATAGTTCTATTGTTAATTTGCAAATATTTATCTATACGATATTTTAAAATATATTGCATTTTGGGGTTAATCCCCAATTTTTTACACTCATCAAAAACCGGTGACTTTTTATTTATTTTTTCATCAAGTTGTATTAAAATATAATTATGATTAGTATTATCTTCTTTGTTTACTTCATAAACAGCCTGTGCGGTAGTTCCAGAACCCGCGAAAAAATCCATAATGTAAGTATTTCTTTTACAACCCAAACGAATAAAAAATTTAATCATTTCAACTGGCTTAGGAGTATCAAATAACTTGTTAATTCCCATTTTTTTTAATGCATTTGTTCCTTGTCGTGAATAAAAATTTAAAATAGAAGGTGCACTATCTTGAGCTTCATTTAAGTAATGTTTTTCGTAAGGTCTATTTCTTCTAAAAACAAGCCTGTCTTCTTTATATAGTTTTATAAACTTTCTGTCACTACTCCATCCACGAGTCAGTAGAGGATCCAAATGCAAATTAATTGATGAAATGTTTACACTTCTAGGCTTACCTGGGGTTGATAAATCTTTTGCAAAATATATTTTCCCTTTTTCATCAATATTATTATAATTGCGAAGCCATTTAATATTATTTAAAGAACAAAAATATTGAATCAAATCCTGTAATAAATGTTGTGCTGAATCATGTCCATAATTCTTGAATTCTTCATTAACCTTTGAAATTATTGTATCAATCATTAACTTCTCTTCAGGAATATCTATTCTATTTATTTTAAATTCTGGCAATTTTTGCTTATTTTTAGCGTAACAAAGTACATATTCGTGAATTGTATTTATATGTTTTGCATTACTTCTTTGAGCCTGTCTTGTTATAAAAATTCCCACAAAATTTTCCTTTTTAAAAATTTTGTCCAAAATAATTTTTAAAGATACTAATTCTCTGTCATCAATGCTAACAAAAATGGCTGCATCCTGAGACATATATTTGTAAGAAGCTTTTATAGCTTGCTCCATAGCAAGCGCCCATTCATCTGTGCCCAAAGAATTTTTATAGGAGAGCTTTGCACCATTATTATATGGAGGATCTATGTAAACCAAACCAACTTTTTCAATAAACTCACTCATTTTATTGCTATTAAGCCAATCTAAATTGTTCCCTATAAAAATTTTATTTTTCATTTTTAACTCCATTAATTTTAATAAAATTTTTTTTACTTTAAATATTTAAAATAATTATCAAAAATAATTAAATTTTTACTTAAATTACATATAAAATTATAATTTACAATATCTACTTTAAAATTATTTCTTAGTTAACTAATTGAAAATAATTATGTAACTTTTTAAAAAAGTAACTAAAAATTAAATAATAATTGTAATAACAATCTTAATTTCTATATTGATAAATCAATTTTTTTGTTTATTTTTTGATATTTATATTTAGTTAATTTGCAATATATGATTTTTTTATCAATATGTAAAAATTATACTATAAAACATAAACTTAAATTATTTTCTCCAAATCTCAGACTCGAACCATTGTTCTTGAAATTCTGTCAATGCTCTTATTTGCTCATCAGTATAATTCTTGTATTCAGGCACTACCACCAACTTGTCATCGTTATCATTAATTCTATGAATAATTGCTATGACTTTACCTTTAAAATTTTCTACTCGTTCAAAAACTCCTAAAACATAAGCATCCAACTCTTCCCCATCACCAGAAATTGTATTTGGAATATAACCATAATTGACTGGATAAATAAAACCATGTTTCGGATGTTTACTTCCCATAACTCTATCCATTTTCACTTCTACAATTTTACCAAGATATTCTTGACTCATATTTACCTCCAAATTAATCCTATTTTTTTAAATTTTAAAAATAAAAATGCTTATGAAGTTTTTATATAATTTTAATTATTTTAATTTTATATAAAAAGCTACAAACTAACCATAACAAAAACAACATTTTATTTAAAATTGGTGACCCCGCCGGGACTCGAACCCAGAACAAAGCCTTAGGAGGGCTCCGTAATATCCTGTTTTACTACGAGGTCTCATATATGCTTGCATTTTATAAAATTTTTATCTTGTTATTTAACAAGTTGTTTGATTGAAACATTTATGTATCAATAGTTTAACACATTTAATTGTTAAAGGCAATTATTTTATATTAATTTAAAAACTGTTTTTCTTGCATAAAAAATTTAAATTAATAAACTTTTGATTTGACTTTATATATTAGTTATTGTAATATGTTTGTATGAAAAGATTTTTTGGGAAAAAGATAAATAACAAAATAATAATTGAAGAAGATGACTTAGTTCATCTAAGCAAAGTTTTACGAATGAAAAAAGGCGATGAAATCATTTGCAATATAAATGATGATTTTGATTATTTTTGCACAATCATTGAAATAAACAAAAAACAATGTATTACACAAATAAATAGTCAAAAAAAATGTGAAGCTCTACCAAAAAGAAATATTACCTTGTTTCAAGCATTGCCAAAAAAAGATTATATTGATGAAATAATACCAAAGAGTGTAGAATTAGGAGTTTCAAACTTGCAATTTTTTGTTTCAGATTATTCTAATACTAAAAGCATAAATCTTGAAAGAATAAAACAACAAGTATTAACAGCAAGCAAACAATGTGAAAGGTCAAAATTAATGGAAGTATATCCTTTGATAAATTTTGAAACAATGATTCAAAAATTAAAAAAATTTGATATAGTTGTTTTTGCAAATGAAAAAGAAAATAACAAATCTATATTTGATATAAAAGAACTTTTCAGCGCAAATAATGTTGCATTAGTAATAGGAAATGAAGGTGGATTTTCTGATAATGAAATTTTGTTGTTAAAGGCAAATACAGAAAATTCTATAACATTAGGAAAAAGGATTTTAAGATGTTCAACAGCAGTAGTATCTTTATTATCGCTAGTCAATGCTATAACCAATAACTAACAAAAAAATTATATTAAAAAAAATAGGCTTTTGCCTATTTTTTCATTTTCTTTAAAAAGTTGTTAAATTTTAAGTAATCAGATTCTGAATAATTATTGGCAATCTCCTGTAATTTTTCTTTTGTGTCTTTATCAAGAGATTTTGGACATTCTGCTTTTATTGTAACAAGCAGATCGCCATATTTTTCCTTATTTAAAATTTTAACACCACGATTTTTTAAACGCATTACTGTTCCACTAGGTGTAAGTTCTGGAATAGAAAGAGAATAATTCCCATTTAATGTAGGAATATCAATCTTACCACCTAGCAATGTAGTAGTAAAAGGAAGATATAAATCCATGTATAAGTCATTACCTTTCCTAACAAGAATATTGTGCTGAGCAACAGAAATATGAATATTTAAATCTCCGTTTATACCATTTCTCGTAGGAGCATTTCCTTCTCCTCTAAGTCTTAATGTTTGCCCATCGTCTATACCTGCTGGAACTTTAACTTTGACATTTTTTTGAACTCTTTGATACCCCTTTCCATTACAAGATTCACATTTATCTTTCACAATCTTCCCAGAACCATTACATTTAGGGCAAATGCTTTCTCGTATGGTTGTACCAAACATTGTATTTTGTTGAAACCTTACACGACCAGTGCCTTGACAAGAAGAACAAGTTGTAAATTCACTACCATTTTTTGCACCAGTTCCATTACATTTTTCACATTTTTCAATTTTACCAATTGTAATGTTTTTTTCAACACCAAAACAAGCTTCTTCAAAAGTTAAATTCATATTTATATCTATGTCTTCACCTTTGACCATTGTTCTAGCACCACTTCTACTTCCACCACCAAATGCAGAAAAGATATCAGAGAAAATGTCGCCAAAACCACCGCCTCCACCAAAGAAATCGCCAAAACCACCACCTGCAGAACCACCTGCACCAAATGGATTTCCATCAACAGAACCAAATTGGTCATAATTAGCTCTTTTTTTAGAATCTCCCAAAACTTCATAAGCTTCATTTATTTCTTTAAATTTTTCAGCAGCTTCTTCAGTTTTATTAAGGTCAGGGTGATATTTTTTTGCAAGTCTTCGGTATGCAGATTTAATCTCATCATCACTTGCGTTTTTGTCAACTCCTAAAATTGAATAATAATCTTTATTCGCCATATAAATCTCACTTTTAGATTTTTTTATTCTTTTTCATTTAATTCTTCTGCTTTAATACTGTGTGCACCAAAATTTCTAGTTAATATTCTTTCTATTATTTTTTTATCAATAGGGTTTCTAGATGATGAACCTATACAATTGTTTAAAAATGATACATTATATCCGTTATCAAACATTTGATAAGCAATTGCTAATACGCATGCATCGTAATCAGTTCCACAAATGAATAAATCATCATTTTGGTCTAATATTTTTTTGCTATTTTCTACCAATTCCGTGCCGTTTTTAGAAAAATTTTTTAAAGGCAAGCCATAAGAAGTTTTTTCTATTATAATTGCGTTTTTTGGTAAATCTATTGCAAAGTCTGTTTCTTCTCCATTAAACATAGCATTCCAATTCAATTTTTTAATGTAATTACTATTTTCTTTATTAATAAACTTTGTAGCAACAATTTTATCATATTGACCAGATTTAATTTGGAAATTTATATTTTCAATTAAACCTTTGTTGCTATTTGTAATAAAACCTTTTTGCATATCAACAATTAATAAAACCTTCATCTTATTTCTCCTATATTTTTATTAGTCAACAACAACTTCTGGGTCGCCATCAGTTGAACCACCATTGTTAGAGCCATCACCATTTGGATTTGTTCCATTTGGATTTGCACCTTGATACATTTTTGAAACGATTCCGTTAGATACATTTGTAAGTTCATCTATTGCTTTTTTAATTACTTCAATATCTTCACTTTCAAATTCTTTCTTTGCTTTTTCAATGGCATCTTGAAGTTTTTTCTTGTCATCTTCGTTAAGTTTATCACCATTTTCTTTAAGCATTTTTTCAAGTCCATAAACTAAATTGTCTGCTTGATTTTTTGTTTCAACAAGCTCTTTTCTCTTTTTATCTTCTTCTGCATGTGCTTCTGCTTCTTTTATAGCTTTTTCAATATCTTCTTCTTTAAGATTTGAAGAAGCAGTAATTGTAATATTTTGTTCCTTGTTTGTTCCAAGGTCTTTTGCAGAAACTTTTACAATACCATTTGCATCAATATCAAAAGTAACTTCTATTTGTGGAACACCTCTTGGTGCTGGTGGAATATCAGAAAGTTGGAATCTACCCAAAGTTTTGTTTTGAGCAGCAAATTCTCTTTCACCTTGCAATACATGAATATCTACGCCAGGTTGGTTGTCAACAGCAGTAGAGAAAATTTGAGATTTTTTTGTAGGAATAGTAGTGTTTCTTTCTATGAGTTTTGTAAACACACCACCCAAAGTTTCAATACCAAGAGAAAGTGGAGTTACATCAAGAAGAAGAACATCTTTTACTTCTCCACCCAAAACACCTGCTTGAATAGCTGCACCTACTGCGACACACTCATCAGGGTTAATGCCTTTGTAAGGTTCTTTGCCTGTAAATGCCTTAACTGCATCTTGAACAGCTGGAATTCTTGTAGAGCCACCAACTAAAACAACTTTGTTGATTTGTTCTTTGCTAAGTTTTGCATCAGCAAGAGCTCTTTTTGAACATTCAATAGTTTCTTTTACAAGGTCTTCTGTGATAGCATCAAATTTTGCCCTTGTAAGTTCATATTCCATATGTTTAGGACCTGTTGCATCAGCAGAAATAAATGGAAGAGAAATAGTTGTTTTTGGAGTAGCTGAAAGGTCAATTTTTGCTTTTTCAGCAGCTTCTTTAAGTCTTTGCATAGCAAGTTTGTCAGTAGACAAGTCAATGCTGTTTGTCTTTTTAAATTCTTCAACCAAAAGGTCTATAATTCTGTTATCAAAATCATCACCACCAAGACGAGTATTACCATTTGTAGACAACACTTCAAAAACGCCATCTCCTATTTCAAGAATAGAAACATCAAATGTACCACCACCAAGGTCGTAAACTAAAATTTTTTGATTTGAGTTTTCACCTTTATCAAGACCATAAGCAAGAGCGGCAGCTGTTGGTTCGTTGATAATTCTCAACACTTCAAGTCCAGCAATTTTACCAGCATCTTTTGTCGCTTGTCTTTGAGAGTCGTTAAAGTAAGCAGGAACAGTAATAACAGCTTGTGATACTTTCCCCCCTAAATAACTTTCAGCATCGGCTTTAAGTTTTGCTAAAATCATTGCAGAAATTTCTTGTGGAGTATATTCTTTACCATTCAATTTTGCTTTATAATTTGTTCCCATTTCTCTTTTAATAGATTGAATAGTATTTTCAGCATTAACAATTGCTTGTCTTTTTGCAACTTTACCAACAAGTCTTTCCCCTTCTTTTGTGTAAGCAACAACAGATGGTGTTGTTCTATCTCCTTCTGCGTTTGCAATAACAGTTGGTTTACCACCTTCCATAACAGCAACGCAAGAGTTTGTAGTTCCTAAGTCAATTCCAATAATTTTTCCCATAATTTTAATCCTCCTTTTTATTGACGATGACTTTTGCATATCTAATAACTTTGCCGTTAAACATGTAACCTGCTTGATATTCATCAATGATTACATCATTATCTTTATCTGCAACATTTAAAACGGCAATTACATTGTGCAGATGTGGGTTATATTTTTGCCCCACAGATTCTATTTTTTCAACACCAACGCTTTTTAAAGTGTCAATTATTTTGTTTTCAATCATTTCAACACCTTTTAAAACATCAGCATCATTAATAGATTTTTTAGCTTCTTTAAAAGTATCAAGACAAGGTAAAAATGCTTCTATAATTGACGCTTGCCCAGATATTTTAGCTTGTTTTATATCTTCTATGGCATGCCTACGAAAATTTTCAAAATCGGCTTGAATTTGTTTTGCCAGATTCAAATAATCTTGACTTTCATTTTCTTCGTGGTCACAATTACATGAACAATCACATTCTTCATGTTCTTTATCGCATTTGCATTCACATTTGTCATGTTCACAACTGCATTTTTTTTCTTTTTCTTCCTTGCAATCACAATTTTCTTCACAATGACATCTTTTGTGTTTTTCTTCTTTAAAATTTTCCTTAGACATTTATTCCCCTTTTAAATCTTTAAGACTATCAATAACGACTTTTAATGCTGAGGCTATTGATGCATAATCCATTCTTTGTGGCCCAATAACTCCAATTGAAGCAAGCTGATTTCCATTTAAACAAATTGGAGCTTTAACAACAGAACAATCATTTTTTTCTTCATCAGCAAGATCTACTTCTATTTTATCTTTACTATCAACTTTCACAATATCTGCAAGCTTATCTTTATCATCAAGAACATTTAAAACTTTTTTTGCTCCGTCAATATCATTGTCTTGCAAAAGCTTTGCGCTTCCTTCTCTATGGACATCAATAAGTTTTGTATTGTTAAGTTTTTTAAGTCCACCAATTAAAGTATCAACTACATTTTGAAAAGCCTTGATTTCACTTTTCATTCCTTCTTCAAATTGGTCAATGTTTTCAATCATAAAACCAACAGTTTCACCCTTGAAGTTTTTGGTTAAATAATTTGATGCATCTTGGCACTCTTTAATTGTTGCTTGAACATTTAAGTCTTGCGAAATATAACCAGATTTTGTTCCTATCAAAACCATAACTTTTTGTTCTAGAAGTGGTATTATTCTAAATTCATCAAGAACAAGATTTTCAATACCATTAAGCATAACAACAGTAGGATAATTTGTAGCATGACTTACAATCTTTGCAATACCAGATACTATGTCTGTCAAACTATTTGTTCTTGAAGTAATCAATTTTTTTACGTCTTCTAATTGACTATTTGTTGCAGTTGCAGTAGAAAGCAAATTTTCAACATAGTATCTATAACCTTGAACTGTTGGAATTCTTCCACCAGAAGTGTGAAGTTGTTTCAAATACCCCATTGCTTCCAAAGCATTAAGTTCATTTCTTAGTGTTGCCGTTGATAAACCTAAATTTGTCTTTTCTTTAACATAGCCACTTGTAATAGGACTGCAATCTTTTATATATTCTTCAACAGCCATACATAAAATTTGATTTTTTCGTTCAGATAGCTTCATTAAGACCTCAATTTTCGACTTTTTTAGCACTCTCTTGTTTCAAGTGCTAGCAATATTATATGCAGTTTAAAAAAAATAGTCAACAGTTTTTGCCATTTTTTTAATATTTTTTAATATTTTTTAATGTTTTTCTTTTTTCAGAATTTAAAGAATAAAAAAAATAGGTTGCAATCAACCTATTCTATTTTAAAGTTCTTCTTAAAATGTCTCCTTCTTTTAATTGATATGGACAATTTATTGTTACTATATCTTGAACTCGTTTGCAATCTTCAATTTCTTGTCCTTTATCATCTATTATTTTTTCAATTACTATTTTTCTTAGAAAACTATCGTTTGGAGATAATATTTCAAGTTCATCTCCTATTTTAAAACGGTTTCGCATTTCTATTTTTACCATGCCGTTTTTACTATCTTCAACAACTTTGGCAACAAATTCTGCTGTTTGAACTGGCATAGATGTTTGCAAAAACTCTTTGTCATCACTATTAAAAATAAATCCTGTTGTATATCTTCTATGACTAGTTTTTGCAAGTTCTTCTTTTAAAACTTCCATTTTATTATTTCCGTCCAATGCTCGCCTATAAGCATTTACAACAGATGCTACATAATAATCAGACTTCATTCTTCCTTCAATTTTTAAAGAGCAAATTCCTGCATCTTGAAGTTCTTTGATATGTTCAATCAAACATAAATCTTTTGAATTTAAAATATAAGTTCCTCTTTCATCTTCTTCAATAGGATACTCATCAGTTTTGTTTACCTCTCTTATAGCATATTGCCATCTGCACGCTTGCACACATGCTCCCTTATTGCTATCTCTTCCTGTCATATAATTTGAAAGCAAACATCTCCCTGAATATGAAATACACATAGCACCATGAACAAAACCTTCCAATTCAACTTTGTCCCCTACTGCATTATATATTTCTTTAATTTGTTGCAAATTAAGTTCTCTTGCAAGAACAATTCTTGTTACCCCCATATCAGCAAAAAATTTTGCTGAATACGAATTATTCACATTAGCCTGAGTAGAAACATGTACATTAATCATAGGAAAATTTTTTCTAATGTAATATATTAATCCAACATCACTTACAATAACACCATCAACCTTTGCCTCTACAAGCAAATTAAGGTATTTATCAATGTTTTTAAAATCGCTATCATTTGCAACAATGTTTAATGTTATGTAACCCTTCTTGCCATTGGCATGCAAATAATTCATTGCTTTGATTATTTCTTCATCATCAAAATTGCCAGCAAATGCACGAAGTCCATACATCTTTCCTGCAAAATAGACAGCATCTGCTCCAAAATGAACAGCTGTAACAAGTTTATCAAAATTTCCTGCTGGTGCCAATAATTCCATAATTTTCTCCTTTACAATCAATTGATTTTTTCCTGTTTGTCAGCAATTTCTTCCTGCTTTTCTTTTCTGTTCCAATTTATTGCTCCTACAATATTAAAAATTAAATAAAAACTCAAAGTTACAATCATAGGCAAAGTTTCAGCACTGTTCCCAACTCCCATAACAACAGGTAACAACCAAATTAAAATGACAACAATGTTATTTAAAATATAAACAAAAAACATAAAAGGACTTTGTCTCATTAACAAATAATTTCCTAGCACTGTGAAGAATAAAGATAAAGTGGCAACTATCAAATTTGGAGTGTTAAAATATCTTAAAACAAAATAAAAAGCAACAGATAAAACAACGCTTACAACAGAAACTATTGCTATCTCTTTCAAAGATATTTTTTTACTTTTGACAACCAAACTTTTTTTATCATTTTGAATAAGCCAGCTTACCAAAGAAGCAATCAACATAGGTAAAACTACGCATAAATTTAAAATAAATTCTCCCCAATTTTTATACAAAACTGATTGAACTACATATAAAGTTGTATAAATTATACCAAAAATAATAGCAAACTTAAATTTTTTTGAAACTAAAAATACATAAGTTATTCCAAAAATTGAAAGTATTATAGTCAAAGCCGAACTTTTGAAAAATATTGCAAGCAAAACAACTGCAAGAATACCAAAAGCATAGAAACAAAACTCATACCATTTATAACTTTTAATCATATTTATAAAATTACTATTTTTTTGGCAGTTTTCTTTATTGCTCATATACTCTCCTACAAACTTACAATTGCTTTTGCCGTTAAAGACAAATCAGCAAGACCAAGACCATCTTTCATCATGTAATATCCAGCAGAGCCAATCATAGCAGCATTGTCTGTACAAAGTTTTAAAACTGGTGAGTAAAACTTAAAGCCATTTTTTTCACAAACCATTGAAAATTTTTCTCTTAACATAGAATTTGCACCAACTCCACCAGCTACAACTATTTTGTCTAATCCTTGCTCTTTGCAAGCACGAATAGTCTTTTCAACAAGTTCATTTGTAACATCATCTTGAAAAGAAAAAGCAATATCAGCTTTGTTTATTTGTTCTCCCCTTTGCTGTGCATTATGAACAAAATTAACAACGGAGGTTTTTATTCCACTAAAAGAAAAATTAAATGTATTTTTCAAACTATTAGAAACAACAAAATTGTGAGTTTTTCTCCCTTCTTTTGCCAACTTGTCAATTTCAGGTCCCCCTGGATAAGGAAGAGACAACACTCTTGCAACCTTATCAAAACATTCTCCGACTGCGTCGTCAACAGTAGAACCAATAAGTTTAAATTTATTGTAATCTTCTACCCTTAAAATAGCGCAATGTCCACCACTAACCATTAAGCAAATAAAAGGTGGTTTTAGATCTAAATGAGAAACATAATTTCCTGCAATATGGCCATGCACATGACTTACTGCTATAAGTGGTACATCAAGTGAATAGGCAAGAGCTTTTGCAAAATTAACTCCAACAAGCAAAGCACCAATAAGACCAGCTCCATAAGTTACAGCAACAGCATCAATATCTTCTTTTTTTATATCAGCCTTTTCAATAGCTTGGTCAAATATATTTGAGATTGCCAATATGTGATTTCTAGAAGCTACTTCTGGAACCACACCACCAAATCTTCTATGAATTTCAATTTGAGATGCAATTATATTTGACAAAATTTCCCTTCCGTTTTTTACAACTGCAATGCTTGTTTCATCACAAGAAGACTCAACAGAAAGGATAATCACATCTTTTTTTTCTTTAAGCAATTCAAATTTTTCTTTCATTTTTTCAAAGTATTTCATAATAAACAAATTATAACAAAAACAAATAACAAAATCAACTATTTGAATTTAATAAAAATCAAATGTATTTTTTTTAGCAAACAAAACAAAATAACAATATGAAAACAAAATATATTATTTTATACATACTTATAATACTTTTAGTTTTCTCTCCAATAAAAACCACACTCGCTGTTGATGGAGAAAAAACAGATTCTTATATTGTATACAATCAAGACAATGAAATAATAATGGAAAAAAGTCAAGTGGAAGTTGGTGATACTTTTATAACTGCAAATTTTGAAGAATACGAAATTTACTTAATAGAAGGAAACAAAGCATATGCGCGAAAAATAGGAAATATTAATATTCCAATTTCAAAGAAGTTAAAAAACAATAACATTTCCCCGTTGTCAAACAATCAGCAAACTATTTGTTTATACATGACACACAATGATGAAAGCTACACCCCAACAGATGGATATGATTCAATATATGGCGCTGGTGGAATTCATGATGTGGCAAAAATGTTAAAATCTCAACTTGAAAGCAAAAATTATAATGTTGTTCTTGATGAAACACTTCATATTCCACATAATTCATCAGCATATTCTCGTTCTGGTTTGACGGCGACAAAACTTTTTAACTCATACAATCCTGATGCTCTTTTTGATATACATAGAGATGGTGTAAGCAAAAGTTACTATTACACAAACCAAAATGGAGAAAATTTAAGCAAGGTTAGAATAGTAGTGGGAAAAAGCAATCCAAATTATCAAAACAACTATCAATTTGCAAAGATTCTTTTTGCAACAGGAAACGCAATGTATCCTTGGTTGTTTTCTGATATATATAGTGGAAGTGGTCATTATAATCAAGCTTTAAAAGACACTTGCCTTTTATTTGAAATGGGGACATACTTAATAGAAAAAGAATATGTATATAATTCTATACCTTACCTTGTAGATGCAATTGATAGCGTATTATACACTCCAATAGAAGATGATACACTTTTGCCAAATGAAGATGAGCAATCTCCAAACGAGCAAACGCCTCAACTTCCAGGTAATAGCACAGATGATAATTTGCAAAATTCACAGAATACGACCCAACAGCCTGAAACAAAAAATAATTGGATTCTAGCGATAATTTTTAGTGGAGTTATAATTATATCTCTTACAATAGGAGGAATAATTTTATATAAAAAAAGTAAAAAGGAAAAAAGCAAAAAAGACAAGAATTAAATGCTTGTCTTTTTTAAATATTCGTTAATAAATTCCTGAATATTTCCATCCATAACAGATGCTATATTTGTATCTTCATATCCAGTTCTATGGTCTTTTACAAGAGTATAAGGACAGAATACATAACTTCTAATTTGACTTCCCCATTCAATTTTCTTAATCTCTCCGCGAACTTTTGCCATTTCTTCCATTTCTTTTGCTTCTTCAAGTTCAACAAGTTTGGAGTATAGCATTTGCATAGCCATTTCTCTGTTTTGTATTTGAGAACGCTCATTTTGACATGCTACTATAATTCCTGTTGGCAAGTGTGTAATTCTTATTGCACTTTCTGTTTTATTAACATGTTGTCCACCTGCACCAGAAGCTCTATAAGTGTCAACTTTTAAATCTTCTGGTCTTATATCAATATCTGGTTTTTCTTCAATTTTTGGCATAACTTCAACACTGGCAAAAGAAGTATGTCTTCTGGCATTAGCATCAAAAGGAGAGATACGAACTAATCTGTGAACTCCTTTTTCACATTTTAAAAAGCCATAAGCATTTTCGCCGTCAACTTCAAAAGTAATAGACTTTAACCCTGCCCCATCTCCATCAAGCACATCTAGAACTTTGATTTTAAAATCATTTTTTTCACAATACATTTTATACATACGCCATAGCATATCAGTCCAATCACATGCTTCTGTTCCACCTGCTCCAGAATGCAAAGTCATAATTGCATCATAGCTATCATATTTGCCAGAAAGTAAAGTTTCAATTTTTGCTTGTTCAAATTTTTCTTCACACAAGTGCAAACTATCTTCAATATCTTTTTCAAGTGAAGCATCGCCAAACTCTTGAAATAAATCAACATAACCTTTACAATCTAAAAAAGCATTTTCAAGAGAATTTATCAATGAAATTTTGTGTTGACATTCTTTTATTTGTCTACCTACAGTTAACACTTTTTTTTGGTCAAGATAAAAATCTTCTTCCATTTGCTGTTTTTCAAGTTCTTTTATTTTCTTTTCTTGTCCAAAGTAGTCAAAGACACTCCTTTATAAAATCAAGGTCTTTTTTTAAAATTTCAAGTCTTTCAATTACATTTTCTAAAATCATAAAAATCTCCTAATAAATTTACTTACATATTATACATTAATAAATAAAAAAATCAAACAAATTTAGGTTGTTAACACTTTATAACACACTTACATATAATTAGTATAGTTAGTTTACATGCGTAAACTCATAAAAAGAATAGGAGGTAAAGATGTCTTTTTATATTAACAATACAAATCCAAATAGACCGGGGCCAATTTGTGGGAATGGTTTAAATGGAATTTGTGAAAAGGTGTTAATTGAAACAACAAAAGTTTTTGATGCATGCGTAAGCCAATCAACAGAAAGTGGAATTATTTTACCAGTAAGCAATTTTAACCCAGCATCACCAGCATTGCCACTTACTTATATCTCAGCACAAAACACAACAGGTTCAAGCGTAACAATTTCAGATATAACAATTGATAGAATAGAACAAACTCCAAACTATGCCAATGTAAGTTTTACTCTTACAATACCAGTAACGGTAACTTATAGAGATAATAACGGTGTTATTGGAACAGGTACATCTACTTTATTGATTGCAAAAAGTGTAGTATTATTTGTTCCACAACCATCACTTTCACCTGTAAACATAACTGCAAATGCATTATTTACAAGTTCAGTAGGTGCTTACACATCAGAAAATACATTCACAGTTACTGGTTGTATACAAGTGCTAGTAAAAGTAACATCAGTTGTTGATTTGCTTGTTCCAAGTTATGGTTATCCTGTAATACCACCTTGTCAAGCACCAGAACCAACAAATGCATGCCCAGGATTTAACAACGTTCCACTTTATCCTACTGCGACAATGTCAAGAATGCAATAAAAATTAAAAATAAAAACATGCTAATTTGTGCATGTTTTTTTATTTTTAACTATTATCAAAAAATTTTAATTTCCAAAATTGTTAAAAGCATCGCAAACAAGATTATTAATATCAAAATTATAAAATACTTTACCATTAATATAAAACAAATATTCTATATTACCTTGCTTACCCTTTATATTTGAATAAGTAATTCCACTAACTAAAAATCCCATATTTTGTAAATAACAAACAAAATCTGTTAAAAGTTTTATATGCAATTTTTTATCTAATACAACTCCTTTATATTTTTTTGCTTGTTCTATTCCACATTCAAATTGTGGTTTAAAAAGCATACAAACTTCAATTTTGTTGCCAAACAAATCTAAGATTTTTGGAAAAATATGTTTTAATGAAATAAAAGATATATCCCCAACAATCATTTCCACATCTTTCAATTTGTCCTTTGATATATCTCTAAAATCGGTAGAATTCATATTTACAACTTTGTTGTTATTTTTCAAAACTTGCGCAAGTTCATTTTTTCCAATATCAACAGCATAAACTTTTTTTGCTCCGTGTTCTAAAGCGACCTGAGTAAACCCACCAGTAGATGCTCCTATATCTAAAACCACTTTATCTTTAAAGTTTAGGTCAAAAGCATCAATTGCACCAAGCAACTTATAAGCACCACGAGAAACGTACTGTTTGTTGTCTTTAATCAAAATCAAATTTTCATTTTCAACATCAAAAGAAACCTTATCAACTTTTTTATCGGCATAAAACACAAGCCCATTTTTAATTAATTCTTGTGCTTTTGTTCTTGAAATTGTAAATTTTTCAGATATAAATTTGTCAACTCTCATACAATAATATTAATCATTTAATTAATAAAAATCAATAAAAAAACCACTTTATAAAAAGTGGTTATATTTTATTCTAAGCTTACAAGATAGTAATATACTGGTTGACCACCAAATACGGCACTAACTTCTATTTCAGGATATTTTTCATTGAGTAATTTAACCAAGGCATTTGCTTCTTCTTCTCTTATGTCTTCACCATAGAAAAGAGTAATGTTCATGATTTCATCGTTCATCATTTTTTCAACCAATTTAGCAGTTGTTTCATTTACAGCCTTGCCTTTTGCAAGAATTGCTTTATCATCAAGTCCAATGATTTCACCAACAGCCAAATCAAAGCCATCAACATGAGTGTCTCTTACTGCGTAAGTTACAGCACCAGAATGAACTCCTTTAATAGCTTCTTTCATACTTTCAGCATTTTCTTCAACAGAACCATCTGGATTGAAAGAGATTGAAGCAGTTATGCCTTCTGGAATTGACCTTGTAGGAATAACAATCAAATTTTTTGAAGTCAAATCATTTGCTTGCTCAGCAGCCAAGATGATGTTTTTGTTATTTGGGAAAACAATAACATTGTTTGCAGGAACTTTATCACAAGCAGATGCGATATCTTCTGCACTTGGATTCATAGTTTGTCCCCCAACGATTATTTCATCAACGCCCATATCTTTAAAGATATTTGCAATACCTTCACCAGGTGCAACAGCAACCATGCCAATTTCTTTTGTAATCTCTTGTACTAATGCTTTCTTTTTTAACTCTCTATTTTGTTCGAGCATGTTTTCTATTTTAAGGTTGTAAAGTTCTCCAAGTTCAAGAGCATATTCAAGTGCTTTGTTTGGTTCATTTGAATGGACATGAACTTTTACCAAATTCAAATCTCCAATACAAATAACAGAATCCCCTATTTCCATCAATTTTTCACGCAATTTATCAATATCGGCTTCGGTAGTTTTCTTTTTCATATTGATAATCATATATTCTGTACAATAACCAAATTGAATATCACCAAGATTGTTAATGTCAGCAATCACATCATCAACAGTTTGAGGTTTTTTCTCATCTTCAAAACTAAATTCAAAGTTTTCTTCACCCATTATAAGTTTATAAAAACCTGTAAAGATAACTATAATACCTCTACCACCGGCATCAACAACGCCAGCTTTTTTAAGAACAGGCAACATTTCAGGTGTTTGCTTTAAAATTTCTTCACCAGTATCCAAAACTTTTTTAAGGAAAACTTCAAAGTCATCACACTTTTTTGCAACATTAACTGCGTTTTCTGCCATAACACGAATAACAGTCAAAATTGTTCCTTCCTTTGGTTTTGTAACAGCTTTGTAAGCAATGTTTGCACCTTCTTGCATTGCACGAGCAAAAACCTTTGTTGTGATTTCGCTACTTTTTGCTGTAACAGAGCAAAATCCTTTAAAAATTTGAGAAGTAATAACTCCACTATTACCTCTTGCACCTTTTAAAGCACCCTTTGCAAAAGCATCACTTAAAGAGTCCATGTTGTTGTTTATACATTTTGAAACTTCATTAACAGCAGACTTCATTGTCAAAAACATGTTTGTCCCAGTGTCCCCATCAGGAACAGGAAAAACATTTAAAGAATCTACATATTTTTTATTTTGTTCTAAAAGGCCAGCGCCTGCTACTATCATTTTACGGAATGTTGCACCGTTTATTGTTTTTATCATAAAATTTTCTCCTAAACTCTTACACCAACAACATGAACATTTACTGCATCAACAAGCATACCAGTAAAGTTTTCTACTGAATACTTAACCGATTTACGCAAAGACTCAGCAACAGCGCTAATTGAAACGCCATATTTTAAAATACAATAAACATCAATATAAATTCTGTTGTTAATGTGGCTTATTTTAATACCCTTTGAATACGAATTTTTTTTCATCAATTCACGGGCACTATCAACAAGCGATTTAGATACAAGGTCAACAACCCCATAGCAATCAAGGACAGCATAACCCGCGACAATCCTAATAGCATTGTCGGAGATAGAAATATTGCCATAATAATTATTTGTATCTACTGTCAAAAGACGCCCCCTAAAAATGAATTGACAAAGATAGTTCCACATAAAGGAACACCTTCTAAGATATATTACTACATAAATAAGAAAAATACAAATATTTATTAAAACTTTTATAAAAAAATAGTCAAAATTTTTGTAAAAGTAAAAAACTTTTTAAAAAAGAGTTGATTTTTTTCTCAAATAATGATATAGTTAAGTGCAAGAAAAATATATTGGAGGAAATTATGAGCAGAACATGTGATATATGTGGAAGAGGTAAATCAACAGGAAAACAAGTTTCTTTCTCAAATAAAAAATACAATAGAACTTATGAATTAAATCTTCAACAAACAGTTGTTGAAATAGACGGAAAACCTGTTAAAGTTAAGGCCTGCACAAAATGCATTAAAACAGCAAAAAAAGCATAATCAATCTTATGCTTGATTTTTTGTTTAAAAACTTGAAACTTTTGTTTCAAGTTTTTTTTATTAATGTAATAAAATCAAACAGTTTTTATTAAAACTGATTATTTTTCTTTGCTCCTGCAAAATCTTTTTAACAACCCAGCAAGCCATCTAGGTGCTTTTATACAAATAATCTTAAATTTTTTTTCTTCTTTTTGTTCTTTCATATTATGTTTTATTCCTTAAAATATAGAATTGTTACTATTTATTATTTTTTTTACAATTTTTTGGACAATTTAAACAATTACCACAAGTGTCTTTTTTCTTTATTTTTTTCACAATCAGCAAGACACTAATAACAACAATTAATATAGCTAATAAAACTAGAACGACCTTTAAAGCACCAAATAACTCAACTGCTTTTGCAATGTTATATATAAACATCGTTATAAAATAAGCAACTAAAAATTGCATTAAAACACCATATATTGTCCATTTTTTGCCTATTTCTTTATACAACACCCCAACTGATGCAAGACAAGGGAAGTATAGCAAACAAAAAACTAAATATGAAAGCACAGAACTAGGTCCAACAAAATTAACTATACTATTAGGATTTCTCAAAGAATTTTGAAATTCTACTATATTTGAAGCATCAACATGATTAAATAGTGCTATTGATGAAATTATTATTTCTTTTGCTATTAAACCAGCAATCAACGCTGAAACTAGTCCCCAACTCCCAAAACCTAAAGGCGCAAATATAGGAGCAAGAACCTTTCCAAGACATTGCAAAATGCTTGTTTCGCTATTTGAATTACCAATATATTTAAACGAAAAAGAAAAGTTTCCAAGCAACCACACGATAACATTCATTGCTATTATCAAAGTTCCAACTCTTGTCAAAAACAGTTTGGCATTTTGAAAGAAAACTTTTAAAATTTGTTTTAAGTTAACAATTTTATAAGGTGGAAACTCTAAAATAAAAGATTGCTCTTTGCTTTTTAAAATTGTTCTTTCATAGATTGAGCTCATGCTGATAGCAACAACAACGCCAAGTATATATAAACCTAAAATAACAAAAATATTGTTTACTCCAAAAAATGCTCCACCAAGACAAACATAAATCGGAAATTTTGCTGAACAACTCATATATGGAGTAAGCAAAGCAGTTTTTCTTTTTGCATTTTCATCTTCCATATTTCTTGCTGTTAATATAGCACTTGTAGAACAGCCAAACCCCATTAAAAGAGTATAAACACTTTTTCCTGAAAGACCGACCTTAGACAATATATCTTCAAAAACAAATGCCACTCTCGCTAAATACCCACTGTCTTCCAAAATTGACAAAAAGACAAAAAGTAATGCCACTTGTGGTAAAAATGTTAAAATAGAAACTACCCCACCAAAAATTGCACTTTCAAAAAAATTATACAAAAAACTTTGTGCGCCCAAATTGTTTTGCAAAAATCCCAAAAAAGGATTAGTTATAAATTTGTTTAATAAATATGATAATCCATCACTTAAAAATGCACCAATGGAAAAAAATGTAAGATAAAATACTACTCCAAGCAAAAATAAAAAAATAGGAAATGCTAAAAACTTATTTAAAAATATTTTATCAAGTTTGCTTTCTCCATATGTTTTTTTATTCTCACTTGCACATTCTTTCATGATTTTATCTATAAAATCATATCTTGCACTTGCAACAATATCTGCTTTATTAAATTTTTTTTTAATATTAAATTGTTTTTTTATATCTTCATCATCTTCCAAAAGTTTTATTGCATAAAAATTCTTTTCGCTTTCTTTAATATTTTTTGGCAATAAAGAATAACTTTCTTTCAAATCAATTTGTTTTAAATAATCAATTTTTGGCTTTGCAAAAGAATAATTGCAAATTTCTTTTTTTAATTCTTCAACATCTTCCTTACTTTGAGCATTTATTTCCAAAATTTTTATACCAAATTGTTTTTCAATCAAAGAAAGATTAATTTTTCTAAATTTCTTTTTGTCTATCTGGTTTACAACCATAATAATTTTGCAACCAAGTTCAATAAGTCCTAGTGTTAAATAAAGATTTCTTTGCAAATTGTTATAATCGCAAATGTTTACAACTATATTGTCTTTGTTTGCAAGCAAATAATCTGTTGCCACTTTTTCTTCAAACGATAACCTTGAAAGAGAATAAATACCGGGCAAATCAACCAATTTAATTTTTTGATTTTCAAAACTAAAAAAAGCATATTTTTCTTCAACGGTAACCCCATGCCAATTTCCCACATGTTCATTGCTACCAGTCAATGTATTAAACAAAGTTGTTTTACCTGTGTTTGGATTTCCTATTAAACTTACAACAAGTTCTTTCATTTTTCCTCCAATAAAATATAATCGGCAATTATAGATTTTAAGGATAACAAATATCCTCTTATTTCTACTAAAACAACTTTATTTAAAAGCGAAGTTTTTATTTTTCTTACGGCTTGCCCTTTTGTGAAACCTAAATCTAAAAGTCTTCTCTTTATCGCATAAGAACACTCATCTTTTATTGAATTGACGTAAAACTGCTTTCCATTTTTACAACTAAACATACTTTGCATAAAATAATCTATTGAAAATAAAAACATAAAATGACAAATTTATCAAAAATTTTAAATAATGTTTGTCATAACAAACAAAATATGGTATATTTAATTCAAGGAGAAGTAAAATGAAATGTATATATTGTGGTTGCACTGAAAGCAAAGTTTTAGATTCAAGAAATAGTGAAGAAGCAAATTCAATTAGAAGAAGAAGAGAATGTTTAAATTGTGGTAGAAGATTTACCACTTACGAAACAGTAGATATGATACCTGTTTTAGTTATAAAAAATGATGGTTCAAGACAGTCTTTTGACTTCAACAAATTAAAATCATCTATAAGTTTAGTATGCAAAAAAAGACCTATAACTGACGACCAAATTTCTAGCATAACAACAGAAATTGAGAAAAAAGCTCAAATAATGCCAAGCCAAGAAATTTCATCAAAAAAAATATGCGAACTTGTTATGGAAAATTTAAAAAGCATAGATGATATAGCATATATTAGATATACAACTATTTACAAAAATTTTGACAATATAGAATATTTGAAAGACTTTATAAATAACATTTAAAAAAATATCAGCATAAAAGCTGATATTTTTTACATTTCAATTTCATCAATGGTCTCTAAATTGCTTAAATCATGATTTTTGAATTTTTTGTCATATGTAACTTCTTTTCCAAACCATAATGGTATGTTAAAATTTTCGGCTTCTTCCATTGATTCAAATTCCACTTCAACTGTATTTAGTCCTTTTAATTTACCAAAATAGCAATCTAGTTCAGCTATTTTATTATTTTGCAAATGATAATAATAACGAACTTTTTTTATAATTTTACTATTTGTTTTTTTAAATAAATCTAAAAAGTCATTTTTGGTAATTTCTTTTTCAAATTCATCTCTTTGTATTCCTTGCCCATATTTTTCGTTTATAAAAAATTTTCTATTATTAACATTTCTTATTCTTGTTTCCCCTTGCTTAGTATCTAAATATCCTTGCAAAATATATTCTTTTTTTGCTTTATCTAAATCAGTAGGCAAGTTTTTTACAATAAATTTTCTTTCAATCTCTTTTCCAGATTTTAACATATCTTTGTAATAATCACATCTTTTTTCTATATTTTCAACTATTTTTGAAACACAATTATCAGTTGAATATAATGTTTGTACAGGTATATTTAGATTTTTCATAACTTCCAAAATTTGACCTTCTTCAATTTTTGCCTGTTCTTCCGTTTGATATCTACCTTCTTTTTTATATTCATGATTTCTTTTTATAAAAAAGTTTAAATTGTCAAAAGTAGAATAACAATACATCGTCAATCTTTCAAAGAGATTATTTGGAATTTTATTTGTATTCTTTTTGTTAAAATTTGAATTGTAAAAAACGCTTAATAATATTGGCGAGTCTGTAATAATTATATCAACCTTATCTCTAAGAACATCTAAATTGTAATATTGATTTGCAAAAACCAAAAGTTGATTATTCAATTTTTTAAAATTTTCTTCATATACAATCTGTTTTGCATATTCCGATACATACTCACAATTATATCCTTTAAGTTTTAAAGTAGCAAAAATGTTTGCCGCCAAAGTAGATTTTCCACTACCTGCTGCTCCTAGTAAATTAACAACCAATGTTTTCATATAAATCCTCCCTTTATTTGCGTATTTTATACGCATTTGTATTTATTTTAATAAGGGCTGTTGCCCTTTTATTAAAATCAAATTTTAAAACGGTATAATTTTGAAGGTTTCTTCCCAGAAATTTCTTCAAATTTTCCTGTGTCAACTATAATATTTTTTTGTAAAAGTCCTTTTCTAAAATTTCTTCTATCTATTTGTTTGTTTAAAATACTTTCATAAGCTTTATGAAGTTGTGGCAATGTAAAATTTGGTGGAAACAAATCTTTTAATATAGTTGTATCAAATATTTTTTCTTTTAAAAATTCAATTGCATCTTGCAAAATTTCTTGATGGTCATAAGCCAAAAGTGGCACTCTGTCTATCAAAAACCAGTCTGCGTCCTGCGTTTTATTTGTTTCTTTAAGATATTTTACCCTGTTGCTGTCTATCACACCTACATAAGCAATAGCAATCATTCTACAAAGCGGACTTCTCTGTGGATTTGAATAAACATTAAACATTTTAAAATTAATATTTTTTAAACCTGCTTTTTCAAACATTTCTCTTTTCAATGCATCATCTATTGTTTCATTATTGTAACATGCTCCACCTACCAGCGTCCACATGTCTTTGTATGGTTGATTTTTTCTTTTAATCAAAAAAACCTTAAATTTTCCATCTTCAACAGTAAACAACGAAAGCACAGCATGAATGCCTTGATTTTTGTATAGAGGATTATTTATATCCATTTTTACTCCTTGACGATATTATTATATGCGTATAAAATACACATGTCAAGAGTTTTTAACAATATTTTTATTTTTTTTGTAAAACTGTATAAGGATTTTCTGGAACACCCTGACCTTGAACTTCTACCAAGATAGCATCTTCTCCTATCTTTACTATGCAACCAAAAGGAATAAAAAGTTGGTTGGTGTTTTTAAAAACATTCCAACCAGTTCTTTCACCTGGAACTAATATGCCCAAAATTCTTGATGAAGACAAATCAAAAATAATGTCTATAATATGACCAAGTTTTCTACCGTCCAAAACATTAACTACTTCTTTACATCTTAATTCTAAATATGAACTTTCCATTAATTAATGTATATGCCAAAAAGACAAAAAAAAGACTTATAAACAAAAGATTAAATTAAAAATTCTTTAATTGCTCTAAGCGCATTTTTTTCTAATCTAGAAACTTGAGCCTGACTTATACCAATTTCATCACTTACTTCCGTTTGAGTTTTGCCTACATAATAACGCATTAACAATATTTCTTTTTCCCTTTTAGACAAAGTTTTTATAGCATCTTTTAGCGACAAATTTTCGTTTATGTTGTCATCTGTATTTTTATTGTCTGCAATTTGGTCAAGAAGGGCAATAGTATCCGTTCCTTCACTGTAAATAGGGTCACTTAAAGAAATAGTATCGCTTATTGCATCAAGCGCAAAGGTAACAGTTTTTAATGGAACATCTATCTTCTTTGCAATATCTTCCAGCTTAGGTTCTTCAAAAGAAGTCTTCGAAAGTTCTTCTTTTGCTTGCATTGCTTTATACGCAATATCTCTCATAGACCTGCTAACCCTAATTGAATTATTGTCTCGTAGATATCTTCTTATTTCTCCAATTATCATTGGCACAGCATATGTGGAAAACTTCACATTTAAGCTTTCATCAAAGTTGTCAATTGCTTTTATAAGACCAACACAACCCACTTGAAACATATCATCTGCTTTATCGCCTTTGGCATTAAAACGATGAACTACACTTAGAACCAATCTTAAATTAGCAACAACAAATTGTTGTCTAGCTTGTTCATCTCCATTTTTAATTCTTATAATCAAAGAAACAATGTCCTTGTTTGTTAACTTTGGCAATTTGGTTGTATCTACGCCAGCAATAGAAACTTTTGATGACATATGAATATCTCCTTTGGAAAATATCATTAACCAACGAAAGATATTTATACAAAAACGACAAAATAAAACAAAAATATTCAAATAAAGCTGAAAATCTTAATTTTATAAAAACAAACTTTTTTCAAGTTCAAATTTCATTTCTTTCAATATTCTTTTTTCTAGTCTGGAAATATAACTTTGACTTATTCCTAGTTTGTCAGCAACTTCTCTTTGCGTAAGTTCTTCTTCCCCCATAAGACCATACCTTAAAATCATTATTTCTTGCTCCCTTTTCCCAAGTTTTGCAATAAGATTATGAATAATAGCCCTGTCTGCAGGTTCATCAACAGTTTTGGCTACTACATCTTCTTCACTTGGCAAAATATCAGATAAAACCAATTGATTTCCATCAAAATCTTCACTAAGTGGCTTATCCAAACTTATATCATTCTTAACTTTTGCAGTTTTTCTAATCTGCATCAAAATTTCATTTTCTATACATCTGGACGCATAAGTTGCAAGCCTTATATTTTTATCCATTTTAAAAGTTTTGACTGCTTTTATAAGTCCAACTGCCCCGATTGAAATTAAATCTTCGTAATCAATTTTAGCAGATTCAAACTTTTTAGAAATAAAAGCAACAAGTCTTAAATTATGTTCAATAAGTTTTGTTAATGCTTCTTGACTTCCCTGCTCTTTTTCCATTAAAAGTGAGTTTTCTTCATCTAATGATAAAGGTGGTAAAAATTCTTCATTGCCACAAACATAGCAAACAATTTGTTTTGCAAGAAAATAATCTTTTCTATGAAAAATTTTAAATAGAAATAGTTTAAATTTAAATATTATATTTTTCATGCTAACCTCCATACAACATTTGACTATTTAACAAAATATTGGCATTAAAACTTTTTTCAAAACCAGAAAAAGAGAGTCCAAATACAGGATTTTTAAATACTTGTTCGTTGTTTAATATCAATTCTTCGCCAACAAAAACCAAAATCTTTTTACCACTACCGATTGAATTTACCTGTAAATAATGCCCACAATTAACATTTTTATCTATTTGTTTGGCAATCACGCTAACAAGAGAAATATTTTTGTAAATTTTGTTAAAAACATCATAATTTATTAAAACAATAGGAGATTTTGTTATGTTGTCAATCAAAATATTACCACTGTCTAAATAACCAATTTCATCAATTTCTTGTCCGTTTGCCTTTATAGTAACTTTAAAAGTAAAACTTTTTATACGCAAAAGTCTATTATGATAAAAAATGACAAATTTGACAATAAAATATAAAATCAAACTTACAGTAGAAACAACAAATAGTGGGAATTGACCTACTGCTTGCTCAAAGGCAAAACAGGCTCCTCCTAAAAGAAAAGTAAACATATAAAATGAAAAAAATATATATAAAAACTTTTTAAATTTTTTAAAATTAAAAGAGATTGATACTATTGCCATACAAACAGAGAATTGAAATAATATGTTTAACAACCCTTTTAAGTTAAACATAGGGGTTATCAAAGCAAATGTCCCAGCAAAAAAAGATACAAGCAAAGGGAGCTTTGCTTTTTGTTTTGTAAAAATTGAGGTTAAATTTAAAATCAAAACATTTTGAAAACAATTAATAAGCAATGTTTGCTCAATCAAAATTTCCATTTATTCCCCTTTTTTTTAAATAATAAACTATAATAAAAAAAACGCAAACTTGAAAAATAGCGAATTTGCGTTTTTAATTTAATTTTTTGTCTTGTCAAATAAACAAACAAAAAAAAGATAGAAATATCTATCTTTTTATTTTCTATTTTTTCTAAGTTTTTCAATCCATGGTGGAACATTTGAAGAAATATCAAGTCTTGAAGAAGTTTTGTCCTCATTTGCTCTTTCAAGAGAAACATTTGGTTTTGCCATCTGTTCTTCTTTTTCTTTTTGTATGTAACCTGAGAAAATACTTCTTGCAGATGGCATTTCAGGTTTTTGTCCCATATTTCCAATAGAACGAGCACTATCCATCACGCTTTCTTTCTTTTCTTCTTCTTGTGGATTTTTAAAACCAGTAGCAATCAAAGTTATTTCTACTTCATCATGCATATTTTCATCAATACTAGTTCCCAAAATAATGTTGCAAGAACTATCAACAACTTCTCTAACAAGACTTGCTGCTTCGTTTACATCATCTTGTGTCAAGTCATTTCCACCTTTAATATTAATAAGAAGTCCTGTTGCTCCTTCAATAGTAGTTTCAAGAAGTGGAGATGCAACTGCTTGTTTTACTGCATCAAGTGCTTTATTGTCACCAGAGCCATAACCAATCCCCATATGAGCAAGGCCTTTACCTTTCATGATTGTAGTAACATCAGCAAAGTCAAGGTTGATAAGTCCTGGATAAACAATAAGATCAGAAATACCTTGCACTCCTTGTCTAAGAACATCATCAGCAAATCTAAATGATTCTGAAAGTGGAGTTTTCTTTGGAACTATTTGCAAAAGTTTTTCGTTTGGAATAACAACCAAAGAATCAACATATTTTCTTAAATTTTCAAGACCTTCTTCTGCATTTTTAGCTCTAATAGGTCCTTCAAAAGCAAATGGTTTTGTTATAACTGCAACAGTCAAAATGCCAAGTTCTTTTGCGATTTGAGCAATAACAGGCGCAGCTCCAGTTCCAGTTCCACCACCCATACCAGCAGTAATAAATACCATGTTTGTTCCTTTGAGCATATCAGTAATAGAAGCTTTACTTTCTTCTGCGGCTTTTTGACCAATTTCAGGTTTTGCACCAGCACCAAGGCCACCAGTCAATCTTTCACCAATTTGAAGTCTTGTTTCGGCTTTACTAACCAAGAGTGATTGTTTGTCTGTGTTAACAGCAACAAATTCAGCAGATGAAACACCTGCATCAATCATTCTGTTTACAGCGTTGTTTCCACCGCCTCCGACACCGACTACTTTAATTTTTGCAACAGCAGTTCTCAACATATTGTTATCCATATTTAACTCCTTTTGAATATCTCATGACTATTTTAATACTTTTTTTTAAATTTTGCAATATTTTTAATTAATTTTTTTCAACAAAATGTATAAATTTTCATTTTTTTTGTAATTTATGCATTTTTAAATGTTTTTTATAGGTTAAGTGCAAAATTTACAAGCGAATAAATAGACGCATACTCAGGTTTATCTTTTGCAGGTATTGGAGGAACGCCATATTTTACATTTCTACCCAAGCACTTTGCAAGATAATCTCTTCCACCTTTAATTTTGCTTAATCCAGCCCCTGTAAGATATACAGGCAAATAGTTTATATAACTATTAGAAAACATTTGACTACATTTTGAAACAGCCTCTGCTATTTCGTCAATTCTATAAGCAACAATTTCATTAGCTGTATTTAAAGGAATTTTAATAACTTTACCAAAATCAGTAACAAGTTCATAAAAATCATTAGATTTACCCTTTAAAGATAAAACAATTTGACTTTTCAACCTTTCTGCTTCTGTCATAGAAAGTTCAAATGCTTCGGCAAGGTCGTTTGTAATAAAACCACCTCCACGAGAAAAACTTGCAAGATTATTTAGCCCTTCCCCTTTTACAAAGCAGGCACTTGTTGTTAAATCTCCAACATCAATAAGAAGAGCAAGTTCTTCTCTATCAGTCTTATCCACAACAAACAAAGCTTGAGCCAAAGGTTCTGAAATATATTCAACGCTATCAAAGTTGTTTAAAGATACATATTTGTTTAATAGATCAATAAAAGTTTTGTTTGCATAAATTATAGATAAACTTGCATTTATAGAATTTGCAATTTCTCCTATTGGAGAAAAAGAAAATCTGCCGTCATCTAATATGTAAGATAATGGATTTACAGACAAAATTTCAACATTTTTATCTTTTGCCTTTTCGCTTGCCATGTAAAAAATCTGGTCAATGTCAGATTGCTTAATTTTTCTACGGTTTCCAAGATTTAATGAAACTGTGCAAGAACTGACAGAAGAAAATTCAGCAGGAACTCCAATATAAATTTTTCCATTGCCTTTTTCTACACAATCAAACTCTGCAACAATTTGCGAAATTATTGTATTAATTTTTTCAGGTTCTAAAAACTTACCTTCATAAAAACCATCATAGCCAATTTCTTTTTGTGCCTTGATTACAAATGTTCCATTTAATCCTCTCCCAGCAAGCATTGCCCTGATGGTGGAAGAACCAAACTCAAAAACCAAAACCTTATCTTTTTTCATAATTCACCATATCCACCCAAATATGCACATATTTGCATTTATAACAATATTTTATTATATCTTGTAAATAAAGTCAATAAAATGTTGTCTAAATTTTAAATCTCTAACTATACTAATTTGGCAAAAGAATATTAAAATAGCATTCATCTTCTCCATGCTGTGTATAGTTATAATAATTATTAATAAGTATAATGCAATTGTTTAAAATATCTTCCGTCCAAACTGAATTATCTTGCTGGTCATTAGGATTGATTTTTTGTCCAACCAAAGAATAAAGTTGAGAATAAACAGACAAAAACATATTTAGTTTGTATTTTAACCCATAACTAGCATTTTTTATTTGAACAGTTTGTCCACCGTATAAATGTAAATTGCAAGCAAGTAAATCTTTATCTAACTTTTCGTCATACTCAGTTTGCAAATTTATAGACTTAATTAAAGATTTTTGCTCTGCCAAAGTTCTATTACAATTAAATAACGCAGAATATACATCAACATAATTTTCTTGTTGGATAAAGTCTCCTACTTTATAATCTTTTTCAACAATTTTTAACCCTTTTAACAATATAGAATTATTTTGACTAGATGCAAAATCATTTTCAATTTTCAATATTTTTAAATTTTGGTCTGTTATAAAATAATTTACCCCATTTTCAATAGCATAAACTTCTTGCCTTTGTGCTATATGAACTACGAAAGTAGAAGGAAAAACTGTTTCAATATTAATTACTTCTATATATGGATTAGATTTTTCTATATTCTCAATATACTTCTTCTTGCTATGAAAAAAGACACTATGTCCATATCCAAAATCACCTTGCTTAATAATCTCTTCATCTGTTTGCGAAATTTGTGCATGACTAGTTTTAAAATTAATTTCTACATTTTTCAAAGAAAAAACTGTGAAAGACAATATTAAAATTATCCCCACAAAAAGAAAAATTGTAGTTAAAGAGATTATTATTTTCTTTGTTTTTTTACTCATCAACTACATTTTAACCCATTTAAAATTTAATTACAAGGTTTTTAAGCAAATTTAAACAATTATATTCTTTTTATATCCGCCCCTAGAGTAGAAAGTTTGTTTTCTATTGCAAAATATCCTCTGTCAACAAGCTCTATATTTGAAATTGTTGTATAACCTTCTGCTACCAACCCTGCAAGTATCAAACTTGCACCACCCCTTAAATCAGTAGCAACAACATCTGCACCAAAAATTTTATTTTTGCCATTAACAATGCATACAGACGACTTGCACTTTATATCACAACCCATTTTTATTAACTCTCCCACAAAGTTAAACCTTGATTCAAATAGATTTTCAAAAATAAAACTGGTCCCTTTGCATATTGTTGCAAGCGAAACCATTTGAGATTGCAAATCTGTTGGAAAACCTGGATATACTTCTGTTTCTACCGTCCCATAACTAGCCAAATTTTTTGAAGATTTTAATGCTATTTTGTTTTTATCGCAAAAAATTTTACAACCACTTTTTTTTAATTTTTCAATTAAAACTTGATTGTGATTATAATTACAATTTTTTAAAACAATTTCGCCACCTGTCATTGCTCCTGCTATCAAAAAAGTCCCACATTCTATTCTGTCGTATATAGGTTTGTAATCTACTCCGTTTAACTTTTTCACGCCATTAATTACAATTAAATCACTTCCAGCACCTTTAATTTTAGCACCACATTTATTTAAAAATTTTGCAAGGTCTACAATTTCGGGCTCTTTCGCAGGATTATAAATTTTTGTTTCGCCGTCAAAAAGACAAGCAAACATCATAATATTTTCTGTTGCTCCGACACTAGGAAATCTTAATGATACTGCATTTGCTTTTCTCTTAGATTTTTGGGCGTATATATAACCATTTTTTTCATTTATATTACAGCCCAATTCTCTAAGTCCAAACAAATGTATATCTATTGGCCTTAACCCAATATTACAACCACCAGGATATGCGACTTTTGCCTTTCCAAGCCTTGAAAGAATTGGACCAAGCGTAAAGATTGAAGAACGAACAGGAGATGCAAGTTGATGTGAAATTTCATTTTTGCAGATGTTAAACGAGTCTATATACAAATTTTTACCTACCCATTTTACATCAGCTCCAAGATTTTTTAAAATTTCAATCATTGATAGCACATCTTTATAAATTGGAACATCTTTTAAACAAACTACACCTTCAACCAAAATTGAGCCAGCCAAAATTGGCAAAACAGCATTTTTGGCGCAATCCATTTTTATTTCACCAAAAAGTTTATTCCCACCATTAATAAAAAATTTATCCATATATAAATATATGAAAATATCAATTAATGTGCTAAAAAAAACAGGCATAATACCTGTTTATTTCTCTGTTTCTTCATCGCTTTTTTGTTGCTGTTTTATTTTAATTCCCATAGTACCAAAAAATGAACTTTCAAGACCATTAGGATACTTCTCTTTATTTTCAATTTCCATTTTTACTTGTGAAGGGTCAAATTTTAAAATTTTTGGAAAATAAAAATATTCACTCACTTTAAAAAGTCTTGTACCGCAAAATTGTAAAGCTCTAAAAATATTTTTTTGGTCGTTATTATAATTATATCGCTTTACATAATATCCTGTATTTAAATCTAAGTTAAAATAATCGCTGTTTTGAGAAACTACACTTGCCTTTTCATTTTTCATTGCTTCTTTCAAATCTGCACCTGAAAGTAATAACGAAAGACCATTTTCTACTGTTGTTTCTACATTGTTTAATAAACACAATTTTTTCAAGCAAGCCAAACGACGAATAGTAAAATCATATTTATCTTGCCTAATTTGTTTTTTGTCAAATTTGTTTTTAATTCTTTCAATTTCTTCATCAATAAAATTCAATTTTTGTTCTTTCATAAACACCTCAAATGAATATTAACATAAGGCATAACAAAAGTCAATATTGAAATATTTAAAATTAAATAAAATTACAGAAAAATCAACTTATTTATTTAAATCAAAATTTAAATTATTTTAATTTTTTTTTAATTATTTTATAATCTTGTCCTTGACTTTGCTTTAATACATTTAAGCAAACACCAATACCTGCCATAAACACAGATACAGAAGTCCCACCACTTGAAATAAAAGGAAGTGGCAAGCCTGTCGGAGGAATTGAACCTGTTACAACTGCTATATTTAATAATGTTTGTATTCCTATTATAAATGCAACGCCACAAGCAAGCATAGCTCCAAATCTATCTTTGGCGTTAAGAGCAATTTGAATTAACTTGAAAATTAACGCAAAACACACACACATTAGTACACAAACACCAAAAAATCCTATTTCTTCTCCTATGATGGAAAGTATAAAATCAGATTCGGCAAAAGGCAAAAAAAGGTATTTTTGTCTTGAATTAAAAAGTCCAACGCCAAACCAACCTCCACTTCCAAGAGAATATAACGATTGAATAAGTTGAAAACCTTCACCCTGTGGAGATGCCCAAGGGTCAATAAAAGCCATAAGTCTTTTTAATCTATAAGGTTCCAAAACTATCAATAGTGGGACAATTGCGGCAGCAGGCATTGAAAACATTAAAGTATGTTTTTTGCTCATACCTCCTATTATCAACATAAAAAGAGTTACAAAGCCAATGCACATAGTAACGCTCATGCTAGGTTCAAGCATAGTTAAAAGACAAATAACCCCCGCAACAATTAATACAGGAAAAAGACCTTTTAATGTTTTTGCTTTTTCATGATTTTCGCTTAAAAAACCTGCAATAAAAATAACAAGTGCAAATTTTGCTATTTCAGATGGCTGTATTGAAAAACCAAAAAGAGAAATCCAGCGTTTTGCGCCATAACTTTCCATACCAAGCCCAGGAACAAAAACTAAAACAAGCAAGATAATAGAAATTGCAACTATCCAGTACTTGTATTTTTTTAATAAATGATAATCAACAAAACTGAAAAAGAACATAGCAACAATGCCTAAAATTACGCCAAAAATTTGTTTAAAAAGAAAAAAATATTTATTTTCGTAATGATACTCTGCACTATAAAAACTTGCGCTATAAACCATAAGACAACCAAAGCCTACTAAAATTAGCACAAGCAAAACAATAACTATTATATTTTTATTGCATTTCAATTTTGTCGTAGACACCAAACATTATCTCCTTGAAAACTTCTCCTCTAACGGCATATGAAGAAAACTCATCAAAACTTGCACAAGCAGGAGCAAGCAAAATTTTTTGTCCTTTTCTAGCATTTTCTTTTGCATAATATGTTGCATTTTTCATACTTGGGAAAATCATAGCATTATAACCATATTTACTTGCACAGTCAAACACTTGTTGTCCACAACTTCCAAAACACAAAACTTTTTCAAAGTCATAGCCTTTTGAAAATATTTCATCAAATTGAAAGTCTTTGTTTTGTCCACCAATAAGCAATGTTATTTTTGTTCCGCCAAGAGATTCAACTGCACAAACAGTAGCAGAAATATTTGTTGCTTTTGAATCATCAAAAACATCTGCTCCATTAACTTGCCCTAAATATTCCAAACGATGAGAAGGTGCTTTGAAATTTATTATTGCACTCTTTATTACGTTTGGCTTAATCTTATACAAACAGGCAATAGAAACTGCTGCCAAAACATTTTCTAGATTTTTTTCGCCAAACAGAGGAATATCATTACATGAAATTATTTTTATTTTATTGTAATAAATAGCATTATTTTTAATAAAAACTCCTTTATTTAACAATTTTTTAGAGAAATATAATATTTTTCTACTAAATAATACTTCCCTTGTGATTTCGTCATCAAAATTTAAAACAACCTTTTGGCTTTTCTTTTTGGTTAAAATTTTTTTCTTAATAGACAAGTATTCTTCAAAACTACCATGTCTATCCAAATGGTCTGGTGCTAGATTTAAAATACAAGCAATATCGCAAGCAAAATATCTTGAAAGCTCCAATTGAAAATTGCTCACCTCGCAAATATTAAAACTTTTTTTTGTAGTTTTTAAAGCAATACTAGATATAGGCAAACCAATATTGCCACAAACAAATGTCTCTTTTTTTGCTTTTTTAAATATTTCACCAACAAGTGATGTAACAGTTGTTTTACCATTAGTCCCAGTAATACCTATAACCTTTCCCTTGCAAAATAAAAAACCAAGGTCAAGTTCACTTATAATTGGAATTTTGTTTATCAAAAAATACGCAATAAGTTTATTGCCTAAAACTTTTACTCCCGGACTAACAACAACCAAATCAAATTTTTTTATTGTTGGATTTTTTTCAAAAGAATAAAAAGAGGAAAATTTGTTTTCGTCATCATACATACTTACGCAAGCGCCCTTATCGTGCAACAATTTGCAAGCAGATTGACCACTTGTGGCAAGACCGTAAACTAAAACATTTTTTCCCCTTAATCTAAACATATTATATAACTCCTGCAAGTGCCATATAACCTAACAATACAGATAAGCCAAGCACTAATGTTATTAATATATATACTAAGACAATTCTATTTTCATGCACACCTTTCTTCTCAAAATGATGATGAAGTGGTGCCATAAGAAAAATTCGTTTGTGAGTTCTTTTAAAATGAAGAACTTGCAAAATATCTGAAATTACGGTAATAACAAAAACTAGTCCTATAATAGGCATCAAAAGTTCTGTTGAAGATAACGCTGCGATTGAAGCCATAAGCCCACCAAGTGCAAGTGAGCCTGTATCACCCATAAATATTTTTGCAGGAAAACAATTTACGATTAAAAAAGCAAGGAGAGCTCCAACGGTAGCAAAACAAATTAAAGCATATTGTTCAAATCCAAGTAAAATTAATATTAAACCAAAAAATAAAAAATAAATGCTATTTACACCACCAGCAAGTCCATCTAAGCCATCAATAAGATTTACCGAATTTGTAACAGCAACAAAAAAGAAAACAACAAAAGGGATAATAAAAAAACCAATATCAAAAGATAGTCCAAAAAATTCCAACTTGCCACCGACATTTAGAAAAGTATAAATTGCAAAAATTAAAGCAAGTCCGACTTGTCCAACGATTTTTTGATAAGGTCTTAATCCTTCGTTTTTATGAAACTTTATTTTGATAAAATCATCTAAAAAACCAAGCAAGCCATAACCAAACATAGTTGCAAGTGCTAAAACAGAATTCAATATTTCTCCTTGAAGAAAAAACAAAGAAGAAAAAATTATTGCAAAAATAAAAATTAAGCCACCCATGGTAGGTGTTCCACTTTTACCAGCATGCTTGTCCACATAATGCAAAATAGTTTGCGACAGATGAAATTTTTTGCAAATTTTTAAAATAGGAAAAGACAGGCAAATTCCCAAAAGCAAAGCAAGAAAAAATGCCATATAAAATTTTAGCATAAACCCTCCTAAAATATTTTATGGCAAATTTTGTAATTTAGTCTAAATTCATCAATTTTTAATATTTTTCTTCATCAAATGGATAACTTTTGTTTTTTTTAAATGGTTTTAAATTTGTTTTGTAACTTTCGTAAACAACTTGAAAATCGCTAAAAGGATATTTTTTACCTTTAATCTCTTGATAATTTTCGGCACCTTTTCCAGCAATAACAATAGTTTCATTATTTTTGTATTTTTTTATAGCATAATTAATAGCTTCTCTCCTATCGCAAATTTCTTTGCATGGTTTTGTTAAACCTTTTGAAATCTCTTCCATAATAACATAAGGATCTTCAAATCTAGGATTATCACTTGTGATAACAACATCATCAGCATACTTGCAAGCAATATTTCCCATTATAGGTCGCTTTTTTCTATCTCGGTTTCCTCCACATCCAAACAAACAAACTAATTTGTTTTTAGATAATTTTTTTGCTGTTTTCAAAACCTTTTCTAGTCCATCAGGCGTATGAGCATAATCAATTATAATATTTTTGTCTTTTAAATTTATAACATTAAATCTACCTTCAACAGGGGCAAGTTTTTTTATCCCTTGCCTAACAACATCTTTGTCTACTCCAAGAGATCTAGCAACTGCAATACCTGCTAGCAAATTTTCTACATTGTAATCTCCAACCAAATTGCTTTCAATATTCAATTTTTCATCTAAAAATTCACAGTTGAAATTACTACCTTTTAAAGAACATTCTATATCTTTTGCGTTTACATCATATTCATCGCCTTTTCCATAGCAAATTGTTGGCACATGTGGATAAATCATAAGTTCTCTTCCATATTGGTCTTCCCCACAAACAATTCCCATTTTCATAAATTTAGGTTCAAAAAAACTTTTTTTAACATTGGCGTAATTTTCCATAGTTTTAAAGTAATCAAGGTGATCTTGTGTTATATTTGTTAAAACACCAATTTCAAACTTTATTCCTTCAATCTTTTTAAGAGCAATTGCATGAGCAGAAACTTCCATAACTACATAGTTTATTCCACTATTTCTCATGTCCAAAAATAATTTGTGCAATTGATAAGGGTCTGGCGTTGTCATTCCTGTATCAATATTTTTATGGTCATAAATGACACCAAGTGTTCCAATAGTAGCAACACTTTCACCACTTTCTTTTAAAATATTAGAAATAATATTTGTAGTAGTAGTTTTTCCATTTGTTCCAGTAACACCTATAAACTTTAAATCATCGCAGGCTTTTTCAAAAAAATTTTTACTTATCAGAGCATAGGCTTTTCTTGCATCTTTAACAGTTATAACATTGTCGTAATCAAATTCTTTTTCGCTAATAACAATCTGTGCACCATTTTTAAGAGCTTGCGTAACAAAATTATTGCCATCAAATTCACTGCCCTTCATAGCAATAAAAACATCTCCACTTTCAACTTGATTATGGTCTATCTTAATATCTTTTATTTCATAATCCAAAACTTTATTGTCTATTTTTTTTATTTCCACATTTTCCAAAAGATTTGCAAGCTTCATAAAACCTCCTGCCTCATTATATTAATACAATACAAATATTATTTTGCATACCTTTACAAAATAAATCATTTTTTGACAAAAATATATATTTTCAATTTGTATAATTATACATTTTGTTGTATTTTATTTCATTTTCTTTTTAAGTTTTTGTAAGATTTATTCATTTTTATAAAACTTTCTATTGCTTTGCTATTGAATTGGTATATTATTTGTTTTTTCTTGTTCTGCTTTTGTATTGCTTCTTCTATAAGAACATTTATTAAATCTTCAAATGAACCATCAAACATATTAAAAGAAAGTGAACCTGGTATTGAATTTAATTCATTAACAAACAACTTGTTGCTTTTGGAATCATACAAAAAGTCAACCCTTACAACCCCATCACACCTTAACGCAAGATAAGATTTTATTGCAAGTTTTTTTATTTTTTGTTCCAAATTTTTATCTATAACACTTTTATCTTGACTTTGTTTTTTTATGTATTTTTCTTCAAAACTAAAAAACTTTCCTTTTTTTGCTTCATTTACATTACTTGCTATTGGAACATTATTTATTTTTATAACTGCACAACTGAACTCTCTTGCATTTGTCAAAAATTTTTCAATAAGCACATTTTCATCAAACTCAAAAGCACTGCATATTTTTTCATCTAGTTGTGCTTCACATTCACATATGTCAATACCTACACTACTGCCTAAATTTGCAGGTTTTATAATGCAAGGAAACTTTAATTTTGTCTTTACTTGTTCCAATAATTTTGACTTATTTAAGTTATATGAACATTTGTCAAATTGCACATATGGTAAACAATTTATATTTTCTGCTTTTAACATTAATTTTGTTAGGGTTTTATCCATTGTTAAGACTGAGCTTGAAATATTTGAAGATGTATAAGGAATTTGTGCAAATTCAAGCAATCCTTGTATAGCACCATCTTCGCCAAATCTACCATGATTGCAAAGTAGGGCACAGTCTATTTTTATTTTTTGTTTTACTTTATTGCGATTCAATATTAAAAAACTTTGAGATTGAAAATCTATAACAATATTTTTAGGATTTTTTACATTTTTATCAAAATTTAAAAAAGTTTCTGCTTTGTTTATATTATCTGCACATATCCACTTATTTTCATGTGTAATATAAACAGGCAACACATTGTAAGAGTGTGGGACTTTTGAAAGCGTTTGTAATGCAGTTATGATAGAAATGTCATGCTCAACGCTTTTTCCTCCAAAAATAACAGCAATATTTTTCATTTTAATCTCCTTTTAACTATAATTATCGGGCAAATCATTTTCAAATAAAACAACTGAAACTTCATTAACTAACAGTTTTAAAATTTCTTGTTGTTGTTTTCTAGAATTTGCAAAGAATATATTTTTTTTATTGAAATTGTGCGATATTGCTCCTGAATATATATCATTTTTGTTTACATTGTTCATAATAACAATAAAATCTGCAACATCTGCAATTTTGCAACCTATCTTAAAGTTGGTTTGAGATTGTTCTTCTCCAAGTTCTACTATCCCAGGAGTTACCACTATCTTTTTCTTATCAAATTTAGACAAAACATCAAGTGCTTCCATAAAACCTATTTCATTTGAATTGTAAGAATCATCAATTATAATGGGATTATTTGAAATGATTTCTAGTCTATGTGGGGTAGGTTGTAATGTTTTTATAGCATCTAAAATATCATTTTCAGAAATATTTAGTATTTTTGCAACGGCTACTGCTGTTGTAATATTATCAATATTGCATTTCCCCAATAATGGAGTAAATGCTTTAAGTCTTTTTTTATCAACAATCAAATCAAACAATGTGCCTTTTTCAGTGCATATTATATTTTCACTATAAACAAAACCTTTTTTGTCATTAACCAAAAATTTATTTCCAGAAAACTTTTGAAACAATTTTAAAGTGCTTTTACTATCACCATTAAAAATTGCTTTTCCATCACTTTTTAAGCTTTCGCATAACTCATATTTAGTTTTCTCTATGTTTGATAGTGAACAAAAAGTTTCAAGGTGTGCTTTGCCTATTGTGGTAATTATGGCAATATCTGGTTCTACAATATCTGCAACTTTCTTTATGTCATATCTGTGTCTTGCGCCCATTTCTGCAATAAAAATATCATGGTCATCTAAAACATTTAATATTGTTTTAGTTATTCCCATTTCAGTATTATAATTTAACGGAGTAACACAAACTTTAAAATCTTTTTCTAAAATATGAGTTAATATATTTTTTGTGCTTGTTTTCCCAAAACTTCCTGTTATCCCTATTTTTAAAACTTTTTTCTTTCTTAATTTTCTTTTTGCTTTTAAAATATATATTTTTTTGATTAAACTTTCAATTGGCAAAATTAACAAATGAACAACCGTTATTAACAGGGGTGCAAGCAAAAAAACAACAGCATAATTCAAAATTAATAGAGCAATATTTTTTACTAAAAAGTTTATTAGAAAAAAAATTCCAAAAGTCAAAATAAAATAAAGAATAGAAAATCTTAAAAACCTTTTCGTCCAAACTATTTTGTTTTTATCACCAAATGAAAATTGAAAAAGAATTATATCTCTCATAAAATTTTTTATTTTATATTGATTAAGTTGATAAGACTTAAAAAAGACCAAAGACCAACAAAAGAACACACCAGCAAGTATGCATGTGATAATATAAATCATTGCTATAATTCCTCCCAAAACTCACTTATTATTTTATAAAACGACAAAGGAGAAGATAAAAAACAAAAATGTCCTGTATCTTTTATAATTTTCAATTTAGAATTTTTAATATATCTATTCATTTTTTTCGCCATATACAAAGGCGTTTCTTTATCCTTTTCGCCCCAAACAATCAAACATTTTGAAGTAATACTTTTAAAATAGGGTGATATATCTTCATTAACAATGCTATTAAAAACTTTCTTTAAATTATCATCAAGTTGCCTATAATCTTTTGAGCCCATGTTTAATGTGCTTATACCTAGTTTTTTAAATAATTTGTATTTATAAATTTTAAAATAATATTTCAAGTTTCTTTTAGGCAATATCCCAGCACTGTCTACAAATATGCACGAACGAACAAGTGAGCATTTAACTGATGCCAAAATTCCAGCAACTCGGCCACCAAATGAATGAGCTAAAATATCACATTCTTCTATGTTCAAGTGCTGACATAAACTCATAATCATAGTTACATATGAATATATGTTGAAATTTTCAATCTTTTTTTGACTTTTTCCAAATGGTGGAAAATCAACACACAAAAAAGATTTGTTTGGAAATTGAGAAACAATATTATCAAAAATACCACTATCCACTCCCCAACCATGTAACAACAAAATAGGATTTTTAGATACTTTGTTTCTAAATTTATAAAAGACTTTTACGCCACAATAAGAATAAAACATAATATTTTTTATGATATATTCAAAAAGATGTTGAAAGAATTTTCTTTTTTCTTTAAATTTTAATGAAAATATTTGTATTTTTTTTAAAAAAATAGTAAAATATAATTAACCGATAAGGTAATAGAAAAAAAAGGAAGGTATAGGGACTTGAAAATCACAGACGTAAGAGTTAGACTCGTTGCAAAAGAAGAAGTAAAATTAAGAGCAGTTGCTTCTATCACTATTGATGAATGTTTTGTAGTTCATGACATCAAAGTTATTGAAGGAAAAGATGGACTTTTCATTTCAATGCCAAGCAGAAAAACACCAGATGGAGAATTTAAAGATATAGTTCATCCAATCAACACAGAAACTCGTGAAATGATTAAAACTGCTGTTTTAGAAGCATACGAAAAAGCAAAAGTTGAAGGAGAATAATAAAAAAGATGTTGTTTAATACAACATCTTTTTTTACATTAACAAACTTCCATTATCAGTTTTTATAACTTTTAAAATATTTTCCATATCTCCGTTTGATATATTTATATAGAAATAATATGTATTTTCATCTTTTGTTGCTTCTATTTCATAACAAACTATTTCTCTGTTGTAATCTAATGGGACAAGTGCTTTTCTAGTTTGTTTTATTGTAAACTCACTAGATATTTTGCTTTGCGCATCACTCTCAGTTATGCCAGTTTTGTTTAAAGTTCTTGATGTATGATTTGTAAAATATGTAGTTGCATCATACCCTACAACTGTTCCTGTTGTCAAATTTATCTTAACCTTCACAAGGTCAGGATATAATATTATACCATTTTGAACAGGTGCAATATTTAAATATAAATCATTATAAAGACTATCAGACCAAACAACTTCTGCGTTTTCTATCCCATTACCTTTTGCAAAATCAAGAGCAATTTTCTTCGCACTTTCTTTTGAAATTGTTTCAGTTCCTTTATCCCCTGCACCACTTACAGTTAGAATATGCCCACCTATTTTTGTAACTTGAATATATAATGTTTCTTCATCAGAATTTTTTGCTCTAAAATTAAAAGTTTCAAATCTTCCAGTTGTTATTTCTTCAAAATTAAGTTCAACAAGATTTTTAAAATGTTTTTCAATTTTTTGTTTTGCTTCTTGTTCATTTACTGTCGCACCAGACAAACCTTTTATTTCGCTGTTTACAACAGAATCAGAAAATGGTCCGTCATAAATCATTGTTGGATATTTTACGTCTAAATCATTCATTTGTGTGAAAATTTCAGTAAAATTATTTGTTCCATCGCTATTGTATAAGCTTTCGTCCAAAATTGAATAACCACTTTGCATTCTTCTTGCAAACTCATTAAGTTGATTTTTTAAAACTAAAATATTTTGATAAACATCTTGCAAAGTTTCTATTTCACTCTCCGTTAATGATTCCCCTTTTGCAACCTTACTAGAAAGCGTGCTAGTATAACCATAAATTTGGTTTATCATTTTAACCATATCAAAAATATCTCCTTCTGTTAAAGGTAAACCCGAAACAGAAATTTGAGCTTCATTTGATGCTTTTGCAACAGAAGTAAGCATTTTTGTTTGATATATTGTTGAAGTAGTTGCCAATAATTTTGCCATATCGTTTTCTGCAGTATTAACACTGTCTAAAAGATTGTAAAAATTTTTCTTGTAAACATTTTCCAAACTTGCTCTATAATTGTTTGTTTGAACTTGACTTATACCATAAGCAACACCTAGTCCCAAAGTAGCAACTGACAAAATTGCCGTTGACAGTGCCAAACCTTTTATAATCTTATTTTTTTTGTTAATATTCTTTTTTGAAATTTCTTCATTTTTTGCAAAATTCAATATCTCTTGATTACTTTTTGTGTTTTTGACTTTAATATTACTATCCAAATCTAACGAATATTTTTCATTGCCGTTTTCGGCTTTTTTGCTTTTTTTAATATCATTATTAACTTTATTCATTTTCTACCTCCTACCTAGCAAATATGTGTTTCCCAATTGTTACAACTTGTTCTCTTGACCAAATCCAGGAACTTGTTGCAGTGGCAGGATTGAAATAATAAATACAACCATAAGTTGGGTCCCAACCATTTAGTGCATCTTGCGCAGCCTTGTATGCAGTAGAATTTGGCGTTAAGTTTATTTGACCATCATCAACGGCAGTAAAAGCATAAGGTTGATAAATTACACCTGCGATTGTATTTGGAAAAGAAGCACTTTTAACTCTATTCAAAACAACAGCAGCCACAGCAACTTGTCCTGTATAAGGTTCCCCTCTTGCTTCTGCATAAACACATCTGGCAAGCAAATTCAAATCACTTGAAGATATTGACGAACTTGAACCTGATAAAGTCATGCCTAGTGCAGCAGCAGTTTTGGGACCGATTATACTATCAACAGCCAATCCATTTTTGCTTTGAAAATATCTTACTGCTTGCTTTGTAAGTGTTCCATAAATACCATCAACAGAACCAGTATAATACCCCCATCTTTTTAGTTTTGTTTGAGCAGTTCTAGTTTCACTTGTAGTAAGAGCACCTTCTGTTTGGGAAATATTTTTGTCCATAAAAGAAAAATATGTAAATCCCATGCCAGCAAAGGCAAAAAGGAAAACAAAAACAAGTGAAAGAGATGCAAAAATTCGTTTTTTCATAAATTCCTCCTATTTTTGAATTACATTTTTAATTATCTCCCAAATTTGCGAAATATATACTAAATTGTCGGAATTTTTAGTTTTTGTAAAACAAAAAGCCGGAAAAACTATACACCACCAGTTATTACCTTCTCCACTTCCTAAATTTATTATAAGAGCATCATAATAACCTTCTTCAAGTGTAATATTTTCATAAGTTCTTGTAGGAAAATATTCATTTTTTATACAAGCTTTTGATTTGTAATTAAAACCATTATCAGTCAGTACACTATTAGCAACATTTTCAACCATAGAAAAATTGGCAGATACGACTTCAACAGCTTGGTCAAAACTTTCAATTTTACTTAAATAAGGTATAAGTGCTTCAACTACTGCATCTTTTACTTTATATTTTACTGCTTGATCAGCTTCGCAATTTGAATTTGCTCTTATATGTATTCTTAAATATTCAACTTCACATTGCATATTATAATTAAGACCTGACAATGCTAATATTAAAACAATAAAAATAGAAGAAACTGCTAAAATTATGTATTTCATTTTTTCACCAAATAAATTATTGCTGTAAAAATAAAATTAAATCATAGAATAATGACTAAAAATAGCAAAATAACAAAAATAAAAAGCGAAAAATATTTCGCTTTTTTGTTTTAGAGAGTTTTAAAATTTAATTCTTTTTGTAATATAAAATCACATTAGCATCTTCTTCAAGTGGAAAAACAAGTTCAGGATTTTGTGCCAAAATTTGTTCTACCGTAACATGTGCAGTTTTTGCAATATCCCATGCGTTTTGCTCTTTTTGTGCAAACAAAACTTCCATTGCGTAATCTCTTTCTGGCAATAATTCATTTACCGAAGCTTGTGAAATTATTGCAGAAATTTTATTTTGAGAGCAACTTAAATTCACCTTAACCTTTGCATCATAATATAAATCTCTACCTTTCTTAACCACAACGTCAACATCAGTAACAACTGCATTTGCAATTAAGTTTTCACATTCATTACACTCAATTTTATCGTTAAATGAGAAAGGCACATCAACTTGAACACTGTTTAAAGAATTTGTTTCATCATTTAAATATACAACATTTGTTTTTGCTATTCCTTCTACAAACACCTTATCATCTTGCACATATACATTAGTCAAATTTACACCATTTCCACAATAGAATAAAACTTTATCTACTCTTGGAGATTCATCATCAAGAGTTAAACTTCCTTCAATTTTTTCTTCAATGCTAAATGATGGACAAACCACAGTGTTTTGGAAAGATTCTGTAACAATGTTTATTTCGTTTTTTGTGCTATACAAGTCTTTAACCACAGACAAAACTTCATTTTGATAGACATATATACATGCCATAACAGGCACTTTCACGCATACTTTTTGTCCTTGTTCATCATTTTCAATTTGAGTAGAAACGCCATCTTCCTTGATTTTTAGATAAACTTCTGACAAATTCTCTCTTGCTGCATTTTCAACTTCAATTTCTTCTTTAAAAGCTTCATTGATATAAAAACTTTCAAATTTGTCCTCATCAGTTAAATAAAGTATTTTATTAACTACTTCGCCTTGAACTGCAACAAAATTGACACCACTTTCAGCATTTTTTAATATAACTTGACTTTCAACACAAAGAATTTTTTTAATATTCTTTACCATTGTTTCAGATTCAACATAAAATGTATCTTTTTTACTTGCTAAAAGTTTTACAATCTCAATTTCTTCATTGCAAGAGCAAACATCTTCATCATTACATAAAACAGAATCTATTTCTTTCTCTTGTGAGATAACAGCATTTTGACTAAGATTTACTACTATTCTTAAACTATCTCCTGAAATACTCTCAATAGAATAATCAATAATATTCACATTGATTACTGCTTCTGTTCCAGTTGTAATTTCATCACTTTCAAATTTAGAAGAAAAATTACAAGTATGACAACTTGAATTTATTTCACCATCTGTTGTAAGAAAAACCAATTTTAAATCAATATTTCCAGAGTAGTTCAAAACACCGTTTAAAGTTTCATAATTTTCATCAGTAGCTTTTATTCCCACTGAAAGGATTTTGCCAATTTCACTGCCAACTGAAACATTGCATTCAACAGAAAAATCGCCAGCGGAAAGTTTTGTCTTTTTTGTCACATTAAATTTGTTTGTTTCAAATGCCATTTTACCCTCCAAAACATTTACAAGATATAATTACGATGATTACAAAAAAAATATGACAAAAATGTTTAAAAAGAATAAAAAAAGTTAAACATTACAAAAAGGAGCTATTATGAAAAGAATGACAATGAGCTTAGAAGAAGCAAAATTAAAAATACTAGCATTAAAAGGCAGTATGGTTGAAATGGATGTAAATCGCGGAAGAAAAAAAATTGACAAAATTAGTGGAACAATAAAAGATATATATCCAAGCGTTTTCACTGTCCAAACAACAACTGAAAAAGTTCAAACATTTTCTTATTATGATGTTTTATGCGGAAATATAAAATTTACAAATAGTTTATAAAAAAAAAGATAGCATTGTTTTTGCTATCTTTTTGTTTATGTTTATTTTCTTGGATTTTTGATATTTGCTTGTGCAGCAGCAAGTCTTGCAATAGGAACTCTGTAAGGAGAGCATGAAACATAAGTAAGTCCAGCGTTGTGACAGAATTCAACAGAAGAAGGATCACCACCATGTTCACCACAAATTCCAAGTTTAATATCTTTTCTTGTAGATTTTCCAAGGTCAGCAGCCATTTTAACAAGCTTACCAACACCATTTTGGTCAAGTCTAGCAAATGGGTCACTCTCAAAAATCTTCTTAGTATAGTAAACATCTAAGAATTTACCAGCATCATCTCTTGAGAAGCCATAAGTCATTTGAGTTAAGTCATTAGTTCCAAAAGAGAAGAATTCAGCATATTTTGCGATTTCGTCAGCAGTGACAGCTGCACGAGGAATTTCAATCATAGTACCAATCTTGTATTTAAGGCTAACACCTTTCTTAGCGATAATTTCATCTGCTTTATTAGCAACAATATCACGAACATATTTAAATTCTTTCCAATCACAAGTCAATGGAATCATGATTTCTGGAACAATATTGTAACCTTTTTCTTTGTTTACTTCAATAGCAGCTTCAATAACAGCTTGTGTTTGCATTTCTGCAATTTCTGGATAAGTTACAGCAAGTCTTAAACCTCTATGACCCATCATTGGGTTAAATTCATGAAGGTCAGCAACTGTTTGTTTAAGTTTATCAAAAGAAATTCCCATTTCTTTTGCAAGAGCTTTAATTTCGCTATCTTCATGTGGCAAGAATTCATGAAGTGGTGGGTCAAGGAATCTTATTGTAACAGGATATCCTTGCATTGATTTGTAAATACCTTTAAAGTCTTTCTTTTGCATTGGCAAAAGTTTTGCAAGAGCTCTTTTTCTTTCTTCAACAGTAGAAGAAACAATCATCTCTCTAACAGCTGGAATTCTGTCAGCATCAAAGAACATGTGTTCTGTTCTGCAAAGACCTACACCTTCTGCACCAAAGTTAAATGCATTTTTTGCATCATTTGGGTTATCAGCATTTGTTCTTACTTGCAAAGCACGATATTTATCAGCCCATGCCATAATTGTAGCAAATTCGCCAGAAATTTTTGCAGGTTCAGTCTTAACTTCACCATCATAGATTTTTCCAGTAGAACCATCAAAAGAGATTATATCTCCTTCTTTGTATGTTTTGCCATTAAGAGTGAAAGATTTTTCATCTTGTGCAAATTTGATTGAACTGCAACCAGCAACGCAAGCAGTACCCATACCACGAGCAACAACGGCAGCGTGAGAAGTCATACCACCACGAGCAGTCAAAACACCTTGACTTGCAGCCATACCTTCAATATCTTCTGGAGATGTTTCAAGTCTTACAAGAACAACTTTTTCTTTATTTACAGCCATTTCTTTTGCTTTTTCAGCAGTAAAACAAATTTTACCACAAGCAGCACCAGGAGAAGCAGGTAAAGCTTCACCAATTACAACAGCTTTTTTAAGAGAAGCAGGGTCAAATGTTGGGTGCAAAAGAGCATCAAGTTGTTTAGGGTCAATCATCATAACTGCTTCTTTTTCAGAAATCATTTTTTCAGCAACAAGGTCAACTGCAACCTTTAAAGCAGCTTTTGCAGTTCTTTTACCATTTCTAGTTTGAAGCATGTAAAGTTTGCCATTTTCAATAGTAAACTCCATGTCTTGCATATCTTTGTTGTGTCTTTCAAGTTTTTTTGCAATTTCAGCAAATTGTTTATAAACTTCAGGATTTTGTTTTTCAAGAGAAGAGATTGGTAATGGTGTTCTAATACCAGCAACAACATCTTCGCCTTGTGCATTCATAAGATATTCGCCATAAAGTTTGTTTTCACCAGTAGCAGGGTTACGAGAGAAAGCAACACCTGTACCAGAGTTTTCACCCATATTTCCAAAAACCATAGATTGAACATTTACAGCAGTTCCCCATTCATAAGGAATGTCATGCATTCTTCTGTAAACATTTGCTCTATCGTTATCCCAAGAACGGAAAACAGCTTTAACAGCTTCAATTAATTGAACTTCTGGATCTTGTGGGAATTCTTCGCCTTGTGATTTTTTGTATAAATCTTTAAACATTTTAATAATTTCTTTAAGGTCTTCGGCAGAAAGGTCTTTATCAAATTGAACACCTTTTTTCTCTTTTACCTTGTCAAGAATTTTTTCATATTTAGATTTTTCTTGTTGCATAACAACATCACTAAACATTTGAATAAATCTTCTATAACAGTCATATGCAAAACGAGGGTTGCCTGTATTATTAGCCATAGCTTCAACAGAGATATCATTAAGACCAAGGTTTAAGATAGTATCCATCATACCAGGCATAGACACCCTAGCACCAGAACGAACAGAAACAAGCAAAGGATTTTTTTCATCACCAAATTTTTTACCTGTAATTTTTTCAAGTTCAGCCATTTTAGATTTGATTTGTTTTAAAATATCGTTATTAATTTTTCTACCATCAGCATAGTATTGAGTGCAGGCCTCAGTAGTGATAGTAAAACCTTGTGGAACAGGCATACCAAGATTTGTCATTTCAGCAAGATTGGCACCTTTACCACCAAATAAAGCTTTGTTTTTTCCATCAGCTTCTTTAAATAAGTAAACAAATTTTTTCATAAATAATTTCTCTCCTTTTTGACAAGAATAATTATAATCAAAATAAGAAAAATAAGCAAATAAAACAGACAAGATTTCAAACAAATTTGCATAAAAAAGAATTGACTTTAAATCAATTCTTTTTTGCAAACTTCAAACGCACTTTCAATAACTTTATCCATATCATAATATTTATAACAGCCAAGTCTACCACCAAAAATAACATTATTTTCTTTTTCAGCAAGTTGCAAATATTGTTGATAAACATTGTTGTTTTTTTCGTTGTTAACAGGATAATAAGGTTCAACCCCTTTCTTCCATTCAATAGAGTATTCTTTTGATATAACAGTCTTTTTTTGTTTTCCAAATTCAAAATGTTTATGTTCTATAATTCTTGTATATGGAACACTTCTTTCAGTATAGTTAATAACTGCATTGCCTTGGAAATTTTCTATATCTAAAATTTCTGTTTCAAAATAAACACTTCTATACTCTAATGCTCCAAACTTGAAATTATAAAATTCATCTATTGCACCAGTATAAACAATTTTTTCAAAACTATCATTAGTATTCTTTATAAAATCAAAATAATCCGTATTTAAAAGAATATCACTTCCTTCCAACAACTTGTTGATGATAACATTATAACCGCCAATTGGAATACCTTGATAACGGTCATTAAAATAATTATTATCATATGTAAATCTTAAAGGAAGTCTTTTTATAATAAAGGCAGGCAATTCATTGCAAGCGCGTCCCCATTGTTTTTCTGTATAACCTTTTACAAGTTTTTCATAAACAGTTTTACCGACCAATTTTAAAGCTTGTTCTTCAAGATTTTTAGGCTCGTCAATATTTTCGTTGGCAATTTCTAAAGCAATTTTTTCTTGTGCTTGTTTTGGTGTTCTCACATTTTCAAAAATCCTACAAAAAGTGTTCATATTAAAAGGCATATTATAAATTTCATCTTTATATATAGCCATTGGACTATTTATATAATTATTAAATTCTGTAAATTGATTTACATAATCCCATACTTGTTTGTTGCTCGTATGAAAAATATGAGCGCCATATTTATGAACATTAATTCCTTCAATGTTTTCACAATAAATATTTCCACCAATGTGAGGTCTTTTGTCTATAACTAAACATTTTTTACCTTTTTTTGTAGCTTCATGTGCAAAAACACTTCCAAACAATCCACTACCAACAATTAAATAATCGTATTTCATAACAACTCCTAATAATTAAACAATTTCATTAATTTATACGCCAGACCGCCATGTTTTCTAAACGAATGAAAATTTCTTTTATTTTTCTTAAAATCTTTATAAGTTTCTTTTAAAGTACTTAAAACTTGTTCTCTTATTTTTTCATCTTTATATTTATTGATATGCATTAACCAAAGTATTTCAATATTAACTAAAAATTGCCAAGCTTTTGCACAAGAAGCAATATCTTTACTATTATTTTCTGCAATATCAACAACATCTTGCATTCCTTTTAAACAAGTAATTTTTCTGGCAGATATGTTTTTAGCAGAATTACTATTTGGATTTACAACATACATGTATGTTTTTAAATCCAAAAAACCAAAGCTTTTACAATTTAAAGAATATTTAAATACAAAATTTAAGTCATCGAAATAATAACAATTTTCATCAAATCTTAAATCTTTTAAAATGGATTTTTTGAATAATTTATTCCAGCAAACTCCACCACCAAAAGTAGGAAAAGCGAAAATCCCTTTAAAATAGTCCATTTTTTTTACTTCTCTTACCTTTTCTTTTTCAATTTGTTTTATTGTAAGTTGCTTGTAACTATTTTGTGGTTTTGTTCTCAAAAAGTTTACAATACCCATATCAAAATTTTCACTTGCTCGTACCAAACTTTCAATGTGATTAACTAACATACAATCATCTGGGTCAATAAATGTAAATAACTCGCCACTTGCATTATCTATTCCCATATTTCTTGCAGTAGAGCATCCACCATTTGGTTTATCAAAAACTTTAATTCTCTTATCAATTTTTTCCCATTTTTTACAAATTTCCAAGCTTTTATCTTTTGAACCATCGTTTATAAGCAATAATTCTATATTTTTATAAGTTTGATTTAGAATACTTTCTACACATTGGTCCAAATATTTTTCAGCATTGTATACTGGTAATATGACACTAACTAATTTATTTTCCATTTTTTCTCCTCAAAACTTTACCATAAAAGTCTTCATACTCTTTACTCACTTCATCCCAATCTTTTGGCAAAGTGTTAAAAGCATTTTTTGAAATATTTTCTAACAATTTTTTATCTGAAATAATTTCCAATATTTTATCAGCACATTTTTCTATGTCATTTTTAATTATAAAACCATTGTAATTATTAGTAATTCTTTCACACGCAGCCATCCCTTCAAGTATTAAGCTTGGAGTTTTATTTATTGCTGCTTCAACAACCACTAGCCCATCGCTATCAATTAAAGAACTAAAAAAGAACAAGTCTGAAGTGTAATAAAGAGAATATAACTCTTCTTCTGATGAAACATACCCTGTAAAAATAACATTCTGTTTTAGTCCGTTATCTTCGACATATTTTTCCATCTCTTGTTTTAAAGAACCTTCCCCTGCAAAGAGCATTGTAATATCATCTCTTTTTTTCAATAATTCTTTTAAGCATTTTAATTGAAACATAAGATTCTTTCGCTGTTCCAACCAACCTGCATACATTATAAGAAAATTATCGTTTTTTATATTATATTTATTTCTAATATCTTTCTTAGTTTGCTCATTAAAATTGTAATGTTTGATTTCTATTCCATTTTTTATTACGTGAATTGGAACTTTAACTCCTTGCTTCTCCATAATTTCTTTTGCTAAATATGATACAGCTATAATACCATCACATTTATTCAAAATTTTTATTACTCTTTTTATAGCAAAATTTATTAATGGTTTGAATTTTAAGTTTTGATAAACTTGTGGATAAATTGTGTGAATTGTTGTTACTACTGGTATGGAATATTTTTTTTTATATTTTAAAGCATAATTCATAAGACCATATTTCGTTTGACAATGAATTATGTCCGGTTTAAATTCTTCAACATCTCTTCTAAACTTTTTATTAGCAATTGCTAAATACTCTATTTTCCCGACTTTTATACTTTTACACCTAACAACTTTATAAGGCAATTCTTTATCTGATAGTCCTTTTATATAACCTTTTATTTTGGGACAATACATTTTAGCATCAATTCTTTTTACATGATTTTTCATACACTCATGTATAACTCTTTCTCTACCACCCCAAACTGGAAAAAAGCTATCACTGAACATTGCCAATTTTATCTTATTCATCATTAAATACCTTTATAAAGCAAATCTCCTATATCCTTAGCAGCGTTTGGCTTTCTTAATCTCTCAATTTGTTTTTGCATTAATTCATATTTTTCTTTATTCAAAAAGAAATTATCTACAATTTTATAAGCTTTGCTATTTTTATCTATGTATTCACATGCATTTCTTTCCTTTAAGAAAACCATGTTGTCATATTCTTGGAAAGGTAATTTTTTATTAGCAATCAATGCAAGGTGTTTGTTAAAGGCTTCTGCAATCGCAACGCCACCAATTTTACCAATTAAAACGTCAGAAGCACTCATAATAACATCTACATTATTTACAAAACCATAAATGAAAATATCTTTTTTGATTTTTCCTTTTGCTTTCAATTTTTCAAGAGTTTCTTTTAATTTTGCATTTCTTCCACAAACACATACAATTTGAAAATCTGCTTTACATTTGTTCAAATTTAAAACTGTTTTTGCAATGTTACCAAAACCAACTCCACCACTCATCATCATAACAGTCTTTTTGTTTAAATCAAGACCAAGAGATTTTTTTGCCTCTTGTTTGTCAATATGATTCGAAAACTTTGTTTGAACTGGTATTCCGTAACTCAATCTTTTCTTTATATCAAACCCTTTGTTGATTAAAACATCATCAAAATCATCACTAGGAGTTATAACATAATCAACACCAGTTAATAATTCTGTGTAAGGTGCAACATCAAAATCTGATACAACTGTAACAACTCTTGCATTTAATGCATTTTCATTTCCCTTCTTTCTTAGGTCAGTCATTATTATTCCTGCAAAAGTGTGTGCACAAAATACTGCATCTGGTTTAAATTCATTTACAACTTTTTCTACATCAGGAGTAGCTGGTTTTATAAATGTTTTTCTCAAAGTTGTTGCTTTTTTATTAATATTTCTATTTTTTAATCTCTCAAAACTTTTATTGGCAAATCCTATAAAGTATTTTACAAGTGCAAAATATCCATCATTTACAAGCCAGTTTGCTCTTTTTTTCTTTTTAGTTTTTTCGCCGTCTTTAAATAAATCTATTTGTTTTATTTCAACATCTGTATATTCAGTAGAAAGGTAATTTGAAATTGCCCTGCTCATTGAGTTGTGACCTTCCCCTGCTGAAACAGTAAGTATTAAAATTTTCATAAATCTCTCCTTTTTATCGCATATTTATTATATAAAAAAAAGAGATAATTTCCAAATAAATTAACATTATTTAAAAATTATATTAATATTTCTAATTGCAATTGTTTCAAGTAAGAAATTAAGTTAATAAATATTATATTTCACAAAAAATAAGTTTTAAACAAAAAAACATTTAAGTTGTTAACAATTTACTTGTATTTAGAAATAATTTATTGTACCATATATTTATGGAGTTTAACATGAAAAAGGACATCAATTTTAGTATTGATAACGAGCGTTTTAATTTTAGAGTCGCGATTTTTTTAAAAAATAATAATAGAGTATTGTTGCATAAATCTCAACAGTTTGATTTTTGGAATTTACCAGGAGGAAGAATTAAAATCGGTGAATCAACTCTCGATGCAATTAAAAGGGAATTAAAAGAAGAATTAGATTTAACAATTGAAAATTTAAAATTGATTTGCGTGTGGGAAGATTTTTTTGCTTGGCAAAATAAAAATGTACAAGAATTGTTATTTGTTTACTATGCAGAAATTGATGAATACCACCCAATAACAAAAAAACAAGGATTTAACACTATTGACAGTCAAGACGAAATTAATTATTGGATAGATGTTGACAAAATTGAAACATTAAATTGTAAACCAAAAATTATTTATTCTTTAAATAATTACATAGAAAATTTTAATCATTCCATAAATAAAAAATAGTTAGGAAATATCTAACTATTTTTTTTAATAATTTGTTCTAAGTTCGGTTACAACAACATTTTCTTTTTTTATACCAACCTTGCAATCATAAACCAAAAACTCTACTATTACATCATAAAGTTCATGCTCAGAAATATATTTCATTATTTTTGAAAATCCCGGTATATTCCAAACCCTGTCATCTTCCAATGATGCATGCATGTTATATTTTGGATTTTCGTAAATGTTTCTTTGTGTTGCTTCTTCATCATCTCTTGCTGTAATATCAACAACATCTCCATTATAATTTCTTATAACTTTTATATCTCCAACCAAAATCAAATCTTCTTTATAAGGACGATAAGAAACTGCAATAGTTACGTTCTTTTGAAAATTTTTTAAGTTTTTATAAATATCTTCTAAATCATTTACATAAACAAATTTTGCTTTTGCTTTTTCTGTATTTCTTAAAACATATTCATCTGCATTATATTTTTTTACAAAATTTTCAATACCTTCTTTATCTTCAACAGAAAAAACTTCTTGTGGAAAATAATTAAGTCCAAGTTCTTTAACTTTTTCAATAGAATCTTTTTTATTTTTAACTTTAATCATAAAAACCTCTAAGATATAATAACACAAAACATAAAATTTAATAAACAAAAACATAATAAAAAACAAAAAAAGAAAGCAATTTCGCTTCCTTTTATTTAAATTGGTGCGGATAACAGGAGTTGAACCTGCACCCTTTCGGACTGGAACCTAAATCCAGCGCGTCTGCCATTCCGCCATATCCGCAAATCTAAATTATATTTTTTTATATTTTGAACAGTGCATTATGATTATAACAAAAAAATATTAATTTGTAAAGAAGTTTTATTTATTAATTTATAAAACAAAAAAACACCTAATACGGTGTTTTTGGTGGCCTACCCGGGGCTCGAACCCGGGACCCCTTGATTAAAAG